>JBAXNN010000001.1:0-317028 GCA_037133755.1 Thermoleophilia bacterium
TCAGGGTCGAGCTCCTAGCCACCGCTTCGAATCCTCGGTTACACCGAGGGTGTTCACCGAGTGCTGCACGCAAGCCAGGCCTACTCGCCAACCACTCCGTCAAGCCGAGCTGCGCTCGCCTTGAGCAGCATCGACGAAGGCGCCCGCGAGTAACCACACTACTTCCTCCAACCGCAAGGCGCGGGCTTTCGAATCCCTCCCTCTCCGCCTCTCTTGCTCCCCTGTGATGGACATTCAGGGTCGAGCTCCTAGCCACCGCTTCGAATCCTCGGTTACACCGAGGGTGTTCGCCGAGCGACGGTCTTAGCATCCCCGCCGCTCCGCGCGCCGCATCGCATCTGTCCGTGCGGTGAACTCTGCCGGCCGCAGTACCGGCCTGCCGCGCCACGGCGACAACTCGGTGAGGTGAGCGTCGTCGCTGACGATCAGATCGGCGTCGCATGCCAACGCGAGCTCGAGGATGCGATTGTCTTCGTCGTCGGCCGCGTCGTTCACGCGTATCGTCGGATCGAGAATCGCGCCGCCCGACGCGGCGGCGATGTCCAGCAGCACCTCGACGTAGTCGCTTGCATGCGTCACGTCCCAGCCAAAGCCGTGGTCGCGGTGCGTGAGCACATAGACCGTCGCCGCGAGGATGTGTTCTGAGAGATACAGCGCGAACTCGCGGGCATCGTTGGCGATGCCGAGACAGTCTGCGAACGGGTTGTCGCTCATGGGCGGCGGGCTCGGCCAGGATTCGAACTTCGTGGTGCCGGACGCAACGGCGCCGACGAGGACGTTCACATCGAAGACGACGGGGAACGCCAGTGTTAGCTGGCCTCCGCCATGGCGAGGCGTGCCTTGCGCACGAGCGCGACCGCATCCGCCTGCGAGAGCCCACGCTCAGCGGCTTTGGCAGCGCCGTATGCCTGCAGGTGCCGCAGGCGCTCGGCACGCTCGGCCGCCTCGAAGCGGTCGAGCATCAGGCGCAGGAGCTCGCTGCGATTGCCGCGGCCGTAGAGCGCCACGAGACGCTCGAGACGCGGAAGGTCCGCTTCCGAGACCGAGAATGCCACCGCTGATGCGCTGCGCGCCATGTCACCCCTCCGTTATGAACCGTTCATAACCTATCACAGAGGGAGCGTACCGCAGCAACTGGCAGGCTCTGCGCGATTGTCGGCGAAGATTTCTTCCGAGGGCACCACCGCCCGCTGCGTTTCCAGGAGTTCTCGTGACCGATCACGCCCACAACCCCCACCACTCCAAGCGCTGGGCGATCCTCGCCGTGCTCGGCATCGCACAGCTGATGGTCGTGCTCGACTCAACGGTCGTCAACATCGCGCTGCCGTCCGCGCAGATGGACCTGGGCTTCTCGGACGACAACCGGCAGTGGATCATCACCGCCTACACCCTCGCGTTCGGCTCGTTGCTCCTCTTCGGCGGTCGTCTCGCCGACGTCTTCGGCCGCAAGCATCTGCTGCTCGCGGGCCTGATCGGCTTCTCGATTGCCTCTGCCGTTGGCGGCAGTGCCCCCAACTTCGAAGTGCTCGTGATTGCGCGTGCCGCCCAGGGTCTGTTCGGCGCCCTGCTCGCCCCGGCCGCGCTGTCCACGTTGACGACGACGTTCACCGATCCCGATGAGCGCGGCAAGGCGTTCGGCATCTACGGCGCGATCGCCGGTGCTGGCGCAGCCCTCGGCCTGATCCTCGGTGGCGTGCTGACCCAGTACCTCTCGTGGCGCTGGTGTCTCTACGTGAACCTCGTGCTTGCCATCCCCGCTGCGATCGCGGCCGTCGCGTTGCTCGTGAACCAGCGCCCCGAGGGCAAGGCTCGCCTGGACCTGCTCGGCACGGTCGTGATCTCCGTCGGGCTGCTCGGCATCGTCTACGGCTGCTCGCAGGCCGCGACGGATGGCTGGACCTCCACCACCACGCTGGTCTGCCTGATCGGCGGGCTGATCCTCACCGCGATCTTCGTGGTGATCGAGACCCGCGTCTCCAACCCCCTCCTGCCGATGCGCGTCGTGCTCGACCGCTCGCGCGGCGGTGCGTACCTCGGTCTCGGCCTGGCGTGCGTCGGCATGTTCGGCGTGTTCCTGTTCCTGACGTACTACCTGCAGACGATCCTGATGTACTCGCCGATCAAGACGGGCTTCGCGTTCCTGCCGATGGTGGGCGGCATCATGGTGATGGCGACGCTCTCAACGGCCGTGCTGCTGCCGAAGATCGGCGCGCGCATTCCGATCTTCGGCGGCATGCTGCTCGCGGCGATCGGCATGGCGCTGCTCACCCAGATCGGCACCAACACGGGCTACGTCTCGCACGTCCTCCCCGGTCTCGTGATCCTCGGCCTCGGTCTCGGTCTCCTGTTCGCCACCTGCTTCGAGGTCGGCACCTCCGGCGTCGAGGCACACGACGCGGGCATCGCCTCGGCGATGGCGAACACGACGCAGCAGGTAGGCGGCTCGATCGGCACTGCCCTCCTCTCCACCATCGCCGCGAGTGCCGTCGCGAGCTACTTGGCCGACGGTCTCGGCGACCAGATGGCGGCTGCGGTGCACAGCTACTCCGTCGCCTTCTGGGTGTCGGCCGGCATCTTCCTCGTCAGCGCGGTGATCTGCGGTGCGCTAATCCCGGGTGGCAAGCACGAGCGTGAGCAGACCGGCGCGCCCGCCGGGATCTAGGCCAGTACGACCGAGAGCACGTCCTTCACGCCGAAGGCGATCCAGAGTGCGGCCATCACGAAGCGGCCGTAGCGCATGGCGAGGTGACTGATCGTCCCGAGCCGTGCGCGCGTGCCCGCTCCGCCGAAGACCGCGGCAGCGAGCGGTGCCGTTGCCGGCAGCACGACGATGAACGTGGCGACCCCCAGCGCGATTGCCTCTTCGCCGGCCAGCACGTTGGCGCGTGCAACCTCATGCAGGATCGCGATCAGCACGACGAACGTCGAGCCGTTGGTGATCATCAACACGATGCCCGCGATCAAGAAGTCGTGCAGCGGCCGCGTGCCGGACAGGAACTTGGCCTCGAATTCCTTCGTGCGGTTCGGGTTGGGCCGGATCGAGCCGAGCACGATGCCGGCGACGATCAGCATCACGCCCACGGCGACGTGTGCACGATCCCCCGAGAACCACGCCGGCGTGTCGCCATCCCGACGCAGCACCGCCACGAGGAACCCGGCGACGAACAGCACGATCGTGGTGCCGATCACGCCGGCGCTGAACGCGGCGGACTGTCGAATCGCGCGCGGCCCGTCGAGGATCGCGAGTGCGCCCATCAACACGACCGGACTGATCGCTCCGGCGATAGCTAGCGGCACGACCTGGGCGAGGAGCTGCAGCACGCCTAGAGCCTAAAGGCGGTTTAGTGGCCGAGCGCCTTCAGCGGGGCCTTCACACGAACCACATGCGAAGGCAATTCCCACAGTTTTCATTGTTTCCCACAAAAACTCATTGCGTGGTACATTTGGTCCATGAATGCCTTCCCCCTTCGCGTTGGTGATCGAGGCCGCATCGTCCTCCCGGCCGCGCTGCGACGTGCTTCGGGCCTCACGGAGGGGCAGGAAGTGGTGGCTGTCGTCGAGGATGACGGCCGCATCGTGATCTCCGCTGCCGACCGCTTGATGGATCAACTGCGAGAGGCGTGCGACCGCATGGGACAGCGCGATGCAACGGCCGACCTCCAGCAGTGGCGGGGGGAATCGGAGGCGGATCGCCTCGATCGCCTCGAGCACCCGGACATCGATCCGAAGGGCGCTGCGCGTCGCGGTCGCGAGCTCCTGAGCGAGCTCGGACTCGAATGAGCGACCCCGTCGCCCTGCTCGATGCGTCCGCCCTCGTCGCGGTGCTGTTCCAGGAGACAGGACACGACGTCGTCGAGACGATCCTCGACTCCGGGCGCGCAGCCACGACGTCGATTGCGCTCGCCGAGGCCCTGAACGTCGCCCGACGCAAAACACACGAGCTCGACGCCTCAACGCTGCGCACCGTCTTCGCGATGAAGGGGTTACGTGTTGAGCCCGTCATCGAAGCCGATGCGATCGCGACCGCTGTCGTCCTCGCCATCGCCGATCAGCAGCGCACCACACGCGCGTCGATCAGCCTTGCCGACGCGACCTGCCTGGCGGTGGCGCGCCGCCTCGACGTACCCGTGGTGACAGGTGATCGCCAATGGACGGACCTGTCGCTCGATGACGTAACGATCCGCCTGTTCCGCTGAGACGTACGCCTCCGGGCCGGCCGCGCGGGCCGGCCCGGAGGATCGCGCTAGTACGTAATGCGGATCGAGACGCGGCGGTTGCGCTCGCGTCCCGTCGACTTCGCGTTGTCGTCACGCGGCGAGCGCGCGGCCTTGGTCTCGATCGACGACTTCACCGGCTCAACGCCCTTGGCTGCGAGCGCATCGCGCACGGCCTTGGCGCGACGATCGCCAAGCCAACGGTTGTCACCCGGCACGCCGGTGTTGTCAGCAAAGCCGATGAACACCATGTTCTTCGGCTTCGACGGCAGCAGTTTCGCCAGACGATTCACGAACGCGACGCCTGCCTTGTTCAGCGAGACCGAGTTCGAATCGAAGATGCCCGACTCGGGCGAGATCAGCTGCGTCGGCAGCCGCATCTCCGTGTTCGCCTCACCGGACGACTCTAGGTTCGACACGGTGATCGCGGTCAGACCGACCGTCGCGGTGATCTTCAGGTTCCGCTGGAGCGCCTTGCGACCCTTGCCGTTGATCTTGACCTTCACGACGATCGTCTTCTTGCCGGCCTTCGACTTAACGGTCGCCTTGCCAATCGAGACCTTCTTGTCCGAGCGGACGCTGATGCCGTCGCGCTGACCAAGCAGGACGTAATCGGGCGCGGTCACGTTGACGGTGCAGCGATCAAGCAGCTGCCCCTCAGGCGCCGAGCACGGCACCTCGGCGACAATCGGCTGATCCGCGGGGATCGTGCCGCCCGTCGACGAGCCGAGGTCGAGCGTGATCTCGGCCGGAATATCCGTGACCTTCAGGGCCGGGCCCGGGGCGGGCTTGCCGGTTGAGGCTGTCGTTGTCGACGTGGTCGAGGACGACGTCGGCGTCGGCGTCGGCGTCGGCGAAGGGGCCGTCTGGGTGATCTTGTAGACGCCGGCAGAGTTCGGTGTCATACCCGCACCCTGCGTGAAGTAGACGTTTGTCGCCGCATCGACCACGAGCCCCTTGATGGTCTCCATTTGGCTCCTCGCTGCATAGAGCTCTGTCGGGGTGCCGGCAGGGGAAATCTTGGAGATCGTGCTGTTTCCAAATCCCATGGGCACGTTCGCGGTATAGACGGAGCCCGCAGAGTCCACGGCGATGTACGTCGGCTTCAAACTCCCCAAGTTGGCCCACGTCGTGTTGGTCGTGCCATCCGAAAGCGTGATGCGCGAGACCGAACCGCTGTTCTTGTTCGCCACGTAGAGATAGGTCGCATCAACGGCAAGGCCGCAGGCCTGCTGGCCGACTGTGTACGAGGTGACGCGGTTCAGGCTCGAATCAAACTTGATTACCTTGCCGTCCGTGGAGGTGCCGACGTAGACATTTCCACTGGCATCGGTGATGACCGCGCATGGCGTCTCGTTGGTCGAGACGGGCGTCGCTAGGTTCGCCACGTTCGCAGAGCTTGTGCCTCCGAGAATGCGGCCAACCTCTTTGAAGTTCCCTTGCCCTCTGATCCAGTAGGCATCTCCCGTGGTCGCATTGACGGCGACACCGGCTGCGAAGGCGGGCCCAGAGTTCGTGTACGTCGCGACCAGACCGCCACTCGCATCAAGTTTCACAATCGATGCGTACTGACCCGAAAACACCGTACCGCCAGGGCCGATAGCAACGCTATAAGAGTAGTCGGGAAGCGCGCTCGTCCACTGCGCCGTAACGGTGCCCGCGGACGTGATCTTGGCGATCGACTTCGTCTGCTGCGAAGAAACGGCGGTGAAAATGGTCCCCGAGGAGTCGATAGCGATTGCTCCTTGCTCAGGATTCAGATTCCCGGTGGAACCAAACAACACAGCCGAAGCCGCACTGGCAGGGCCTGCGATACCTAGGGCCGCACTAAGCACGGCAACTGCCGTAGCCAACTTGAAAGGCGATGTGAACTTCACGAGAAGACGACCTCCGACGGGGTACTACGTGACGACATTGTGAGAATACAGACGCTTCACAGACTGGATATAGAAATGAGGGGTCCCCGACAAGATCAGCCACACGTGTGAAAAACGAGCGCTTTTTGACGCCTGAACCGCGACCGTCAGACCAGATACGGACAGTGCCGACAGCCCCGCTCGCAGCAGAAACCGCGCTCAGCGTGCACCGCTGCCGTCATCACGTAGAGCCCCGTCACCGGATCGAGGTAGCCCGGGTCGCCGCGGTCGAGCGCTGCGGCGTGGACGGCCAGGATCTCGTCATACGCGGGGTGCGACGGCGAGAGGCGGTCGACGTGCGGCGTCGTGAGCGAACGATCGGCAAGGGGGGTTTGTTCCGGCATGCGTGACCTGTTCTATCGCATCGGTGTGCCCGCTTGGACCGCGGCGATCCTGCACACGTGTGCAACGACGGTTGGCGCAGGAGGGTCTACCCTTGCGGCATGAGCCTTTTCTCCCGATCCAAGCACGACGCGCTCGACGCGTCTCAGGCACTGCCCGGCCACCCCGACCCGGTTGTCCTGACTGACAACCATGCCGTCCTCGGCACCCCCATGCAGGGCCCCTTCCCCGAGGGCCTCGAGCAAATCGTGTTCGGTATGGGCTGCTACTGGGGCGCCGAGCGCAAGCTCTGGCAGGTCCCCGGCGTCTACACGACGGCCGTCGGCTACGCCGGAGGCTTCACGCCCAACCCGACCTACCGCGAGACGTGCACCGGCCGCACCGGCCACACCGAGGCCGTCCTCGTCGTCTTCGACCCCACGCAGGTGAGCGTCGAAGAGCTCCTGCGCGTCTTCTGGGAAGGGCACGACCCGACGCAGAAGAACCGCCAGGGCAACGACGTCGGCACGCAGTACCGCTCCGGCATCTACACGACGACACCCGAGCAGCTCGCGATCGTGCAGGCGTCGCGCGCCATGTACCAGGAGGCGCTCACTGCCGCGCACAAGGGCCAGATCGAAACCGAGATCGCGCCGCTGACGACCTTCTACTACGAGGGCGACGCGTACCACCAGCAGTACCTCCACAAGAACCCGGCCGGCTACTGCGGCCTCGGTGGTACGGGCGTGTCGTGCCCGATCGGCGTCGGCATCTCCGCCGACTAGGCGGGCGTGAAAAGTGCGCACTAATGACGTACGCGCCAAAGGCGCGGGCGTCAGAAGTGCGCACTTGGCACGTACGCCCTGAACTGATCCGCTCAGTTCCGTCTGGCGTCGCTTTACTCCCCGGCGTACGTGCCGAGTGCGCACTTCCGACGCCCGGCTGCGCCGTACGTCGTTAGTACGCACTCCTCACGCCCGCCTCCGCCTTGACACACGTGTACCGCGCCGACCGGCTACCGTTGAGCCGTCGTCAACGCCGTGACGGCGTGAGGAGCACCACCCCGTGTCGGATCAGAAACTGCCCAAGCCCGGCGAGCCGGACCCCCTTGAGGGGCAGCTGCTCGACCACGTCAATCAGGGCCGCGCCGATGGCGGCATCGACGTGGCCGATTGGGCCGGCGGCATCGAGGAGGTGCCCGCGCACCTGCCCGCGTTCCGGGTCGGACGCCGCTGGATCTCGTTCGCGAAGCTGATCACCGGGATCATCGTGCTCGGCATCCTCGGCGCGATCATCTGCCGCTTCTTCTGGAGCTTCGGCTTCATGCAGGACTTCATCGCGAAGTACCCCGGTACGTCGAGCGACTACGTCAAGCCGATGTACGGCGGGTTCCCGTGGTGGCTGCGCTGGCAGCACCTCTTCAACCTGCTCTTCATGATGTTCATCATCCGCGCGGGCATCCAGATCCTCGCCGACCACCCGCGCCTCTACGTGAATCCGGGCTCGACGCCCGACACCGAGTGGATGCGCCTGCGCGGCGCCGTCCCCGCCGACCGCCGCGACATGTCGCAGCCGGCACGCGTGTGGAAGGCCAAGGACGACGCGGTCGCGCTGCCGAAGTGGCTCGGCATCCCCGGCATCCGCCACTCGATCGGCCTCGCACGCTGGTGGCACTTCTCGTTCGACACCCTCTGGGTGATCAACGGCGTCATCTTCTACGTGCTGATCTTCGGCACCGGGCAGTACCACCGCATCGTCCCGAACTCGCTCGACGTGTTCCCGAACGCGTTCTCGACGTTCTTCACGTACATGTCGCTGCACCTGCCCGAGAACGCGGGCTACGCGACGTACAACGCGCTGCAGCTGCTCGCGTACTTCACGACCGTGTTCATCGCCGCCCCGCTCGCGCTGATCACCGGCCTGCTGCAGGCGCCGTCGATCAGCGGTCGCCTCGGCCTCGCCGCCGGGCCGCTCAACCGCCAGACCGCCCGCACCATCCACTTCGCGGTGCTGATCTGGATGCTGTTCTTCATCCTCGTCCACACCGCGATGGTGTTCATGACGGGCCTGATCCCGAATCTGAACCACATCATCTACGGCACCGACACGTCACGGCCGTCCGCGCTGATCGTCTACCTCGTGTTCATGGCCGGCATCGTCGTGCTGTGGCTGCTCGCCTCACCGTTCACGCTGCGCTACCCGCGCATCGTGCAGAAGGCCGGGCGCTTCATGGTCGGCAACACCAAGGCGTTCATGGAGTGGGCGGATCCGCGCGACTCGTATCGCGAGGACCAGATCTCGCCGTACTTCTGGCCCAACGGCGAGGAGCCGCGCTCGACCGTCTACGAGCGCCATGTCGCCAACGACTTCGCCGACTGGACCGTGCGCATCGACGGCCTCGTCGCCAACCCCGTCGAGCTGTCCCTCGCCGACCTCAAGGCGATGCCGAAGCAAGAGCAGATCACCCAGCACTTCTGCATCCAGGGCTGGTCGGGCATCGGCAAGTGGGGCGGCGTCCACATGCAGCACATCCTCGACCTCGTACAGCCGAAGCCTGAGGCGAAGTGGGTCGTCTTCTACTCGATGGCCGACGGCGCCGTCGGCGGCCGCTACTACGACTGCCACCGCATCGAGAACATGTCGCACCACCTGACGATCCTCGCGTACGAGTTCAACGGCGAGCCGCTCAACATCACCCACGGCGCGCCGCTGCGCCTGCGCGACGAGGTCGAGCTCGGCTTCAAGCAGGTCAAGTGGATCGAGGCGATCGAGTTCGTCGAGAGCTTCGACCACCTCGGCGCCGGCCAGGGCGGCTACAACGAGGACCAGGAGTTCTACGGCTACCGGATGCCGATCTGAGCGACCGGCTAGCCTGCGGACGATGCTGATCCGCGCTGCACAAGACGGAGACCGAGACGCGATCGCGGCGATCGTCTGCGCCGTCGCCGCGACCGGCGAGACGTATGCGCTGGCGCACGACCTCTCCCCCGCCGCAGCGCTGACGGCGTGGTTCGAGCCGAACGCCACCGTCATCGTCGCGGTGGCCGACGGCCGCGTGGTCGGCACCGCCAAGTACCTGCCCGTGCGCCCCGCCGGCGGCGCGCACGTCGCCACGGCGAGCTTCATGGTCGCGCCCGCCGAGGCCGGCCGTGGCATCGGCCGTGCGCTCGGCGAGGACGTCCTGCGCCGTGCGACCGAAGCCGGCTATGCCGCCATGCAGTTCAACGCCGTCGTCGAGACGAACACCGCGGCGATCGCGCTCTGGGAGTCGCTCGGCTTCCGCGTCATGACGACGATCCCCGCTGCTTTCGAGCACCCCTCTGCCGGCCGCGTCGGCCTGCACGTCATGTACCGCGGGCTCGCGTGAGCGAGGGGCTCGAGCTGCGACTGCAGCCGCGCGGTGGACGTGACCAGGTGATGGGCGAGCGCGACGGCGCGGTGCTGATCCGCATCGCCGCTCCGCCCGTCGACGGCAAGGCCAATGCCGCACTGATCGCGTTTGTGGCAAAGACCATCGGCGTGCCCAAGAGCAGCGTCGAGATCATCCGCGGCGAGACGTCGCGCAACAAGGTGATCCGCGTCGAGGGCCGCTCCCCCGACGACGTGCGCTCACTGCTCCTCGCCGCAGCGTGACTGCGAATCCGGACCCGGGTCCAGATTCGCAGCTACGCCGTCGTCGGCAGGTTGAAGTTCCCCTGCGCGACGAGCAGCCAGCGGGTGCCCTGCCAGCGGAAGACCGCCAGCTGCGGTGCCGGTGCCGGGTTGTACATCGCGCCGTTGACGAACAGCGTCGCCGTCGCCTCCATGCGCACCGTGACGATGCCGTTCGCACGGCCCTGCGTGACGTCGGCGAACGAGAACGCGCGCAGGTCCGGCAGCTTCGCGAGGTACTGCGTACGGTTGGCGTGCGAGCCGTCGGCGCGCTGGATCTGGAACGCCTGGCACAGCAGGTTCGCGATCGCCGGCTTGTCCTTGTTGACGAGCAGCTGCGAGTAGGCCGTCATCAACGCGAGGCCCGAGGACGACTTCGCATGGAGGACCTGATCAGGCGTCTTGGCGGCACCGAACGCGGGCACGGCGCAGAAGGCGAAGATCACGACGGAGAGGGCGAGCATGCGGCGAATCATGCGCGGATGGTACTCCGCCGGAGCAACGGCCATGAAGCCCCCAACGTTCCCGAATTCAAACGGCGAGCCGAACAGCTTCCACCCCGACTCGCCACCTGCCCCAAGCTGGACCCGCGTGGTTGAAGGAGCACGATTGGAAATCGTGTAGGCGGGGTTGACCTGTCTCGAGGGTGCTCGGCGCGTGCTGCACGCCACCAAGGATCTGCTCGCAACCAGGTCAGTCGAGACCGGCTACGCCGTTCTCGAGCAGCAGCGGCGAGGGCGCTGGCCAGAATCGACCCCGCAACCTCAGTGCCACTGCGCCAGCTTTCGAATCTCTCAACCGTCAGACCATTCAAACGGCGAGCCGAACAGCCATGCCAGATATGCTGCCCCGCGTTGGAGCGGTGTCCGAGTGGTTGAAGGAGCACGATTGGAAATCGTGTAGGCGGGGTTAACCTGTCTCGAGGGTTCGAATCCCTCTCGCTCCGTCGGGTGGTGCCGGCGAGATTCGCAAGACGCTTGCCTCTCCCAGCGACCGTAATCCCTCTCGCTTCGACCAACCAGATAGGGGCAGTGATGCGCGCGACGGTTCTTCACAGTGCAGGCGACGTCCGGATCGAGGACGTGCCTGATGCTCGGCTCGTTGAGCCCACGGACGCGGTGCTGAGGATCACGAGCGCGTGCATCTGCGGCAGTGATCTCTGGCGCTACCGGGACACGGAGGCCGAGGCGGAGCCGAAGCGGATGGGGCACGAGTTCATCGGCATCGTCGAGGAGCTCGGCGCAGACGTTCGCACGTTGCAGGTCGGCGACCTCGTGGTCGCGCCGTTCGCCTACTCCGATGGTACGTGCGACCTCTGCCTGGAGGGTCTGCCGACGTCGTGCCAGCACGGCGGCTTCTGGGGCTGGGGCGACATCGACGGTGGCCAAGGCGAGGCCGTCCGCGTGCCGTTCGCCGACGGCACGCTCGTGAAGCTCCCCGTCGCTCCCGATGACGCACTCATGGCGTCCCTGTTGACGCTCTCCGATGTCATGGGTACCGGCCACCACGCCGCGGTTGGAGCGCGCGTCGCCCCCGGGCGCGTCACCGCCGTCATCGGCGACGGCGCCGTCGGGCTGTGCGGCGTGATCGCCGCCAAGCGACTCGGCGCCGAGCGCATCATCCTGCTCGGCCGCCACACGGACCGAACACAGCTCGGGCGCGAGTTCGGCGCCACCGACGTCGTGGCCGAGCGCGGCGAGGCGGCAGTCGAGCGCGTCCTCGAATTGACCGGCGGCGGAGCGCACAGCGTCCTCGAGTGCGTCGGCACCAGCGACTCGCTCGGCACCGCGATCGCCATCACCCGCCCCGGTGGGGCAATCGGCCGCGTCGGCGTCCCGCAGGACGATGCGATCCCCGGTGCTCGCGCCTCGTTCATGTCCAACATCACGATCAGCGGCGGCGTCGCACCCGTACGTTCCTACATCGAGGAGCTCATGCCGGACGTCCTCGAGGGACGCATCGAGCCGGGCCGCGTGCTCGACCACACCGTCGACCTCGCCGGCGTGCCGGAGGGCTACCGCCTGATGGACCGGCGGGAGTCGATCAAGGTGCTCGTCCGCCCGTAGCCGCTCGACGTCTGCCCGGTCGAGTGCCGCTGTTTCGCTACCGTTCTCGCACCCCGGGCGTATAGCTCAGCGGTAGAGCGCTCGCCTCACACGCGAGAAGTCCCTGGTTCGAACCCAGGTACGCCCACTCTCCGGGACCTAAGGGCAGCCTGGAGTCCCGCCGTTAAAGCACAGGTAGATCCCATCAACGAAAACGGCGAAACGCTTCGTGTCCGCATTGGTAATCGTCTGGGGCGTCGTGTGACGTGTGGCGTGGACGGCGAGGAATCCGTCGCTTTTCGCAAGCGCTGCCGCCTCTTGATTGGTATCAACCGTCATCGTGGTCAGGAGCAGCTGACCGGTGCCGTTCGGGTTGTCGACGAGCTTGGTGTTGCTCATCTTCGCAATCGCCGTCTTCGGCTTGCCCTGCCCCGAACCAAAGACGATCGACGCGTTTGGCGGATTTGCGTTGAACGAGTCCTTGCCTCCCTGCGTCCACAGCGCAGCAAACTGCTTGATCGTCATCAGTCCTGCGTCACGATTGGGGCGATCGGTAAACCACGTAATCCCAGTGTTAGCCGCATCAACCGGTATTGACACGTCGTACGCCATCTCCGAGCCGGCAACCGGCTTGACGGTCGCGTTGGTTCCATAGAACGAGAAGAGATACGAAGGCGCGACCTTCCCCGCAGCAGCATCCGCCGCCGCAGTCGTCGCCGGTGTCGAAGCCGAGGTCGACGAGCTATCACTCGACCCACAACCAACCACACCAAACGCACCAACCACCACCACAACCAACAACCCCAACACCTTCATAAACGGCTTCAAAGCATCCTTCTTTCTACGAATTACCGTGACCAACAACAGCGAACATGGAGCCCAAGCGCTTGGCCGTGGCCGGGAGTGCACTGACCTGATCGAACGACGCAACGAGCTGGAAGATGTGCACGCGGGGATTGATCACGTCATGGCGTGCGGTGAACCCCACCGGCTGACCCATCAGCGAGTCGGCCAAGCGGGTATGCGGTAGCGCGGCAAGAAGGCCTTGTCGCGAGACGACACCGTTCCGGCACGCCGTCCTGGCGGCCTGTGCCACGACCTGCGCAGCGACAAAGCTGCCCGCCCCGCCGATCGGTGCCTCATGGAACGTCTTGAGGTAGAGCGCCTGAGCCTCGCGCCCATCTTTCGTCGCGTCGAGCGCTGGGATGCCATACGTGGTGTACGCGCCGATGCCGGCGAAGGTCGTGGTGTAGAGCGCATCGCCACCCACAAGCGTGGGGAACTTTCCGGCGCTATGGAGCTGCTGCACGAGGTTGTTGGCGTCGGCTGCCCGCAGGAATGCGAGAGCAACAACGTCGCCCGTCGTGATCTGAGCGATGACATCGGTGTAATCCGTGGCGCTCAGGGCGACGGTGGAGCGCGTCGAAGCGACGCCGAGCGCAGTCAGCGTGGTCGTTAGCCCATCGGCCAGTCCGAGCGCGTAGGGATCGTCCTGTTGGATAACCACGACGCGGGACGGGCGCAGGGTGCCCGCGACAAACCGACCGAGGGCTGGCGCCTGCGCCGAATCATTTGGAATCACTCGGAAGAAATTCTTGAGCGACCCGTCGGTGAGCGAGGTGCGCGACGCCGAGCCAGAAACGTACCCCAACCCGTTGGCGTCGAATACGGGGCCCATCGTCGCCGTCGCAGTCGACGTCTGCGGGCCGATGATCGCCTTGATGTCAGGGTCAGCGGCGAGGCGCTGCGCGATCGGCAGCATCGTCGAAGTACCCGAGCCGACGTTGGTATTGACGACCGTGAAGGCAGTGCCGTAGCGGAGGTTGGACTCGCGGATTGCGAGCCGCGTCCAACGGAACGCCGAGCTGTAGGTGACGTCCGCGGAGGGACCCGTGTTGACCATCGCGAACTTCCCTGAGCATTGCGCGGCCGCTCGAGCGGAGGCCGTGGTGCCTGACGTGTCGGCGAGCGCTGGGCCTGCGAGGCACAGCCCCGCGAGCACGATGCTGGTTGCGAGGAGGAAGCGGCGGGCGCGCCCGAGGATCGGGTTCGTGGCCTTGGGCGACATTCGTGGCGTCGTGGCGAGCGGTGCGACATGGCGCTCCAGCGAGAGGACTGTTCTAAGATCTGCACGGTGCGTCATTTTTCGCAACCATAGCAACTATTCAGAACTACGCAAGAGAAGCTGCATGAAACCGTCGAATTCGGGAACTCTCGGTGCTGTGCCCCATCCTCTAGGATCCCGCTGTGCCTGACGAAACGTCTCCGAGCGCCAAAGTGGGTGGCCGCCAGGCCGCGTATGTGGCTCGCAACCGCCAATCAATCCTCGAGGCGGGGAAGCGAGTGTTGGCCGACATCGGGCCAACGGCAACCGTCGAGCAGATTTCGCACGAAGCGAACGTCACGCACACGACGATCTACAAGTACTTCCCCAACAAGGAAGTGCTGTTCGGCGAAGCCCTCTCTCAGGTCTGGGGAGAATGGCTTAGCTGGACGCTAAACGGCCAGATTGCCGGTGAGAGCTTGAGCGTCGCCGTTGATTCCGCGCGGAAACTCTTCCGGCTCAATGACACCCATCCGCTGCTCGCGAAGATACTGAAAAACGGTCTCCAGAATCCCACGTTCATCATCCAGATTGTCTCGTCTGGCGCGTACGAGGACTGGCGTCGACTTGCCGATCAAGGAGAGTTGAGCAACGACGATTTCGATGCCAGATGGATGCTCTACGCCTACGCCTTCGCGGGCATCACGACGGCCGTGTACGTCCACGAGACGATGTCGGCCGTCGATGCCGATCGAGCGCTCGGCTACGCCCTGGGATTGTTGGGGGTGAGTCCGTCTCGGGCAACCCGACTCGTGAACAGACCACTCACGATGGGTCCGCTCTGAGCAGCCGATCCGCGTCACGTTTGGCAACGCCTCCAAAACAGACCCAAATCAGCGCCAACCAGCTTATCGCTCGATGCGCAACCAACAGCATGTTATTGGTAGGTCTCATTGATAGTGAGATTCCCCGCGCCCTGCGTGAAACCGCTGTATGCCTTGATGGTCTTATACAAGGCCGTGACGGAATTGTCGGCGCCGAGACGGTATTTTGTAGTACTCGTGTAGGCAAGCTCTCCCGATGAGATGAGCGTTGCGGTGTCAACGGTGATCCAGATGAGCGTGGTGGGCGTATCCGCGACAATCGACCACGTCAACGCGCCTTTCGTAACGGCCTCATCTTGGCCGTAATAGTTGAGGTACGTAGAAGCCGTGCCTTTACTTCCGACGGTTACCGACGTTGGGAAAGGCTTCAGGTTGGAATAGACGTAATTGGGCGGGTTACTCCCATCGGTCATCAGACCTACCGTGGAAGGGTCCCAGTAGATCTTCTCAATACCATCTGGTTGTCCGACATTGCTGTTGTAGAACGCACGGCAGAATTTCGTCGGCTGAACAAGACGATCAATCTCAGTTTCGTCAGAAATCAGCGCCGGAAGACCAGCGAGGTTTTTCCCTTCAACGGTCGGAGTAAAATCCTGTGTCTTCGTACCTTCGCAATACCCACTGATGGCACCACTTTGTGAGAATCCGCCGGTGACGTACGCCTTCTGAGCAGCATTGAGATTGAACGTCGGAGCTGCGGATGTTGAGCTATCACTCGAGCCGCAGCCAGCCACACCGAACGCACCAACCATGACTACAACAAGCAGACCCAACACCTTCATAAAGGACTTCACAACACTCTACTTTCTACAAATTACCGTGACTAAGAACAGCGAACATGGCGCCGAAGCGCATCGTCAACGCCGACCCGCTTGATACGCGATACGACAACCGACGCATCAGGAGTAATGCTGGTGGCCATGGACGTCGAGACCTCTCCCGTTATAGCCAGGACCCATGCAGGTGATCGACGTCGGTGCTTCGTAAATCGAGTTTGCGTAGTTCGACCATTGACCCCGACCGTTGTAGTTCGAGCAAGATCCCCACTGAGCGTCGCCCGGAGCCCCGGCGTTGTTCGTGCACCAGTCGTTGGTGTACGAGCACCCATTGGCGGAGGCGTAGTCGTCGATGAAGACGGCGAAGTGCTTCGTGTCCGCGTTGGTAATCGTCTTGAGGATTGTGGAATTCTTGGCCTGGGCGGCGACGAATCCATCGGCTTTCGCGAGCGCCGCCGCTTCCTGACTGGTCTCCATCGTCATCGTGGCCTGAAGCAGTTGACCGTTGCCGTTCGGGTTGTCCACGATCTTGGTGTTGCTCATCTTCGCGATCGCTGTCTTCGGCTGGCCTTTACCCGAACCAAAGACAATCGACACGTTGGGCGGATCTGCCGTGAACGAGTCCTTGCCTTCCTTCGTCCAGAGCGAAGCAAGCGCCTCATAGCTCATCGTTCCCGCATCACGGTTAGGACGATCGGTAAACCACGTAACCCCAGGGATAGCCGCATCAACCGGCACCGACACGTCGTACGCCACCTCCGAACCAGCAACCCGCTTGACGGTCGCATCGGTCCCGTAAAACGAGAAGAGATACGCAGGCCCAGGCTTCTCCGCAGCAGCATCCGCCGCCGCCGTCTCCGCCGCACTCGTCGCCGGTGTCGAAGCCGAGGTCGCCGAGGTCGACGAGCTACCACTCGACCCACAACCAACCACACCAAACGCACCAACCACCACAACCACCAACCCCAACACCTTCAAAAACGGCTTCACAACACTCTTCTTTCTACGAATTTTGGTGACCAACAACAACGCACAGGGCGCCAAAGCGCCTCGTCAATTCACACCCGCTCGATGCGGGATACGTCAACCGAAACATCAATCCCAATTGTCGTCATCGCCGAATCCGACGGATTGACCGGGGTAGTAGTTAGGACGGAGGCAGGTAATCGCCCCGGGAGCATTGTTGACACCTGCGGGATAGTTCGACCATTTGCCCAGGCCACCCTGGCACGTTCCCCACATGGCGTCGCCGGGAGCCTTGTAGTGGTTCGTGCACCAGTCGTTGGTGTACACGCACCCGTTCGCGGCCTTGTAATCGTCGATGAAGACGGCGAAGTGCTTCACGTCTGCGTTGGTAATCGTCTTGAGGAAAGTGGAATTCTTGGCCTGGGCGGCGACGAATCCATCGGTTTTCTCGAGCGCGGCCGCTTGTTGGCTGGTGTCGACCGTCATCGTGGCCTGGAACAGTTGACCGTTGCCGTTCGGGTTGTCCACGATCTTGACGTTGCTCATCCTCGCGATCGCCGCCTTCGGCTTGCCATGACCCGAGCCGAAGATGATCGACACGTTTGGCGGATCTGCCGAAAAGCTGTCGGCACCCGGCTTCGTCCACAGCGAAGCAAGCGCACCAAAGCTCATCGTTCCCGCATCGCGGTTCGGACGATCGGTAAACCAGATAACTCCGGTGTTCGTCGAATCAACCGGCATCGACACGTCGTACGCCACCTTCGCGCCGGCGACCCGCTTCACGGTCGCATTGGTTCCATAGAAGGAATAGAGATACGAAGGCTCGACCTTCTCCGCAGCGGCATCAGCCGCCGCGGATGTCGTGGTGGATGTCGTCGAGGTCGATGAGTTACCACCAACCCCATAGGCAACAGCGGCAATAACGCCAATCGCCACCAAAACCACCAGACCCAGAACCTTCATATACGGCTTCAAAACACCCTTCCTTCTAAGGATCGTCTGTGACCAACAGCGGCGAACCTGGAGCCGACGAGCGTCATCAACTCCCGAGCCATTCGCCGAACGTCTTTCTTCCAGCAAAAAATAGCATATTGATTCAGTATTACCCGAAAATGCCAATGGCAGATTCTCCATTGCTTAACCTGATGCGAGGCCGACGTGATTCAAAGCGTCACCGTCACGGCCACCCGGGTTGCATGGTGCGTGGCCGTGTCGTGTCAACGGGGAGCGCCCCGGACAGCAACCGTTCGCGCATCAGGAACCCCGTCATGGCAAACACCTCGAACTGCCTGCCGACTCGCCGGTTCATACCGAAGTACCTCCACTCCCCCGGGATCGTCTCCGCTGCTCCGGCGGGAGCGCAACGAACCCGTCGAGCGCGCTCGACGCTCCCGGTCCGCAGCACGTGCCGCTGCGGGCTGCGGACCGGGATGAGGCGGCGCCGACCGCTCGTCGGCCGGGGGCCTCGCCGCGGGATGCTCAGCGCGCTTCGACGAAGACCAAGCTGCCGGAGTCGGTCAGCTCATCGAGCCGCAGCGCCCTGTACGGCGCGTAGTCGTCGGAGGCGTACCAGGCCTCGGCGACCTCCATGCTCGGGAAGCGAAGCACGGCGGCCCAGTTGCCGCTGAAGTCGCCCTCCTTCGTGGCGGGCGTGGCCGAGCCGGCGATCATCTCGACCCCCCACTTCTCGAGGATCGGGAAGACATGCTGCGCGTAGCGCTCCATGAACTCGTCGAAGTCCTTGATGTTGATCTGGACCATGCCGTAGACCGGTGTCGCCTCGTCGCTCATGCTCGATCGCTCCTCGCTCGGTGATTTTCACTTGCGAAATGCAATCTAGATGAATGACTTGCAAAATGCAACTCAGCGAGCCGGCCCGCCGTCGCCAATCCGCGTCAGACGCTCTCGACCATCTCCGGGTAGTACTGCTTGAGATGCTTCTGCGCCCAGCGGCCCAGCTCCTCGAGCGCCGGTCGCAGATCCCGGCCGCTTGGCGTGAGGCGATACGCGTTGTTGCGCGCCGCTCCCGCCGGATTCGTGCGCTCGATCACGCCGAGAGACGTGAGGAGTCGGAGCCTGTCCGCGAGGATGTTGGTCGAGATGCGCTCAGGCGACCCGAGGAATTCCGAGTAGGTGCGCGTCTCATACGAGATCAGATCGCGGACGATCAGCAGCGTCCACTTGTCGCCGAGCACGTCGAGACAGGCCGCGATCGAGCACTTGGAGCGCCAATCGATTGCTTGCGTCTCGGATTCCAGGTCCGTGCCAACTCCTACTGCGAGATCGAAGCGGCCATCTCTCTGATCGAGTCCTCGATCGGAGTAGGCTGCCACCCAAGTATGTCGAATGTCGGCTGGTTTTCATAGGAGGCCTTCCGGCCGAGGAACGGGATCATGCCCCGAGCCTGGCGATCAAACAGGCTCATCAGCCTGATCATCGCGTTCGGCGCCCTGCGGGACGGGGCCTTCGCGTATCCCGCGTCGCGAAGCACCTGAGCGAAGTGCTGCATCTCGACCGGCTCGGCCGTCGCCGCGATGAAGCGCCGGCCCGCGGCGCCCACGGTGGTCATGGCGGCGACGTGCAGGCGGGCGACGTCGCGGACATCGACCATGCCCATCGCGATGTCGGGAACCATCGGCATCTTGCCGTCGATCATGTTGCGCATGAACGTCAGGCTCTCGCCGCGGACCTCGGCGCCCACGGGCGGGCCGTACACCGCTCCCGGGTTGATCACCACGAGTTCCGTCGCACCGCCGGCGATCGCGTCCCACGCGGCCCGCTCGGCCAAGGTCTTGCTCTTGGCGTACGCGCCGATGTCGCTGCCGGTGTCCGACCACGCGTCAGATCCGTAGCGGCCGGTCGGCTTGCCGGCGATCATCGCGAAGGTGGACGACGTGAGCACCACGCGCTTGACCCCCGCCCTCCGGGCGGCCTCGATCACGCGGCGGGTGCCCTCGACCGCGGGCTCGATGATCGCGCTCTCGTCCTTCGGCTCGGCGAAGACGAACGGCGACGCCACGTGCATGACGTACGCGCATCCGTGCATCGCGTCGTCCCAGCCCGTGTCCGCAAGGAGGTCGACCTCCACGAACGTCAGCCTCTCGACCGGGGCGACAGCGGCGATCGCCGCCCTCGTGGCCTCTGACCTGGATCGCGAACGGACGGTTCCGACGACCTCGAAGCCCCGGTTGAGCAGCTCGGCGGCGCAATGCTGCCCGATGTAGCCGCTGATTCCTGTGACGAGAACACGCTCGGCCATGTGCCTGAGCTCCTTGGATTCGCTGGACGTTCGCTTGCGATTTGCAATGTATCCTAGTCACTTGTGATTTGCAAGTGAGATCAGCTCGCACCAGCGGCCGCTTTTCAGACCCCCGGAAATGTCTCGCGCCCTCAGCCGGAGTGCGATGATCCCCGCCATGGCGGCGACCCGCACCACTGCGATCGAGGCGATTGCCGAGATTCCCGACGGCGCGACGCTCATGGTCGGTGGCTTCGGCCTCGTCGGCGCGCCGCTGACGCTGATCGACGCGCTCGTCGAGCACTCCACGGCGACGGACCTGACGATCATCTCGAACAACACGGGCGAAGCCGGGCGTGGGCTCGGGCTGCTGCTACGCCAGGGCCGCATCAAGAAGGCGATCGCGTCGTTCTTCACATCGAACCCCGAGGCGGTCGAGGCCGCGATGAGCGGGGCGATCGAGTACGAGCTGCTGCCGCAGGGCACCCTCGCCGAGGCGATCCGCGCCGGCGGTGCGGGCATCGGTGGCTTCTACACGCCGGTCGGTGCGCGCACCGAACTCGCCAAGGGGCATGAGGAGCGCGTCATCGATGGCGTGCCGCACATCCTGCAGTCGCCGCTGCACGCCGACGTGAGCCTGGTCTACGCGACGTGGGGCGACGAGCTCGGCAACCTCCGTTATCGCCGCACCGCCCAGAACTTCAACCCCGCGATGGCGAGCGCCGGCGTGCTCACGATCGCCGAGGTCGCGGAGATTCGACCCGTCGACGGCTTCGCACCCGAGGACGTCCACACACCACATCTCTACGTGAATCGCCTCGTGCAAAGCACGCTCTCGCTGGCCGACGTGCAGGGGGCCGGCGCATGACCGACGCCCGCGACGTGATCGCCGCCCGCGCGGCGCACGAGCTGCACTCCGGCGAGGTTGTGAACCTCGGCATCGGCATCCCCAACCGCATCCCCGGCTTCCTCGATCCCGCCGTCGAGATCTTCCTGCACACGGAGAACGGCCTACTCGGCGTCGGGCCCCGCCCCGCCGAGGGCGAGGTCGATCTCGAGCTGATTGACGCGGGCAAGAAGCCCGTCACGCTGATGCCCGGCGCTGCCGCCTTCGACTCGGCGTCGTCGTTCGCGATGATCCGCGGCGGCCACGTGGACACCGTCGTGCTCGGCGCGCTCGAGGTGTCAGAGACCGGCGACATCGCCAACTGGATGGTCCCCGGCGGCAAGACGCTCGGCGTCGGCGGCGCCATGGATCTCGTGACGGGCGCCAAACGCGTAATCGTGACGATGACCGCCACCTCGCCCGACGGCGCGCCGAAGCTGGTGCCCGCCTGCACCCTCCCCCTCACCGCTGTCGGTGTCGTGAAGGTCGTGATCACCGAGCACGCGGTGTTCCGTCTCGTCGATGGCGAGCTCGTGCTGACGGAGCTGCTCGACGGTGCGACCGAGGAGATGGTCGCCGCCGAGACGAGCGCGCGCTACCGCGTCTCGCTGGGCTAGACGCCCGGCGAAACCGTGCGCAGGCCGGCCAGGCGCGCGGCCTCGGCCTGACGCTCGTCGTAGGTGACGAAGACGTCGACGTCGCCCAGCCCGACGGCGGTAGCGATGTGGATGGCATCGAGGGTCCGAAGGCTCATTCCCTCGATAACTCCCGCACGGACGATCGTCGCCGTCTGCATCATGATCAGTACGACGTCGGCCATCACCGACATCGCGGCCTCGATTGCATCCCCCATCACCTGAGCCGTACCGGCGTACTGGCGTGACACCGAACGCAGTACTTCAGCCGCCACGACCTCAGACGAAACCGCATCGCAGCCGCGGAGAAACTCGCAGGCATCGGGACTGAACTTTTCTCGTCGAACGAGCTTCACAAGCGTCGATGCATCAACGTATGCGATCACCAGATTTCCTCTGCCCTCTGTGCAAGGAGCGCATCGGTGAGCGCGTTCGGCGGTCCGGGAAGGTCGAGCGGCTCGAAACTCCCGAATGGACGCTTCGGCGGTATCGCCTTGCCTTCCGCAATGAGGCGGTCGATTGACGTCATCGACGACGCAGGAGGGCCGAGTATCGCGACCGGCCGGTTGTGATCCGTCACCGTGAAGCGCTCGCCCTCCGCGACACGGCGGAGGTACGTGCTGAGGTTTCGGCGCAGTTCGGCGATTCCGACTTTTTCCATAATGTACATAGTTATAGCATTATTTGTAAAATTCTGTACGGCTCTGCTCGGCGCTGTGGACATGTCAGTGAACGTACCCAAATGGGTGTGACACATGACGCGCGAAGCACCACCGAATACGCGCAGAGTCCGCCGCCACCGAGGCGAACGAGAGCGTTCCTCAGCCGCTGTGGGTCATTGGTTCGACGGACTCGCCGGACCTCAGCACCACGCCGAACCCGGGCATAGAACGCAGAAATGGCTGCGATCGGTTCCTTAGACCTGCTCGGCGAACTCCACGAGATTGCCGTCGGGGTCGCGCACGTAAACCGACCGCAACGACCCGACCGCTCCGGTGCGCTCGACCGGGCCCTCCTCGATCGCGATGCCAACGTCGCAGAGGTGCTCGACGACGGCCTCGATCGGTCCATAGACGAGCAGGCAGAGGTCGGCCGTGCCCGGCAGCGGCGTAGCGGCGTGCGGCCGGAACTCCGCCCCGGCCTGGTGCAGATTGATCTTCTGGTCGCCGAAGCGCAGCGCAAGACGCCCTTCACCGAACTCCTCGCGCGTCATGCCGACGCGTTCGTAGAAGGCGACGGTCGCCTCGGGGTCGGCGCAGGTCAGGACGATGTGGTCGAGCGAGCGGATGCGCATAGACGGATCATGGCGCGCCGCGATGACGCAGCCCTCAGTGCCCGAACGCCGACAGCAGATCCTGCGTGCCCAGCACGAGCATCATCACGCCGAGGATGTAGCGCCCATTGATCGTTGTCCAATGGCCCAGCCGCTCGAGCTTCTCGCGCGCGCCGTCACCACCGAGCACGGCAGCGCCGAAGGGGATCAGCGCCGGCAGCGCCGTGATCAGAATCGAGATCACGAGCACGACCACGTTGTCCTGGATCGGCATGCCCGCGGCGGACAGGCGATGCACGATCGCGACGATCACGACGAACGACGCCGAGAACCACATCATGATCATCCCGACGATGAAGAACGCGATCGTCGGAATGCGCGGACTGTCGATCTTCTGCAGGATCTTCTTCTGCGATTCGGGGCTCGGCGCCTTGAAGAAGAAGAACGCGGCCGTGATGAAGAGAAACGCTGCGATCACGAGTTGGCCGGCCTCCGACGACAGCAGGCCCTTATGCCCCGATTCGCCTGCGAGATCGAGGCGCAGCGCGATGTAGACGGCCGCGAAGAACAGCGTCGTCATCGTGATGATGCCCAGTGTGTAGAGCCCACAGCGGAGCAGCGGACTGCGACCCCCCAGGAGCACCAGAGCGCCCAGGAGCGCCAGCGGGCTGATCGCCCCGGCCATCGCCAGCGGCACCGTCTCTGCGAGCACATCCCACATCGTCAGTCGCCACTGCTCACCGACCGAGGATACCCGTCCGGACTACGGCCAGAAGTTCGTGGCGCTCGGCACCCGGATGCCATACGGCGCGCCGGCCTTTGCCAGGCGGGCGATCAGCTGCGCCTTGGTCGCGCTCGCGCGGAGGCTGATGCGCCAGCCCTTGTCGTCGGCGGCGCGGCCGGAGCGCAGCCAGTCGACGTACGCGTGGTTCGCCTGCAGGGATTGGTTGAAGGCGCGCAGCAGCAGCGTCACGATCGGCTGGAGCGACGGCGGCGGGGTCGGCAGAGCGGCAACGCGCTCACGTGCCTGCTCGCGCTGCGGGATGATCGTGTTCTCGATCTTGCCGGCCGCGACCTTCCAGTTGACCGCGCGCCGCTTGGCCTGGTCGAGCAGGATGTTGAGGTCCATACGCGGCTGGCCACCGACGTACAGCGTCGCCATCGCGCGCCGCAGCCACTGCTCGGCATTCATCATCGACAACGTGAAGCCCGCGAGCTCGCTGTCGAGCCGTGTCCCGCCTGCGAAGGTCATAACCGGCGTGACGCGCACAGCGCCGCGCTTCTGCAGGAGCTTGCGGCCGGCAGCGGAGAGCGTGGTCTTGGCGGTGACTGCCGTGCCCGCAGCACCGGCGAACTTGGCCGTGCCGATCACGACGCGCTCGTTCGCGCGAGAGATACGTGCGGCACGGGCGTCCAACACCGAGGGATCGCCGTACAGCGTGATCGTGCCGTCACAGCGAGTAACCGCAGAGCCTGCGCACTCCCCGGTGACGACGGCCGATCCATCGGCGTTGGCCTTGAGCGACGCTGAGCGCACTGCCTGCGCAGGCGGTGCTGTGAGCTCGATCGTCGACTGCACCCGCACCTGCGAGCCGTCGATATCGATCGTGGTGACGACGTTGACGGTGAGGGTGCCGTCAGCTGCAAGCTTGCGTTGGAGCTTGAGCGGCAGAGCCAGGGCAACGTTTTTCGTTTGGCCCGCGGCGATCTGCGACTGGCTCGTTGCGATCTGCGTGGAGCCGATGAACATCGTCACCGTGGCCGTGCAGGCACGCGCCGATGCGGCACAGCCGACTTGCACGAGCGCCGAGCCATTGGGATCGACGGTCGCGTTGTCATCCACGGGTGTCGGTGCCGCCGGTGCGCTCGGCGTCACGGCGTTCGACGCGCTTGATGCTGCGCCGACGCCGACAGCGTTCGCAGCCCGGACCGTGAAGGTGTACGCCGTACCGTTCGTCAGCCCGGTGATCGCGCAGGTCAGCGGCCCGCTCGTCCAGGCGCACGTGCGTCCACCCGGCGACGCCGTGACCGTATACCGCGTGATCGCCGTGCCGCCGGTGAAGGCGGGCGCCGACCACTCGACCGTGGCGCGGGCATCGCCCGCCGCGGCGGAAACCGACGACGGCAGACCCGGCACGGTGGCCGCGATGGTCGCGGTAGCGGTCGGCTGGGTCAGCAGGTACTGGGCGCGATCGGCGCCTGCCAGGGCAAGGCCGCTGACGGTGACCGTGCGGCTCGCGCCGACGTCGGGCGAGCCGAAGGCGCCGGCGATCGCGCTGGTATCGAGCGTGACCGCATCCGATCCCACGACGCCGACAAGCGTCGCGCCCGTGCGGTCGAGGGTGGCCATTGCGGAGCCGTCGTAGGCCTTGTCCGCGGCCGTGATGCCCGTCACCGTCAGCGTCTTGCGGTCGACGGTGAGCGTCACCTGCGCCGTGATGCCGTTGGCGTACGTCGCCGTATCGCTCGGCGTGAAGGTGGCGGTGACGACACGGCTGCCGGCCAGAAGTACGGAGCCGCTGGCGATCGGAGTGTTGCCGATCGCGTAGGCGAAGGTGCCGGGCACCGGATTGCCGCCGAACGAGGCGACAGCGTTGAGCTGCGTGCCGCTCAACGCGGTGCCGTAGGTGATCGCCGCCGGCGTCGCCCAGGTAATCGTCGGGACGTCCTTGTCGATGATCGTGAAGAGCCCGCCGGTGTAGGCGAAGTCGTAGTTGGCGGCGGTCGCCGTGCCGGTGAAGCCGATCGCGTAGGTGCCGACCTGCTCGCCGACGGCACGCAGCGCGCTGAGGCCGGAGACGTTGATCGCGGACGCGTTGTCGGCGCCGACGTACCCCGTGACGAGATACGACAAGGTCGGATCAGGCGTCGTCACGCGCTTCTGCGCGTTCTGCGCGGTCACCGTCAGCGTGGCCTTGGCGACGTTGATCGTGATCGCCGCGGACGTTGCCGCGTTGTAGTTGCCGTCCGCAGCAATCGAGGCCGTCACCTGGCAGGTACCGGCGCCCGTGACGGTCAGGTTCGCACCGCTAACCGAGCACGGGCCGGACACAACGGCGTACGTAACCAGGCCGGTGCCATGCGGGCCGGTGTAGGTAGCCGAGAGCGTCGTGCCGGCGCCGCCGTACGTGAGCGACGACGAGGCGGCGTTCGCGTTGATCGTCTGGTCTGCCCGAACAACCACGACGTTCGACGAATCGGTCGCCGTGGTGTACGTGGTGCCATCGGTCGGCGTGAACGTCGCCACAAGCGTGTGCGTACCGACGCCGAGCACGTCGCCGGCAGCGCGCGGCGTGGCGCCCTCCGCGTAGGCAAAGGTGCCAGCAACCGCACCGGCATAGGCGGTCGCCGCGGGATTCAGCTGCGTTCCCGACAGTGAGGTGCCGTACGAAATCGAGGCCGGATCGGCCCAGGTCACGACCGGCGTCTCCCGGGTGGCGGTGATGTTGACCGCCAGCGTGCGGTCGGCCGTCAGCGTGCCGTCGCTGACCCGCACGGTGAACGATTCGGAGGCACTGGTGGCGAGGGCGTTGACCGCGGCGTCGTTCGGCGTGAACGTGAAGGCGCCGTTCGACTTGCGCAGCGCAAGAGTGCCGTACGTTCCCGTGATCGAAACGGTCGCGCCATTGTCGACGCCGGCGACGATGCCATACGTGAGCGGCGCGCTCTCGGCGTCGGCGCCCGTCAGCACGCCAGACTCGACGGCGAAGGTATCGGCTGCAGCGGTGTCTGTCATCACGAGAGCGGCGGGCGCGGTGAGCATCGGGGCATCGTCGGTCGCTGCGATCGAGACGCTCAGCGTGCGCGTGGAGCTGAGCGAGCCGTCAGAGGCCGAGACGGTGAAGGCGTCGGTGGCATCGGCCGCGAGCGCGTTGATGGCCGCGTCGTTCGGCACGTACACGTACTGGCCCGTGGCGCTCGCGACGCGGAGCGTGCCGTACGTGCCGACGACCACTCGGTTGTAGGTGATGCCACCGACCGCCTGGGACGCGGTCGTCGCACCTGTCGCGTCGTACGCGCGAGCGGTGCCTTCGGCATCGGTCGACACGAGTGTGCCCGTGGCGTTGGCGAAGGTGTCGGCAGCCGCGGTGTCGGTGTAGGCCGGTCCGGTGACGGCGTTCAGCAGCGGGCGATCGTTGGTCGCCGCGATCGAGATAACGAGGGCGCGCTGCGCCGTGAGGGAGCCATCGCCAGCCGTCACCACAAAGGTATCGGTGGCGCTGCTCGCCAGGGCGTTGACTGCCGTGGCGTTCGGGGTGTACTCCCAGCCACCGGTCGAGCCGTTGACGACGAGGGTGCCGTACGCGCCAACGCTGGTGCTGACGCCGAGAGCCGGGGTGACGCCGTCGATCCCGTACGCGACGGTGGTGAAGTCCGGGTCGCTCGAGACGAGGTTGCCCGTCAGCGGCGTCGGATAGGCATCGACGCCACTGGTATCAGTGAGGAACCCGCCGCTCGGGGCACTCAGCACCGGGCGGTTGTTGATGCCCATTAGCGAGATCGTCATCGGCAGGGATGCCGTTGCCGTACCGTCGGTCACGTTGATGGTGAAGGGCTCGAGCGCCAGCCCGACAAGCGCACGCACAAGGGTGTCGTCCGGGGTGTACGTCCACGCGCCCGTCGCCGCGACGATGCTCAGCGTGCCGTAGGCACCCGCGAGACTCGTGACGGTACTGCCGCCCGAGACGATGCCGTACGAGAGCACGCTGCCCTCGGCGTCGGTGGCCGCGAGCGAGGCCGACAGTCCGGGCAACGAGCCGTTTGAATCGTCATCGCGCACCACACCACCACTCGGCGCGGCGAGGATCGGCGTGTCATTGGCCCCGGTGATCGAGAGCGTCAGCGTGCGCGACGCAGTCAGCACGCCGTCGGACGCGACCACGGTGAACGTGTCGGACGTACTCGTCGCGCGGGCGTTGACCGCCGTTGCGTTCGGCGTGTAGGTCCAGGCGCCGGTCGCCGCGTTGATGACGAGCGTGCCGTACGTGCCGACCTGCGTGGTGGCCGTCGCCGAGCCGGTGTCGATGCCGTACGTGCGCGCCGTTCCCTCGGCGTCGGTCGACGTGATGACACCGGTCACGGCGGTGAATGTGTCTGTGCCCGCCGTGTCGACAACCGTGGCGCCGGTCGGCACGGGCAGGACCGGCGTGTCGTTGGTCGCGACGATCGTGATCGTCAGCGTGCCGGTACCGATCAGCGAGCCGTCCGAGGCCGTCACGGTGAAGGCATCGCTCGTGTTGGCCGACAGCGCGTTGATGACCGCTGCGTCGGGCACGTACGTCCACCCTCCCCCGCTCGCGACGGTCAGCGTGCCGTACGCACCGTCGATCGTCGAGCTACCCGAGACGGGTGTGACACCCTGGACGCCGAACGTCGGCGTCGTTCCCTCCGCGTCGCTGGCGGCGAGCGTGCCGGTGACGTTCGAGAACGTGTCGACGGCCGCGGTGTCGGTGACCGTGCCGCCGGTCGGCGCCGTGACGATCGGACGGTCGTTGACGCCGGTGATCGACACCGTCACGACGGCGTCGGTGGTGGCCGTGCCGTCGCTCACGCGCACGGTGAATGTCTCGGTCGTGTCGGCCGGAGCGGCGTTGATCGCGGTGGCGTCGGGCACGAACGCGTAGGCGCCGGTGGTCGAGACGACGCGCAGCGTGCCGTACGTCCCAGCCTTCGCGCGGTCGTACGTGACGCCGCCGACGTTGGCACTCGTGTTGGTACCGGTGGCGATTGAGTACGCGAGGGTCGCGCCGGTGTCGCGATCGGCGCCGGCCAACGTGCCAGTCTCGTTCGCAAAGGAATCGACAGCTGCGGTATCGGTGAAGGTGATGGTCGCGGGCGTGGCAAGCGTCGGGGCATCGTTGGCCGCGGTGATCGCCACGGTGAAGACCGCGGTGGCCGAGGCCGACCCGTCGCCCACCGTGACGGTGAACGTCTCGGTCGTGTCGGTGGTGCGCGCGTTGATGGCCGCGCGGTTCGGGGCGAAGACGTAGGCCCCGGTGGCGCGGGTGACCGTGAGCGTGCCGTACGTGCCGATGCTCGCAACGGTCGCGGCCGGAGTGACGCCCTGGATGCCGTAGAGCAGCGTGTCCCCTGTGTCGACGTCGGCGCCGCCGAGGGTGCCGGTGGCGTTGGTGAAGGTGTCGTTCGCGGCTGTGTCGGTATACGTCGCGGTCGTCGGTGTCGCCAGGGTCGGCGCGTCGTTGACCGGAGCGAGCGTCATCGTCACCGTGGTCGCCGGCGACGAGCTGTTGAGTCCGTCGGAGGCCGAGACCGTGAATGCGATCGCGCCGTTGGCGTTCGCGACCGGCACGTAGGTGAGCGAGCCGAGGTCGGCGTACGGCACAACCTGCCCGGCCGTGACCGGGGTGCCAGACAGCCGCAGCGAGCCGGTGTACGGCAGGCCAACGATGGTGACGCTCGTCGGTGTGGACGTGCGCGCGTCGGTGTAGGCGCCGCTGAAGTCGGCCTGCGCGAACGTGAGCGTGGTGTCCTCGGTCCCCGCCACGCCGATCGCAGCGAGCACCGGCGCGACCGTGTCGCGCGTGACCGTCGTACCCGTGGCCGCAGTCGCCGGGCCGGTGTTGGCGCCGTCGGTGGCACCGTTCACGGCGAAGCGCGGAATCACCGTGCCGTCGGTGCAGCCCGTCACCGTGACGGTGCGCGACGAACCGGAGTCGGTGCCGGGGTTGAAGACGCAGCCGACGGCCGTGCCGGTGTTCGAGAAGTCGCCGGCCACGACGCCGGTGACATTCTTGGTGAACGTGAGCGTGTAGACGACGTTGGCGCCGTTGGTCAGCGTCGGCGTCGTGGCGGTGAACGACGAGACGTCCGGCGCCACCGCGTCGCGCAGGATCGTGTCGCCGACGAACGCGCTGGCGGGGCCGGTGTTGGCGCCATCGGTCGCACCATTCGCAGCGAAGCGCGGAATCACGGTGCCGTCGGAGCAGCTCGTCACCGTGACGGTGCGCGTCGCGCCCGAGTCGGTGCCCGGCGCGAACACGCAGCCCGTCGCCGTGCCCGTGTTCGTGAAGTCGCCCGCGGCAACGCCGGTGACGGCCTCCGAGAAGGTGAGTGTGTACGTGAGCGTCGTGGCGTTCGTCGGCGAGGCGGTGACTGCCGTGAGAGAGGAAATCGTCGGTGCCGTGACGTCGCGGGTGATCGTCGTGCTCGCCGTCGCCGCGGTGGCCGGGCCGCTGTTGCCCGCGGCATCGGCAGCGCCGTTGATGGCGAACTCCGGCGTAACGGTGCCCTCCGAGCAGCTCGTGATCGTGACGGTGCGCGTGGCGCCAGAGTCGGTGCCTGGCGCGAAGGCGCAGCCCGTTGCCGTGCCGGTGTTCGAGAAGTCACCCGCCGCGATGCCCGTGACGGACTCGGAGAACGTGAGCGTGTACGTGAAGCTCGCGGCGGTGGTCGGCGTGGCCTGGGCGCTCGTGAAGCTCGAGACCGTCGGCGCCGTGCGGTCGATCGTGATGCTCGAGCCGTCGGCCACGGCAGCCGGTCCGGTGTTGCCGGCAGCGTCCGTCGCGGCATTGATCGCGAGGCGCGGGACGACGGTGCCGTTCGAGCAGCTCGAGATCGTGACGGTACGCGACGAGCCGGAGTCGGTACCCGGATCAAAGGCGCAGCCCGTCGCCGTGCCCGTGTTCGTGAAGTCGCCAGCGGCGACGCCCGTAACCGCTTCGGAGAACGTCAGCGTGTACGTGAGTGCGGCCGCGTTGGTCGGCGAGGTGGTGACTGCGGTCAGCGTGGCCGTCGGTGCCGTCACGTCGCGCGTGATCGTCGTCGTGGCGGAGGCGGCGGCCGCAGGGCCCGTGTTGCCCGCGGCGTCGGTGGCTCCGCCGGCGGCAAACTCGGGGATCACCGTGCCGGCGCTACAGCCGGTGATCGTGACCGTGCGCGACGCGCCCGAGTCGGTGCCCGGCGCAAAGGCGCACGACGCCGCGGTGCCGGTGTTCGAGAAGTCGCCGGCGGCGACGCCCGTGACGGCCTCGGAGAAGGTCAGCGTGTAGGTGAAGCTCGTCGCGTTGGTCGGCGTGGCCTGGGCACTCGTGAAGCCCGACACCGTCGGCGCCGTCACGTCGCGCGTGATCGTCGCGCCGGTCGCAGCCGCAGCCGGTCCGGCGTTGCCGGCGAGGTCGTCGGCACCACCGGCGGCGAAGCGCGGAATGATCGTGCCCTCACCGCAGCCGGTGATCGTGACGGTGCGCGACGTGCCTGTATCGGTGCCGGGTGCGAAGGCGCAGCCTGACGCCGTGCCGGTATTCGAGAAGTCGCCCGCCGCGACACCCGTCACGGAGTCGGAGAACGTCAGCGTGTACGTGAGCGTCGAGGCATTCGTCGGCGACGAGGTCACGGCGGTGAACGATGCGACGGTCGGTGCGGTGATATCCCGCGTGACGGTCGAACCGTCAGCGGCCGTGGCCGGGCCCGTGTTGGATACGGCATCTGTCGCTCCGTTGGCGGCGAAGCGCGGGATGATCGTGCCCTCGCCGCAGCTGGTGATGGTGACGGTGCGCGACGTGCCCGAGTCGGCACCCGGATCGAACACGCAGGAGGCGGCGGTGCCGGTGTTCGAGAAGTCGCCTGCGGTGACGCCCGTCACGGCGCGCGAGAACGAGAGCGTGTACGAAATCGAGGCCGCGTTGGTCGGCGACGAGGTGACGGCCGTGAACGACGACACGGTCGGCGCCGCGGTGTCGCGCGTGATGGTCGGACCGTCGCTGATCGTGGTCGGCCCGGCGTTGCCAGCCGCGTCGGTCGCGCCGTTGGCGGCGAAGTGCGGGATGATCGTGCCGGCCGAGCAGCTCGTCAGCGTGACGGTGCGAATGGCGCCGGCATCGGTACCCGTTGCGAACACGCAGCCCGTCGCCGTACCCGTCTGGGTGAAATCGCCAGCGGCGACGCCCGTCACCGACTCGGAGAACGTGAGTGTGTAGACGATCGACGTCGCATTGGTCGGCGTGGCGGTGACGGCCGTGAGCGCCGCCGTCGGCGCAGTGCGGTCGATCGTGATCGCGGTGCCGGAGGTCGCCGCGGCGGCCGGGCCGGTGTTGCCGGCCGCGTCCGTCGCGCCACCGAGCGCGAACTCGGGGATGACCGTGCCCTCCGAGCAGCTGCTGACCGTCACCGTGCGCGACGAGCCCGAATCTGCGCCCGGCGAGAACGAACAGCCCGTCGCCGTGCCGGAGTTCGAGATATCGCCCGCGGCGACTCCCGTCACGGCTTCGGAGAACGTGAGCGTGTAGACAACAGAGGCCGCATTCGTCGGCGTGACCTGCGCGCTGGTGAACGACACCACCGTCGGCGCGGTGCGGTCGATCGTGACCGTCGCGCCTGTCGAGGCCGATGCCGGACCGGCGTTGCCGGCCGCGTCCGCAACCGCGTTGACGGCGAGGCGCGGGATGACGGTGCCCTCAGAGCAGCCCGTGATCGTGACCGTGCGCGAGCTACCCGCATCGGCACCGGGATCGAAGGCGCACGACGTCGCCGTGCCCGTATTCGAGAAGTCACCCGCCGCGACACCGGTCACAGCTTCGGAGAACGCCAACGTGTAGGACAGCGTCGTCGTGTTCGTCGGCGATGCGGTGACTGCGACGAACGACGATACGGCCGGCGCCGTCGTGTCACGCGTGATCGTCGACCCATCGGCGATCGTGACGGGGCCAGCATTCCCCGCCGCATCGGTTGCACCGTTTGCGGCGAAGTGCGGAATGACCGTTCCCTCAGAGCAACCGGTCACGGTCACCGTGCGCGACGCGCCCGAGTCGGTGCCCGGCGCGAACACGCAGCCCGTCGCCGTGCCGGTCTGCGTGAAGTCGCCGGCGGCCACGCCCGTGACGGCCTCGGAGAAGGTCAGCGTGTAGGTGAAGCTCGTCGCGTTGGTCGGCGTGGCCTGGGCACTCGTGAAGCCCGACACCGTCGGCGCCGTCACGTCGCGCGTGATCGTCGCGCCGGTCGCAGCCGCAGCCGGTCCGGCGTTGCCGGCGAGGTCGTCGGCACCACCGGCGGCGAAGCGCGGAATGATCGTGCCCTCACCGCAGCCGGTGATCGTGACGGTGCGCGACGTGCCTGTATCGGTGCCGGGTGCGAAGGCGCAGCCTGACGCCGTGCCGGTATTCGAGAAGTCGCCCGCCGCGACACCCGTCACGGAGTCGGAGAACGTCAGCGTGTACGTCAGCGTCGAGGCATTGGTCGGCGAGGACGTGACGGCCGCGAACGACGCAACGGTCGGCGGTGTGATGTCGCGGGTGATCGTCTCGCCGTCGGCAGCGGTTGCCGGGCCGGTGCTCCCCACCCCGTCGATCGCACCGCCGGCGGCGAAGCGCGGGATGATCGTGCCCTCGCCGCAGCCGGTGATCGTGACGGTGCGCGCCGTGCCGGAGTCGGCACCCGGATCGAACACGCAGGAGGCGGCTGTGCCGGTGTTCGAGAAGTCGCCCGCTGCGACGCCGGTGACCGTGCGCGAGAACGTCAGCGTGTACGTGAGCGTCGCCGCGTTGGTCGGCGAGGACGTGACGGCGACGAACGACGACACGGTCGGCGCCGCAGCATCGCGCGTGATCGTCGGCCCGTCGGCGATCGTGGTCGGACCGGTGTTGCCGGCCGTATCAGTCGCGCCGTTGGCCGCGAAGTGCGGGATGATCGTGCCGGCCGAGCAGCTCGTCAGCGTGACCGTGCGGATCGCGCCGGCGTCGGTGCCCGGAGCGAACACGCATCCCGTGGCCGTACCCGTCTGGGTGAAGTCACCCGCGGCAACGCCCGTCACCGACTCGGAGAACGTCAGCGTGTAGACGATCGACGTGGCGTTCGTCGGCGTCGCCGTGACCGCCGTCAACGTCGCCGTCGGCGCCGTGCGATCGATCGTGATCGTGGTGCTGGACGTCGCCGCTGAGGCCGGGCCCGCGTTGCCGGCCGCGTCGCTTGCGCCGCCCAGGGCGAACTCGGGAATGACGGTGCCCTCAGAGCAGTTGCTGACCGTGACGGTGCGCGACGTGCCCGAGTCGGTCCCCGGCGAGTACGAGCAACCGGTCGCCGTACCGGAGTTGGAGAAGTCACCGGCGGCGACGCCCGTCACCGCCTCGGAGAACGTGAGCGTGTAGGTGAAGCTCGTCGCGTTGGTCGGCGTCCCCTGTGCGCTGGTGAACGACGACACCGTCGGCGCCGTGCGATCGATCGTGACCGTCGCGCCTGTCGAGGCCGAGGCGGGACCGGTGTTCGACGCCGCGTCGCTCACCGCACCGACAGCCAGCTGCGGGATGACCGTGCCCGCACTGCAGCCCGTGATCGTGACGGTGCGCGAGCTGCCGGAGTCGGTGCCCGGGTCGAACACGCACGAGGTCGCCGTGCCCGTCTGCGAGAAGTCGCCGGCAGCGACGCCCGTCACCGCCTCGGAGAACGTGAGGGTGTACGAGATCGACGATGCATTCGTCGGCGTCGAGGTGACGGCGGTGAAGGACGAGACAGTCGGCGCGGTCGTGTCGCGCGTGATCGTCGGTCCATCGGCGATGGTGGCCGGTCCGGTGTTCCCGGCCGCATCGGTCGCCCCGTTGGCGGCGAAGTGCGGGATGATCGTGCCGGCGGAGCAGCTCGTCAGCGTGACGGTGCGCGTGGCGCCCGTATCGGCACCCGGCGCGAACACGCAGCCCGTCGCCGTACCGGTCTGCGTGAAGTCGCCGGCGGCGACGCCCGTCACGGACTCGGAGAACGTGAGCGTGTACGAGATCGACGATGCGTTGGTCGGCGTCGACGTGACGGCCGTCAGCGCCGCCGTCGGTGCAGTGCGGTCGATCGTGATCGTCGTACTCGACGTCGAGGCCGAGGCCGGACCGGTGTTGCCCGCCGCGTCGGTCGCACCACCCGACGCGAACACCGGGATCACCGTGCCCTCACCGCAGCTGGTGATCGTCACGGTGCGCGACGTGCCCGAGTCGGTCCCCGGCGCAAACGAGCAGCTCGCAGCCGTACCCGAGTTGGAGAAGTCGCCGGCGGCGACGCCCGTCACCGACTCGGCGAAGGTGATCGTGTACGAGAACGACGCCGCGTTCGTCGGCGACGCCTGGGCGCTCGTGAAGCTGGATACGGACGGCGCGGTCGTGTCGACGACGATCGCCTTCGCCCCGGCGATGTTGTTCGCACCCGTCGGCACCGTCGTCGACGTCATCGCATTGCCCGCCGTATCCGCGACCGTGCCGATCGTGAAACTCGACACCGTCAGGTCGGCGGAGTTCTGCGCCGCCGCGACGGTGTAGGTGCCCGAGAGCGTCGTGCCGGCCGACGCCGCGGTCAGGACGACCGCCTCGCCCGTATCCAGCGTCGCGGTCAGCGTGTTGCCCGACTGGACCGCCTCGCTCGTCGTGGCCGTGATGTTGATCGTGGCGCCCGCCTTGTACGAGCCGTTGGCCGTCGACGACGAGAAGCTCGCCACCGTCGGTGCGGTCACGTCCCGCGTGATGGTGGTCGTCGCGGTTGCCGCCGAAGCCGGTCCGGTGTTGCCCGCCGCGTCGGTCGCGCCACCAAGTGCGAAGACCGGGATGATCGTGCCCTCGCCGCAGCTGGTGATCGTCACGGTGCGCGACGTGCCCGAATCAGACCCCGGCGCGAACGAACAGCTCGTCGCCGTGCCCGAGTTCGAGAAGTCGCCAGACGCTACGCCCGTCACCGCCTCGGAGAACGTCAGCGTGTAGGTGACGCTCGACGCGTTCGTCGGCGTGGACGCGGCGGAGACGAAGCTGGAGACGGTCGGCGCGGTGACATCGCGCGTGATGGTGCTCGTCGCCGTTGCCGCAGATGCCGGGCCGGTGTTCCCCGCCGTGTCGCTCGCACCACCCACGGCGAACTCCGGCACGATCGTGCCCGCCGAGCAGCTCGTGATCGTGACGGTGCGCGACGTACCCGAATCCGTGCCGGGAGCGAACACGCAGCTCGTTGCGGTGCCCGTGTTCGAGAAGTCGCCGGCGGCGACGCCCGTCACCGACTCGGAGAACGTGAGGGTGTAGGCGATGCTCGACGCGTTCGTCGGCGTCGACTGCGCCGACGTGAAGCTCGAGACCGTCGGCGCGGTCGTGTCGACCACGATCGCCTTCGCCCCCGCGATGTTGCTCGCCCCCGAAGGCACCGTCGTCGACGTCATCGCATTGCCTGCGGTGTCGGCAACGGTCCCGATCGTGAAGCTCGAGACCGTCAGATCCGACGACGTCTGCGACGCACCAACCGTGTACGTACCCGTCAGCGTCGTGCCCGCAGAGGCGGCCGTCAGCACTACCGTCGCGCCGGTGTCGAGCGTCACCGTCAGCGTATTGCCCGACTGGACTGCCTCGCTCGCCGTCGCGGTGATATTGATCGTCGCGCCCTGCTTGTACGCGCCGTCTGCGGTGGACGACGAGAACGACGAGACCGTCGGCGCCGTCGTATCGATCACAATCGCCTTGGCTCCGGCGATGTTGTTCGTCCCCGTCGGCACCGTCGTCGACGTCATCGCGTTGCCAGCCGAATCCGCGACCGTCCCGATCGTGAAGCTCGACACCGTCAGATCCGACGAGTTCTGCGACGCACCGACCGTATAGGTACCCGTCAGCGTCGTGCCCGCCGACGCCGCCGTGAGCAGCACCGTCGCACCCGTATCGAGGGTCACCGTCAACGTATTGCCCGCCTGGATCGCCTCGTTCGTCGTCGCCGTGATGTTGATCGTCGCGTTCTGCTTGTACGAGCCGTCCGCGGTCGACGACGAGAAGCTCGACACCGTCGGTGCGGTCACGTCGCGCGTGATGGTGGTCGTCGCAGTCGCGGCCGACGCCGGGCCCGTGTTGCCCGCGATGTCGGATGCGCCAGCCGCTGCGAAGACCGGGATGATCGTGCCCGCCGAGCAGCTCGTGATCGTGACGGTGCGGGTCGTGCCGGAATCGGTCCCGGGCGCAAACGAACAGCTCGTTGCCGTACCGCCATTCGAGAAGTCGCCCGCTGCCACGCCCGTCACCGACTCGGAGAACGTGAGCGTGTACGTAATGCTCGCCGAATTCGTCGGCGTCGAGACGGCCGACGTAAACGACGACACCGTCGGGGCAGTGACATCCCGCGTGAGCGTGGTCGTCGCGGTCGCAGCCGACGCCGGACCCGTATTGCCAGCCGTATCGGTCGCACCGCCGACCGCAAAGACCGGGATGATCGTGCCCTCACCACAGCTCGTGATCGTCACGGTGCGCGACGAGCCCGAGTCGGTCCCCGGTGCGAACGAACAGCTCGTTGCCGTACCCGAGTTCGAAAAATCGCCCGCCGCGACACCCGTCACCGACTCGGAGAACGTGAGCGTGTACGCGATGCTCGCTGCGTTGGTCGGCGTGGACTGTGCCGACGAGAAGCTCGACACCGTCGGCGCCGTCGTGTCGATCACGATCGCCTTGGCGCCTGCGATATTGCTCGCCCCCGACGGCACCGTCGTCGACGTCATCGCATTACCCGCTGTATCGGCGACCGTGCCGATCGTGAAGCTCGAGACCGTCAGATCCGACGACGTCTGCGACGCGCCAACCGTGTAGGTACCCGTCAACGACGTACCCGCCGACGCCGCCGTCAACAGCACCGTCGCACCCGTGTCCAGCGTCACCGTCAGCGTATTGCCCGACTGGATCGCCTCATTCGTCGTCGCCGTGACGTTGATCGTCGCGCTCTGCTTGTACGAGCCGTCGGCAGTGGACGACGAGAAGCTCGCAACGGTCGGCGCAGTCGTGTCAACCACGATCGCCTTCGCCCCGGCGATGTTGCTCGCCCCCGACGGCACCGTCGTCGACGTCATCGCATTGCCCGCCGAATCCGCGACCGTCCCGATCGTGAAGCTCGACACCGTCAGATCCGACGACGTCTGCGACGCGCCAACCGTGTAGGTACCCGTCAGCGACGTCCCCGCCGATGCCGCCGTCAACAGCACCGTCGCACCCGTGTCCAGCGTCACCGTCAGCGTATTGCCCGACTGGATCGCCTCATTCGTCGTCGCCGTGATGTTGATTGTCGAGCCCTGCTTGTACGAGCCGTCGGCCGTCGATGACGAGAACGACGACACCGTCGGCGCTGTGACATCCGTGATACTGGCGCCGATCGTCTGGGCGGCAGATGTGGTGCTGCCACGCGTCACGGTGTAGGTGAAGGCATCGAGGCCCGCCGAGTTCGTCGTCGGTGTGTAGGTAAAGGCGCCGGTCGCCGAGGTGATCGCGACGGTGCCCTTCACGCCCTGGCTGCCGACGGCGAAGGTGACGTCGCCACTCGCGTCGTAGCCGGGCAGGAAGCCCGAGTAGGTACCGGTGTCGTTGACGGCGAAGGTCGTCGGCGATGAGAGCGTCGGGATCGTGGCCGACGACGCAGTGCCGGTGTAGGTGCCGTTGAGCGTGCTCCCGCCCGTACGCGCCGTGTTGTAAGCGACGGTGCCTGACGGCTCGTCGAACGGGAAGGTCAGCAGGTTCGAGGCCAGCCGTTTGTTGTACGCGCCGGCGATCTGCGCGCCGGTGCGCGCGGTCGACCAGAGGCGGAACTCGCTGAGCAGGCCGTTGTAGAACTCGGCTCCCGCGGTGTCGCACACCTCCATCGGCACCGTGCAGGTCGCGCCGTTGGCGCCGACGTACAGGGGGTACGCGGTGTTCAGCAGCGTCGCCGGCACGCCGGTCGAGCCCGTGAACGACGCCGTGGCGCTCCCGTTGAGGTAAACCGACACGGTCGTGCCGTCCTTGACGAACGCGATGTGGGTCCACGACCCGGTGGGGATGGATAGGCCGGTGGACTGCCACGACCACGAGGGCGAGAGCGTGCCGTTCAGCGCGTACTTCAAGACGCCCGAGTCGATTCCGATCGTGTACGCGTCCTGCTTGCGTAACAGGCCCTGAAGGCCCGTCGCGTTCGACGGCCGCACCCATGCCTCGAAAGTGAATGTGCCTGCAAGGTCGACGCCGGCCTGATCGGCCACGTAGACCGTATCGGGCGTACCGCCGAAGCTGCGCGAGAGATCGGTCGGGATCGTCACGGGCCCGGCGGGGTCAGCATACGAGAGGACCACGAGACCCGAGCCGCCGTCACCGCCCTGGGACTCGGAGTTGTTCGGGCGGCCTGCGCCGCCACCACCGCCGCCGCGGCCGGCCGTGCCGCTCGTCGCCTTCGTGGCGGTTTCCACCACACCCGCCCCTCCCCCATCGGTGCCCGAGCCCGCCGTGATGCCCGAGCCCGCACTGTGCACACCACCGCCGCCACCGCCGCCGTAGCGCACCAGCGTGCCGGTGATGGACGATGGACGACCGGCCCCGCCTGTGCCTCCGGCGGTGATCGAACCGGCAGAGCCGGTGCCACCGGCGCCGCCGCCGCCGCCGCCGGTGTACGGGGGCGTCGTGTAGCCGACGTTGCCGTCGTAGCCCTGACGTGTGATGCCGGTACCGGTGCCGCTCCCGATCGCCGACGCACCGGCGCCGCCACCCGAGCCGCCACTCTCGGCCGAACTTGAGCTGCTGTAGCTGCCACCGCGACCGCCGCCACTGGTCGTGACGTCAGCGAACCACGACGACCCGCCGCTCGTGCCGGCACGTGCTGGCAGCGTTGAGGCTGCCCCGGTCGCCCACAGCGCTCCGAGGCCACCCATGCCCACCGTCACCGTGTTGGCCGCGGTCGTGACGGTCTTTGTTCCCTGCAGCACACCACCGCCGCCGCCACCACCACCGACCCACGCGCCACCGCCGCCACCGCCGGCGAGCACGAGGTAGTCCACGCTCGTGACGCCGGTCGGCGCTGTCCAGCCGCCGTCGGAGGTGAGGTACGAGCGCGGGAACGTGACCACGGTACGACCGCTGCTCGTAGCCGACGTCTTCGTGTCGATCCACGACGGCGACCCATTGATCGTCAGGGCCGATCCCACCGCAGCTCCCGTGACGCGGTTCGCCGCGGTCGCGCCCGAGCCGTCGTTGAAGTCCCAGTAGCCGACGAGCCCCGTCGCATTGGCAGGTCCCCACGTGCGCATATCCGTTTGGATCTGTGCCTCGGTTCGCGCCGTGGTCCAGTACCGCACCTCGTCGATGCTTCCCGGGAAGTAATTCGTCGTGCTCGTCAAGCCGATCAGGCCCACGCGGAATGGATAGCCGGACATATTGCTCGAGTAGCTCGAAACCGCCGCGCCGAGCCCCGTCAATGTGGCGACGGTCGTGCCGTTGATCCGCAGCCAGGCCGATGTCGTCGAGCGCACGAGCGCGACATGCGTCCATTCCCCAGTACGAGCTGGAACACCCGAGTCGAGCCAGGTGGTCCAGCCAGCACTGGTGTACAGGTACCACTGGTAGGTACCACCACGGACGGCGATGCCGGCGTCGCCATCGCGTCCCACAATCCAGCAGTACCCGGCGGTACCACACGTGCTCGTGCTCGTGATGCGCGACCAGGCTTCGTACGTGAACGTCGTGTTCGATGCGAAGATCGAGCTCGTCGATGAGACGTACTGCGACGTGCCGTCCAGGGATAGCGCCGTGTCGTCCGCCGCCTGCGCGGGCAACGCAAACGCGCACGCCGCGACCAGCGTGGCGATGAAGGCCAACGCGAAGCGGGAGCACCGGGGTGCTCCGACCCGGAATGGCGGTTTGCCTTCCGGACGATCCTGGGCCGAAAACGGCATATACAAGCCAAAACGGTAGGTGACCGTTGTTGCACACGTGTGCTCAACTGACGGTTCATCTCCGTCAACCGCCGAAATTCGCCAATTGGGTGATCCAGCCCACTGCAGCGGGCTGAAATCGGCTCAGCCGAGGACCAGCTTGCCCAGCAGGAAGACGTTCAGCGCGAGGATCACGCACGCCACGAGGACCGCCGCGGCGAGACCCAATCTGCCGAGCCGGAAGCGTCCCATCAGGCCGCGATCGCGGCTCGCGAGGATCAGCGGAATCAGCGCAAACGGGATCCCGAAGCTGAGGATCACCTGACTGATGATCAGCGCGCGCGTCGGGTTGACACCGATCGCGATGATCGCGATCGCGGGCGCCATTGTGATGCCACGGCGCAGCCAGAGCGGGATACGACGATGGATGAAGCCCTCCATGATCACCTGGCCCGCGAGCGTGCCAACGCTGCTCGAAGAGAGGCCCGAGGCGAGCAGGGCGAGGGCGAACAGCACGGGTGCGGAGCTGCCGAGGATCGGTCCGAGCAGGGCGTGCACCTGCTCGAGGTCCACAACGTCGGTGAGGCCACGGCTGTGGAACGCGGCGGCGGCGACGATCAGCATCGACATGTTGACGAGACCCGCGATCGCCATCGCGATCACGACGTCGATGCGCTCGAAGCGGATCAGGCGGCTGCGCTCTTCCTCGCTGCGGCCCTTGGCCCGCGGTTTCGTCAGCGCCGAATGCAGGTAGATCACGTGCGGCATGACGGTCGCGCCGAGGATGCCTGCCGCGAGCAGCACGCTCTCCGTGCCGTCGAAGCCCGGAATGAACAGGCCCTCCGCGACGTCGACGCCGCTTGGCCCCGCCAGGATCACCTGCACGAGGAAGCCGACGATGATGATGCCGAGGAGACCCGTGATGACCGCCTCCATGTGGCGGAAGCCGCGGCTCGTCTGGAGCCAGAGGATCCCGTACGAGCCGACCGCGGTCACTAGCGCGGCGGGCAAGAGTGGCAGTCCGAACAGCAAGTTGAGGGCGATCGCCGCACCGATGAACTCGGCGAGATCCGTGGCCATCGCGACGACCTCCGCGATGATCCAGAGCACGAAGACGACCGGCTTGCGGTGGCGCACGCGGCAGACCTCGGGCAACGACATGCCGGTGGCGATGCCGAGCCCGGCGCTCATCGACTGGATCAGCATGCCCATGAGATTCGCCGCGAGGATGACCCACAGCAGCAGATAGCCGTAGCCCGCGCCGGCCGCGATGTTGGTGGCGAAGTTGCCCGGGTCGACGTACGCGATCGCGGCCACGAACGCCGGGCCGAGGAACGGCCAGAGCTTCCTGAACCCACGCCGATCGCCGGTCAGCGATTCGGTCGCGGCCGCCAGCACGCGCGCCTCGCCCGGTAGGGCAACAGCGGCGGCCTGCTCGCTCGTCTCCGGAATGTCGTGCGGTGCCACATCCGGATTCTAGGCGTTCCTAGAAATTTGCGCTAGAGCCAGACTTCGCGGTTGCGGAGGTCGGCCGCACCTGCCTCACGCGCGATGCGCTCCAACTCGGCTGCCAGCCAGCCGATTCGGACGATGTGCCCCGTGACGAGGATGATTCCGAAATGCCCTTCCCCCTCGGAAACCGCCGCTCGCCCGAGGCGGCAGAAGTCCTCGCGATTGTGCGTGACCAGCACCTGGCGGCCATCCCGAGCACGCCGCAGGACGTCAGGATCGCTCAGTCCGAGCAGTGACGGTACGCCATCGATCGCCTCGGCCTCGATCCCGCGTTCGGCCAGCACTCCGACGAGCTCTGCGGTGATCATCGCGTCGAGGAGAAATCTCAACCGGCGGCGCGCTCCAACCCGGCGAGATACTCGGCTTTGCCGCGTTCGCCGGCGATGCGATTGGCCTCAACACGGGCATCGATCTCATCTGGATAGGCCCCGTAATACGCAATCGCGGCGTCCATATCGGGTCTTGAGCGACCGGTGTATTCGATGGCCTCGTCGACATCGCCGCCACATGCTTTCAGGATGTCGATCAGCTCCCAGATGTCGACACCCGTCCCGAGGAGGTACGCGCGACGACCGGTGGCACCGTTCATGAAGCCGATGCGTGGGTGTCGCTGCATCCGAAGTCCCTCGTCGATCAGCCGCTGTGCCAGCGTACGGGGCGGAATGCCTTCGAGACTCGCCTCGAAGAAGAGGCACTGCAGGGCGTGATCATTGAGGCGAAGGCTGAGCGGCGCGGTCATGTAGCGCAGTGTAGTGCAAAACGCTACACCGAGGTGCGCGGTATCGTGCCGACATGCGCACGCTTCGCTACGTGATCGTCGACGTCTTCACCGCCACGCCGCTCGAGGGCAATCCGCTCGCGGTGTTCACCGGCGCCGACGGGGTCGACGACGCCACGATGCAGGCGCTGGCGCGCGAGACGAACCTGTCGGAGACGACGTTCCTGCAGCGCGCCACCGAGGGCGGCACCGCGCGACTCCGCATCTTCACGCCCGCCGAGGAGATCCCCTTTGCCGGGCACCCCGTGCTCGGCTCGGCCTGGGTGATCGCGCGCGCCACGCCGATCCACCTGATCGGCTTCGAGACCGGCATGGGCATCATCCCCGTCGAGATCGAGCGCGAGGGCGGCACGCTGATCGGCGGACGCATGACGCAGCCCGACCCACTGATCGGCCCCGCCGACGTGGACACCGACGAGCTGGGCCGCGCGCTCGGCGTACCGCTGATCGGCGAGCCGGCCAAGGCCGCCAACGGCATCAACCACCTGCTCTGCCCCGTCGCCGACGTGTCGAAGGCCACTCCCAACATGCAGGCACTCGCCGAGTACGACGTGCACACCGTCTACGTCTGGGCACCGGAGCAGGACGGCATCATGCGCACCCGCATGTTCTCGCCGCTCGACGGCATCTGGGAAGACCCCGCTACCGGCTCTGCCGCTGGTGCACTCGGTGCGCACCTCCTGCAGAGCGGTGTCGTGCAGCCCGGGCGCATCACGATGCTGCAGGGCGTCGAGATGCTCCGCCCGTCCTACATTGAGGTCGATGTCGCACCGGGCGAGGCGCCGCGCGTCGGCGGCTCGTGCCGCGTGGTCGCCCGGGGAGAATTCCAGCTGTGACCGAGCCGATCGCACCCGGCCGCAAGGTCGTGCCCATCCGCTGGCGCGACCTCGACGGCTTCAACCACGTCAACAACGCCGTCTTCCTCAGCTACCTCGAGGAGGGCCGCGACGCGTGGCTCGAGAACGCGCTCGGCGAGGGCATCACCGAGCTGACGGAATTCGTCGTACGGCACGTCTCGATCGACTTCGTCTCGCAGATGACGCAGGAGGACGGCGACGCGATCGTGACCATCGAGGTCGAGAGCGTCGGCAACTCCTCGATCACGCTGCGCGAGATCATCCACGCGTCGTCCGACAATCGCCTCTGCGCCAGTGCCCGCGGTGTGCTCGTCCACACGAACCCCGAGCACACCGAGTCGAAGCGCCTGCCCGACGACCTGCGGGCGCGGCTCGAAGCGTCGATCGTCGCCTAGGGACGCGAAGGGACCTGGCCCCTTTGCATGACTCGAGGACCTACGACTTCGACTGGAGCGCCGTCTGGAAGTAGATGTTCTCGTTGTAGTGGTACGTGACGGGCACCGGCGGGGAGGTGCACGACGAGCCGTCCGCACTGTCGCAAAGCGTGAGCGAGCCGGTCTTCGACGGGGTCAGCGTGCAGGTTCCCGTGAGGACGCACGGGTTGAAGTTCGACGGGCAGATTGGGATCGTGCCCGGGTTGAGATTCGGGATGTACGTGTTGTTGCCATTCGTGAACGTGATCATCACGATGGTGTCGCTGTACACGGCCTGCGTTGCCTCGTTGTAGGCGAGGAAGTCGAAGGTGCAGACGATGCCGTTGTTTTGGCACGCGTCGTAGCCGCCGCTGCTCATCGTCAACTTGTCGAGCACGATCGCGCCGCCGTTGCAGCCGACACCGCCGGGCGCTCCCTCAAGCGCCATGATCATGCCGAAGTTCTGGGGCGGGAAATACGCGCTCTGCTGCGGCGGGCACGAGAGCGTCACCGAGAACGACGTCCCCTGATCGATGATGACCGCGTAGATGTCCATGCTGAATTCGATCTCGTTGAAGTACTCGATGATCATCTCGTCGTCCGGCGAGTTCGGACACCCATTCGCGAGCGCTCGGTTCGGCAGCAGCACCGTCGTCGAGGCGCTCGTGGCCGTTTGGACCGACGACTGACGCGGCGAGCGGTCGGAACTGGCGGCTCGCGGCACGTTCGTCACGGTACGAAACTCGTAGCGGCCGGCGGCCCCGGCCCGGCACACGTCGACCTTGCGCGATGCGTGCGCAGCGGTATCGGCGGCGGACCAGCGCGTGCGGCGGAGACCGACCCACGACCCCTTCTTTCCGTCGCGCGCCACGCGCCGCATCTGCACCTCGACGACAAGTGGTCGCCCGCGCAGCGAATCGGCGATGTGCTGGCGGATCGTGATCGTGTCGCCGGGGCGCATGTTGCCGTCGGCGGTCGCGCCGACGTGCGAGTGTGTGATGCAGTCGTTGGCGCGCTTGGTGTCACCGGTGAGGTCGCACCCCTTCGTGGCCGCCTGCGCCGGCGCGGCGACGGCAGCGACGATCAGGGCGAGCAGCAGCGTGAGGAACATGCGGTTGCGCATACCGTTGATCGTAGGCGACCACCGAAGCTCGCCACGGGCGAACGTCGGCTGGCTCACCCGACGATAAGCGCCGCGATCACGCCGGCGAGGTACAGAAACGCCAGGATCACGTTGACGTTGAAGAACGCCTGGTTGACCTTGGAGAGGTCGTCCTCGCGCACGATCGCGTGCTCGTAGACGAGCAGCGCCGCGCAGGCCGCGACGGCGATCCAGTACGGCCAGGCGAGGCCGGCCCAGACGCCGACGCCGATCATCGAGACGATGCTCAGCAGGTGCAGCACGCGGGCAAACCAGAGTGCACGGCCCACGCCAAAGTCGGCGGGCGCCGAGTGGATGCCCTCGGCCACGTCGTGCTCGACGTCCATCGTCGCGTAGATGATGTCGAAGCCCGCGATCCAGAAGCCGACGACGCCGAGCAGCCAGAACGACGCGAGCGGCAGCGTGTCGGAGATCGCGACGTACGCGGCCACCGGCGCGAGGCCGATGCAGAGGCCGAGCCACAGGTGGCACGCCCACGTGAAGCGCTTCATGTACGGATAGATCAGGAACGGGATCACCACGAACGGCCACAGCCAGCGCGTCATCGGCGCGAGGTTCCAGCAGCAGACCAGGAGCACGACCAGCGAGACGATGCAGAGCCCGACGACCTGCCCCTTCGTCACGAGCCCCGCGGGGATCTCGCGCCCCGCGGTACGCGGATTGCGTGCGTCGACCTCGGCATCGATCAGGCGGTTGAGGCCCATCGCCAGCGTGCGCGCCGCAACCATGGCGATGCCAACCCAGAGCAGCTCGAGCAGCGGCGGCAAGCCATCGGCCGCGAGCAGCGCACCGACGACGGCGTACGGCAGCGCGAACAGCGAGTGCTCGAGGCGCACGAGATTCGCCAGGCGGCGGGGCAGGCTCGGTCGGGCGACGGCGCTCATCAACCGGATCTTCGCGCTCCACGGCGTTCCGGCGCGGCGGTAGGATTCAGCACGTGACTCCTGCCATCTCCGTCACCGGCCTCGTCAAGCGCTACGGCGACCGCAATGTCGTCGACGGCCTCGACCTCGAGGTCCACGCGGGCGAGGTGCTCGCGTTCCTCGGCCGCAACGGCGCGGGCAAGACGACGACGACCGAGATCCTCGAGGGCTATCGCGAGCGCGACGGCGGCGAGGTGCTCGTGCTCGGACAGGACCCGGCCACCGCCGGCGCCGACTGGCGCGCCAAGCTCGGCATCGTCCTGCAGGAGAGCCGCCCGCTCGGCGCCCTGACGGTGCGCGAGACGCTGCGCCTCTACGCCGCGTACTTCCCCCACCCCCGCGGCGTCGACGAGGTCATCGCCCTCGTCGGTCTCGAGGAACAGGCCGCGCAACGCGCCGGCCGGCTGTCCGGCGGCCAGCAGCGTCGCCTCGACGTCGGCGTGGCGCTGATCGGCAACCCCGAGCTCGTCTTCCTCGACGAGCCGACGACGGGCTTCGACCCCGACGCGCGCCGGCAGTTCTGGGATGTCATCTCCGGCCTGCGCGACCTCGGCACCACCGTCTTCCTGACCACGCACTACATGGATGAGGCGCAGGTGCTCGCCGACCGCGTGGCGGTCATGCGCGACGGCAAGGTGGCGGCACTCGGCACGCCCGCCGAACTGCAGGCCATGCGGGGCGACGTCGAGATCCGCTTCGTCCTCCCCGCTGGCCTGGCGCTCGACGCCCTGCCGACGCTGTCGAAGCCGCCGCTCTTGACCGGCGGCGAGGTGCGCATCGAGACGACAGCGCCGACGCCCGATCTGGCGAAGCTGTGTTCGTGGGCCGAGGGCCGCGGGCTCGAGCTCGAGGGCCTCACCGTCGAGCGCCCCACGCTCGAGGACGTCTTCCTCGCGATCGCGGGCGACCACGCGGAGGCCGCGTCGTGAACATGCTCCGCGAGCAGGTGCGCGCCGACCTCCTGGCGTTCTCGCGCCGCCCCGAGACGCTGTTCTTCACCGTCTTCCTGCCGGTCATCTTCCTCGTCCTGTTCGAGGCGATCTTCGGCGGACAGCTCGTCACCCTCAGCGACGGCACGAAGGTCGAGCAGTCGACGTTGCAGGTCCCGGCCTTCATGACGATGGGCATCATCTCGGCGAGCTTCGTCGCGCTGGCGATCACCGTCGTGAACCGCCGCGAGACCGGTACGTTCAAGCGCGTGCGCGGCACCCCCGCCCCCGCCTGGATCCTGATCGCCGGGCAGGTCGTCACCTCGCTCGTGATCGCGTTCCTGATGGTGCTCGTGATGCTCGTGCTCGGCCGCCTCGCCTACGGCGTGCACGTCGACGCCGCGCACCTGCCGTGGCTGATCGGCGGCGTGATGCTCGGCGCCGCCGCGTTCTCGTGCCTCGGCATGATGCTCGCCGCGATCACACCGTCAACCGAAGCCGCACCACCGCTCGCCAACGTCGTCGTGCTGCCGCTGTACTTCATCTCCGGCGTGTTCGTGCCCGTCGACTCGCTGCCGACGTGGCTCGGCAACATCGCGTCGGTCCTCCCCGTCGCGCCGCTCGTCACCGTGCTGACCTGGCCGTACGTCGCGACGACCGACACGCCCTGGCGCTCGCTCGGGCTCGTCGTCGTCTGGGGCGTGATTGGGCTGATCATCGCCTCGTGGCGCTTCCGCTGGACGCCGCGGCGCGGATGAGCATCTCGCCTGCACGCGTTGCCCGACGCCTGGCCGGCATCATCCGCCCACGCGTGGTCATCTCCGACCCTCCCAGTGGCGTTACCGTCGACTGGAACGTGCCTATCGCCGTACGCGACGGGACGATCCTCCGAGCGAACGTCTTCCGCCCCGCATCGGGAGAACGCGTCCCGGTGGTGATGTGCGCGCATCCGTACGGCAAGGATGCGCTCCCCCAGCGGCGTCTCGGACGGTACCAGCCGCCGATGCAGTACCGGGTCTTCCACCAACCCGAACCGATCGAGTTCTCCGCCTGGACTGGATGGGAAGGACCAGACCCCGCCTTCTGGGTTCCGAAGGGCTTCGCCGTCGTCAACCTCGACCTGCGCGGGTTCGGCGCGTCAGAGGGCACGGGCGAGCTGCTGTCGGATCAGCAGGGCGAGGATGAGCACGACGTCATCGAGTGGGTCGCGTCGCAGCCATGGTGCACGGGTCGCGTCGGACTGCTGGGCGTGTCGTACCTAGCGATCTCGCAGTACCGAGCGGCCGCGACGCGACCGCCCCACCTTGCCGCGATCTGTCCCTGGGAGGGCTTCACGGACATGTACCGCGACTTCGCCTGCCCCGGAGGGGTGCGTGAGGATGGGTTCCTCGTCATGTGGAGCAAGATGACCCTGAAGGGCGGCCGGGTGACAGAGGATCCGCTTGCCGAGCAGCGTGCCCGCCCCCTGATCGACGAGTGGTGGCGCTCACGCAATCCGGTGCTGGAGCAGATCGAGGTGCCGATGCTCGTGTGCGGCAGCTTCTCCGACCACCTCCTCCACTCTCGCGGCTCGTTCGAGGCCTTCCGCCGCTCGGGCTCGCAGCGCAAATGGCTGTGGACCCACCGGGGCGGTAAGTGGTCGACGTTCTATTCGGCTCAAGCCAACGATGCGCAACTGCGGTTCTTCGACCACTTCCTGCGCGACGCGGATAACGGCTGGGCTGACGAGCCGCCCGTGCGCATCTCGATGCACGATGGCGGTCCGCAACCGGTCGCGATCCGCCACGCGCCCGACTGGCCGCCGCCGGATGTCACGTGGACGGACCTGCATCTCCAACCCGGCGGCACGCTCGGTGAAGCGCTCCCCACGACCGGCAGTAGGGCCGAGTGGGCCAATGCCGATGGCATGACGCAATTCGCATGGCGGGCGCCGCACGACATGGACGTGATCGGCCCCCTCGTGCTCGAACTCGCGGTCTCGCTCGACGATGCAAGCGACGCCACCGTGCTGGCCGCCGTGCGCCTCATCCGCGACGGCGCCGAGGTGGCCTTTGAAGGTTCCTACGGGTTCGACCGCGACGTCGTGACGCACGGCTGGCTCCGCGTCTCGCACCGTGCGCTCGACCAGGAACGCTCGCTCGATTGGCTGCCGGTGCATGCGCACACGCGCGCCGAGCCCGTCGCGCCGGGCGAGCTCGTCAACCTGTCGATCCCCCTTCTGCCGCAGGCAACCCGCCTACGCGCCGGTGATCAGCTCGTACTCGAACTCCGCTCGACGTGGCTCTTCCCGCGAAATCCGATCAGTGGCCAGATGCCCGCACGCTACGTGCCCGAGACTGCCGGGACAACCCGCGTGCACCTCGGGCCCGAGCATCGCAACGTGCTGCGGGTTCCGATCGCGCCAGACCTGTCGTAGCGCCTACAGGTGCTCGGTCGGCGCCGAGCGCAGCAGCTCGAGCGCGTGGTTGAGCACCGGCTGGACGACGTCGAACAGCTCGCCGCAGGCCTTCGGGCTGCCGGGGAACGACAGCACCAGCGTGCCCTTCCGGATCCCCGAGACGCCACGACTGAGCATGCCGTGGGGCTTGACCTGCATCGAGAACGCGCGCATGGCCTCGTCGATGCCCGGCGTCTTGCGGTCGTAGATCGGACCGAGCGCCTCGGGTGTGACGTCGCGCGGGGCGAAGCCCGTGCCCCCCGTGACGAGCACGAGCTCGGGCGCATCGGCGGCGTCGGCCCACGCCGATACCTGCGCAGCGATCTGGCCGGCCTCATCGGGGACCGTCACGCGCGCGGCGATCTCAAAGCCACTCATGACGGCCTTCTCGGCCAGCACGTCGCCGGAGCCGTCCTCGCGCGCGCCGTGGAAGACGCCGTCCGAAACCGTCAATACGCAGGCGCGCATCACGCCTCCGGGCGCCGCCACGAGCCGCTCTTGCCGCCGTCCTTCTCCCACAACTCGATCGCGTTGATCGAGATCGTCGGATCCGTCGACTTGAGCATGTCGTGCACGCACAGCGCGGCGGCCGTGGCAGAGACCAGCGCCTCCATCTCGACACCGGTGCGGCCCTCGACCGCGCACTCGGCCTCGACGCGCACGCAGCCCGCGGCGCGATCGACGCTGAGGTCAACACGCACATGGTCGAGCAGCATCGGGTGACACAGCGGCAGGAGGTCCGGCGTGCGCTTGGCGGCAGCGATACCGGCCACGCGCGCGGTCGCGAGCACATCGCCCTTGGCCACCTTGCCGTCCTCGATCTTGGCCAGCGCTTCGTCGGTCATATGGACCTCGGCACGGGCCAGCGCGCGGCGGCGGGTAATCGCCTTATCGCCGACGTCGATCATGCGGACATCCGTCATGCGCGGGAGTGTACGCGCACTCGGTTGCGCGATATGCTTTTAGCGAGCGTCATCCCCCGACGGCGTTCTTGACGAAAGGGGTGGAACATGGTTTCCACAGATACCCTCACCCCCCAAGATTGGACCGAAGTGGTCTCGCCTCCCGCCGAGGTGCAGGCCGCCGTCGCCGCGCTCGTACCCGACACGAACGGTGCGCCGCTGACGACGACGCAGCTGGCCGATCTGTCCGAGGCGATCGTGAATGACCCGGCGATCTGGCGCGACCTGATCGTCGCCGATCCGGACCGCCGCCGCTATCGCCTGCTCTTCGAAGACGACCGCCTCGATTCGTGGGTGATCATGTGGATGCCCGGCCAAGGCACGGGCTTTCACGACCACTCGCATTCGGCCGTCGGACTCTGCGGCGCCGAGGGCGCGGTCGTCGAAAAGCAGATGACGCTGCCGGCCGGTCACAGCGAGGTCATCGTCGGCCCCAGCGATCGTCGTGAGGGCCCCTCGGGCTACATCCACTCTGTCGCCCACCACGAGGGCGGGCCGGCGATCACGATCCACTCGTATTCGCCACCGCTGATCGAGGTCGGCCAGTTCCGCGTCGACGACGAGGGACACCTCGCACGCTATCCCGAGCCGGGGCGCAAAGAACTGCTCGACAACACGATCGCCAAGATCGCGCCCGACCTCGCCTGACGATTAGGCCGCGCGGAGTTCTGTCGCGGCCTGATCCAGCACCGCGATCAGCCGCTCGACGTCGGCCTCCGTGGTGTCCGGGCAGACAAGGCACATGTTGTGGAACGGCGTCACGAGGATGCCGTTGTTGAGCGTGACGAGGTGGAGCCACTCCTCGACTTCGTCGTCATGGGCGTCGTGCGACTCCGTGCCGTTGCGCGGCATGTCGGCGCAGAAGCGGAACTCGGCGCGCGCGCCGAGGCCCGCGACAACCCACGGTAGGTCGTGGCGATCGATCACGGCCTGCATGCCCTCGAGCATCTTGGCGCCGAGGTCGCACATGCGCCCAAAAGCCTCGTCGGTGAGGACGTGCTCGAGCGTGCCGCGGGCCGCAGCCATCGACAGCGCGTTGCCCGCGAGCGTGCCGCCGACGCCACCCGTGTCGACGTAGTCGCCGGCCGGGTCGCTCTGGATGCGCGCGTCGATCTCGGCCGTCACGCCGTAGGCGCCAATCGGCACGCCACCGGCGATGCTCTTACCCATCGTGACGATGTCGGGCTGGAGCCCCCAGGCCAGCGTGCAGCCGCCGGGGCCCGCCGAGAACGTGTGCGTCTCGTCGATCACGAGCAGCGCGCCGGCGGCCTTGATCAGCTCGGTCGCGGCCTCCCAGTAGCCCGGATCGGGCAGCACGATGCCCATGTTCGTCAGCGCCGGCTCGGCCAGCACGCACGCCACGTCGCCGTGCGCGAGCTCGCGCTCGAGCATCGCGAGGTCGTTGAACTCCACGACGCGCGTGGTCTGCGCCGGATCGACCTGCGGGCCGACGTTGCCGGGCTTGCTCGTCGCGACGCCGTTCTCGAGTGCGATGATCGTCTCGTCGACTGAGCCGTGGTAGCAGTAGCTCATGATCAGCACCTTCGGCCGGCCGGTCAGCTGGCGCGCGGTGCGGAGCACCCAGCGATTGGCGTCGGTGGCCGTCAGCGAGAACGTCCACTTGTCCATGCCGAAGCGGCGCGAGAGCTCGTCGGCCACCCAGATCGCGTCCTCGGTGGGCAGCATCGTCGTGACGCCGCCGAGGTCGTGCATGCGGCGATGGACGGCGGCGACGGTCGCCTCGGGCGAATGTCCCGCCATCGACCCGGTGTCGCCGAGGCAGAAGTCGATCAGCTCGTTGCCGTCCACGTCCGTGATGCGATTGCCCTTGGCGCGCTCGAAGAAGATCGCGTGCTGGCCCGCCCAGATCTGCATCCACTGCATCGGGACGCCGCCGATCATGTGCGCGTTAGCGCGCTCGGCCAGCACCTTCGACTGCGTGGTGCGGCTGGCGAGCGTGGCGCGCTCGCGCACGATCAGCTCGGCGAGACGGGAGCGGTCGATCTCGGTGCGGTCGGTGCGCGGCATGGTGACTCCGGGTCGGTTCGCTACGTGATGGTACCGGCGCTGTCACGATTGCGGCCATGGACACGCCGCCCTTCACCCGCGTCGTCTCGGCGTTGCCGACGAGCGTGCCGTTCGTGGGACCCGATCAGATCGAACGCGAGAGCGGCGTGCCGTTTCGCGCCCGTCTTGGCGCCAACGAGAATGTGCTCGGTCCGTCGCCACGCGCGATCGCCGCGATCGGCGCGGTCGCAGGTGAGGCGTGGAAGTACGGCGATCCGCTCGCCCACGACCTGCGTACCGCCCTCGCCGACCACTGCGGCATTCCGATCGACGCGATCGTGGCCGGCCAAGGCATCGATGGCCTCCTCGGCAGCGCCGTGCGCCTCTTCGTCGAGCCGGGCACGCCCGTCGTGATGACGCATGGCGGCTACCCGACATTCTCATTCCACGTGCGTGCCTCCGGCGGTCGGCTGGTCGAGGTGCCGTACCGAGACGACCACGCCGACCTGCAGGCGATGGCAGCTGCCGCACACACGGAGGGCGCACGCCTCGTGTACCTGACGAACCCCGATAACCCGATGGGGACCGCCTGGGATGCCGCTGCCGTCACCGCGTTCCGCGCCGCCCTGCCCGCAGGCACCGCGCTCCTGATCGACGAGGCCTACATCGAGTTCGCGCCAGCCGGAACCGCGCCACCCGTTGATCTCAATGATCCAACGGTGCTGCGCTTCCGCACCTTCTCGAAGGCGTACGGCCTCGCCGGCCTGCGCGTCGGCTACGCGCTCGGTGCCCCGGCGACGATCGCCGCGTTCGATCTCGTTCGCGAGCACTTCGGGATGGGGCGCCTGCAACACGCGGGCGCCATCGCCGCGCTGGCAGATCACGAGCACCTGCAGGCCGCGCTCGACTTCACGGCCGCCGGCCGCGAACGGATCGTCGGCATCGCAGCCGGCCTCGGCCTTGCTGTCGTGCCCTCAAGTGCGAACTTCGTGTGCATCGATCTCGGCCGTGACGGCGACTTTGCCCGCGCCGTGTGCGCGGAGCTGAATCGCCGCGGCGTGTTCATCCGCATGCCGTGGGTCGCGCCGCAGGACCGCTGCCTGCGTGTGAGTGTGGGCGATGGCGAAGCGCTCAGCGTCTTCGAACGCGAGCTGCCCGCGGTCATGGCCGCGGTCTAGCCGCCGACACGCCGCGGGGAACCGCGTGCTGGCTCACGCGTCAGATCGAGTGAGCGCTGGCGTCCTCTACCGTGAGACCAATGCTCCGTCGTCATCTCATCTTCCCGCTCGTGGTGCTTGCGCTCTTGGCCGGCTCCGCCACGGCCTCGGCGAGCACGCTCGTGACGCGCAACCCCCAAAGCGGCGTCAACCTCAAGGTCAATCGCAACGGCGTCGCGCTGATGACCGTGAAGGTCGCCGGGCGCTGGCAGCACGTCCTCGCCTGGGGCGCCGTGAACCTCTCGCAGGGGCGCCTGCACCTGGACTTCTCCGGCGGACAGGGCGCGAGTGGCGCGAACTGGCAGACGTTCACCAACGTCTGCGGACGCTATCGGGGCGAGAAGTTCACCGGCAGCGAGATGGTGGTCGCCCAGTGCACCGCGCCTGACGGTAGCCACTGGGCCGTCCAGCAGTGGAAGCGCTCGGTCCGTAACTACGGCGGCCTCACAGGACCAACGGAGGTACGCATCTCACACTGGACCGGCGCGGTCGCCGACCTCGAGGTCTTCAGCGATTGGTCGCGCTACGGGCCAAGCCCGGGCGTGAAGTGGCCGCATCTGTTCGGCACGTACTCGTGGCACGGCATCCCCGTCGCCGTCGGCGAGGCCACCCCCGAGGGTGTGCCACTCGACGACGACGGCCGCAACCTCTACCTCGACAGCCTCAATGCCGACTACGGCTTCCCGCGCGGATCGTTTCAATGGAGCCGGGTCAACGGGTTTCTCGCCAACCGGCCGTACGGGCAGTTCTGCTTTGAGATCGGCCCCAAGGGCGAGGTCTCCCGCCTCGCCGGCATCTCAACGCTCAACCGCTATCGCATGACAACAAGCGGCCCGGGCGTGACACCCGACGTGCGCGTCGTCTTCGACGGCCCACCCTCGCCGTACGACCCGTACTGGGAGTTGACGATGAACGAGATCCAACGTCAGGTCGTCGGAGACACCAAAGCGAGCTGCGGCAACCCCGCGCCGCCCACCTTCTGAGCTGACGTCCCGATAACGGTCTGACGGCGGCCGTCTGGCATGCTGCCAGCCATGGCTGATCACGCCGCCGCGGCGAACACCGTCACCAAGATCGGCGATCGCATGCCGCTGGTGATCGGCTTGCTGCTGACCTCGCTGACGCTGCGTCCGCAGATCGTCGGCGTCGGCCCGCTCGTGCCGGAAATCCAGCGTGCAATGGATATGTCGCACGCCTTCACGGGCCTGCTCGTCACCATCCCGGTGCTGTGCCTCGGCATCTTCGCGCCGGTCGCACCGGTGATCGCGGGGCGCATCGGCGCGATCAACGCGGTCACCGGTGCGGGCCTCCTGATCGCCCTCGCCGGCATGGCCCGCGCCGTCGTACCAGGCCCGACCGGCCTGATCCTCTTCACGTTCCTCGTTGGTGTCGGCATGGGCGTCGGCAACGCGCTGATGGTGATCGCGGTCAAGGAGCGCTTCGCCGATCGGCCGCTGCTGCTGACGGCCGTCTACTCCACGGGAATCCAATTTGGCGCGACTGCCGCAGCGGTCGTCGCCGTGCCGTTGTCGCTCTGGCTCGGTGGCTGGCGGTGGTCGCTCTTCGTGATGTCGGCCGCGAGTCTGGTCTTCGTGATCGCGTGGATCATCACCACCCGCAACATGCACGTCCAGCGCCAGCACGGCGTCTTCCCGCGCTTCCCCCTCAAGAGCAGCATCGTCTGGAGCTTCGCCGCGATGTTCGGGCTGATGGGCGTCGTGTTCTATGGCCTGGCCACGTGGGCGCCGTCGGCCTACGTGGACCTCGGCTACTCGGAAACGTCGGTCGGCTGGCTCGCCGCGATGTACAACATCGGCACGCTGCCCACGTCGCTCGCCGTCGGTCTCATTGGCGAGCGCGTGACCCGCCGGCAGGCGTTGGTGACTGCGAGTGCGGTGATGACCCTCGCGACGCTGCTCTTCGCCCTCGTGCCCGCGTTCGGCTTCGAGTGGATGCTGCTCGCGGGTATCGCCAACGGGATGATGTTCACCGTCACGATGAGCCTGCCGCTCGACGTGGCAGACAGTCCGATCGATGTCGGCGCGGCCGCCGGCATGATGCTCTTCATCGGCTATCTAATCACCGCCTGCGCACCATCCGCGCTCGGCTGGGTGCGCGACCTGACTGGCAGCTTTGACCTCGTGCTGCTTGCCTTCCCTGTCGCGGCTGGCCTCTTCTGCCTGATTGCGATGACGCTCTCCCCCGCCCGGCTACAGCGCGGCATCCGCCAGACCTGACGGAGCGCACGGGAATAACCCACGCTTCGACTAGGTTTATGCCCTCGAACGTCCGCATTTCCTGAGGAGATCCAAGTGACCGATACGTCGATCCTGTTCCAGTCCGCCCAGCTCGGTTCGCTTGAGCTCAAGAACCGCCTGGCGGTCGCGCCGATGACGCGCGTGAGCGCGACGGAGGACGGCCTCGCCACGCAGGCCATGGCCGACTACTACGCCAAGTTCGCCAAGGGCGGCTTCGGGCTGATCATCGTTGAGGCCTCGTACGTCGATCAGAAGTTCTCGCAGGGCTATCACTTCCAGCCGGGCATCGCCACGGCCGCGCAGCGCGATGCGTGGAAGGTCGTCGTCGACGCCGTCCACGACGCCGGCGCGAAGATCTGCATGCAGCTCGTGCACGCGGGCGCGCTCAACCAGGGCCGCAACGCGAACTACGAGACGGGCGCAATCGCACCGTCGGCCGTCACCCCGAAGGGTGAGATGCTGACGTTCTACCGCGGCGAGGGTGGCTACGACACGCCCCGCGAGATCACGACCGACGAGCTGATCGAGATCAAGGATTCCTTCGTCTCGGCAGCCGTCCACGCCCTCGAGGCTGGCTTCGACGCGATCGAGATCCACGGTGCCAACGGCTACCTGCTCGACCAGTTCTGGACCGCGTACACGAACCAGCGCACCGACGAGTACGGCGGCAGCGCCCGCAACCGCATCCGCCTCGACGAGGAGATCGTCAAGGCCGCGATCGCCGCAACGCAGGGCAAGATCCCGGTCGGCCTGCGTCTCTCGCAGAGCAAGGTCAACGACTTCGAGTACACGTGGGCCGGTGGCGAGCAGGACGCCGCCGACATCTTCCCCGTGCTCGACGAGGCTGGCGTGAACTTCATTCACATCACCGAGCACGTCGCCACCGACGAGGTCTTCGGCTCGGGCCACAGCCTGTCCGGCCTCGCCAAGAAGTACTCCAAGGCACACGTGATCGTCAACGGCGGCCTCGGCGATCCCGCCACGGCAGCCAGCGTGATCGAGGCCGGGAACGCCGACGTGATCGCCCAGGGCAAGGCTGCCCTCGGCAACCCGGACTGGCCCGCCAAGGTCCAGGCCGGCGAGCCCCTCGCCGACTTCGACTTCGGCATGTTCAGCCCCCTCGCCGACCTGGCCAGCCAGGCGGCGTGGGAAGCCGCGCAGTAGCGCTCCAGCACTGACGTCAAGGGCCCGGCGACCCCTCGGGGTGCTGGGCCCTTCGTCGTTCTCCAGACGGACACGTCGGTTCACACACGTGTGCGCCACTCGGCTGGTAGGTTGGTTCCAACCTCACGCTTGGAGTCGTCGCATGTGCACTTCGTTCACCATCACGAGCAACAAGAGTGAGATCGTCTACGGGCGTACCCTGGAGTTCACTCTGCCGCTCCACTCCGTGCCGATCGTCTTCCCGAAGGGCGTCACGCGCACGGGCACCGGACTCGCGGGGCAGCCAGGTGTCGGCGGGCTGACGTGGGAGACCACCCACGCAGCCGTTGGCATGAACGGCGTCGGTCTGGAGATCATCCTCGACGGCGTCAACGACGCCGGGCTCGTCGCAGCGGCGTTCAACTTCCCGGTGTCGGCCGAGTACGTCGCGATTACGCCGGAGCAGGAGTCGCAGGCCGTCGCGTGCCATGAGGTTGCCACGTACCTGCTGACGACCTGCGCGACCGTCGCCGAGGTACGCGCTGCACTCGCCAACGTGCCCGTGCACGGCCCGCATATGGCGGCCTACGGCGGGCAGGTGCCGATGGTCCACTACAGCGTCCACGACGCGCAGGGCAACTCGGTCGTCCTCGAGTGGACGGACGGCGAGCTCCAGATCCACGACAACCCGACGACGGTGCTCACCAACGAGCCGCCGTTCCCGATGCAGATCGCGCACCTCGCGGAGTACTCCTACCTCTCCCCCGACCCGGCACCGGCGATCGAACTTCCCGGCATGAAGCTGCAGGCGCCGAGCTCAGGTGGCGGCATGCAGGCGATCCCCGGGGGCTTCCTCGCCTCGAATCGCTTCGTCCGCGCCTTCTGGGCCGCGCGCTGCGTCCCGGCGTTCGACACGGCCGAGGAGGGCGTCCAGTTCGCCCGTCACATCCTCAACGGCTTCGACATCCCGCCGGGCTCCGTCATGACGCCTGCCGGCCAGGGCGAGAGCGGCGGCAAGGCGGGCTGGGAGATGACGGAGTGGTCGAGCATGGCCGACTGCGCCAACCGCGTCTACTACGTGAACCAGTTCGCCCATCAGGGCTGGTCGAAGATCGACCTCGCGAAGGTGTCGGCGAGCCTGACGGAGGTCACGACGCTGTCGCTTCCCGCCAAGGATCACTTCTACGACGTGACGGTCTGAGTCGTCGGGGTTTCAGGTTCCGATTGGGGTCTGACCCCAATCGGAACCTGCGACACCCGGCGGCTACAGCGACTCGAGCATCCCGATGTTGTCGGTGATGTTGTCCTTGACGTTCTCGGCGTGGCCGTGGAGCAGCTGGCGTACCTGCGAGAAGCCGAACTTGGCGGCCATCTTCGGGGTGATGACGGGCGGCAGCGCGAGCGCGTGCTTGTCGACGACCGCGTCGATCAGCACTGGGCCCGGCATGGCGAGCGCCTCCTTGATGCTCTGCTCCACGTCCTTCGGATCCTCGATGCGGACCGAGCCGATGCCCATCGCCTTGGCGACCTCGGCGAAGTTCGGCGTCCACAGCGTGGTGCCGAACGGGACGAGGCCGGCTTCCTGGAACTCGATGTCGACGAAGTCGAGCATCGAATTGTGGAAGACCACGAGCTTCACCGGCAACTGGCGCTCGGCGATCGTCATGAGGTCGCCGAACAGCATCGAGATGCCGCCGTCGCCGCACATCGCGATCACCTGACGGCCGGGCTGGGACAACGCGATACCGATCGAGTTCGGCATCGCGTTCGCCATGCTCGCCCACGTCGACGAGCCGAAGATGCGCCGGTTGCCGCGCATCGAGAGATAGCGCGCCGCCCAGATGTAGGGCGTGCCGGTGTCGACGGTGAAGACCGCGTCGTCGTCGGCCAGTCGGTCGATCGTGGCGGTGAGGTACTCCGGCCGGATCGGGTGATGCTCCGGGCCCTTCTCGACGTAGTACTGGATGCTGTGCACGCGCTTCTCGTGGTGATGGACCATCTCGTCGAGGAACGACGTGTCGGTGCGCGCCGGCACCGCGGCCATCAGCGCGCGGGCGAACTCGCCGGCATCGGACACCACGCCCTTGTCGAGCCGCGGCGTATGGCGGCCGAGTGCCTCGGCGCGGATGTCGGCCTGGACGATCTTGACCGACTCCTTGTAGAACGGCACGAAGGGCCAGTTCGACCCGATCTGGATGACCAGATCGGCGCTGCGCATCGCCTTGAAGCAGCCGCCGTAGCCGAGCAGACCGCTCATGCCGACGTCGTTGGGGTTGCCCGTGCCGAGCGCGCTCTTGCCGCGCCACGAGTAGCCGATCGGCGCCTGCAGGTGCTTGCCCAGCGCGATCACGTCCCCGTGCGCGTTGCGGCAGCCGTCGCCGCCGAAGATCATCACCTTCTTGGCCTCCGACACGAGGCGGACGACGTCCTCGAGATCATGGGGCGACGGCGAGACGACGGGCTCGTGCACCTCGAGCGCCGCCGGGATCGGCTCATCGGCGGGCCACTCGGCCTGCCCCACCTCGCTCGACATCGCGACGAGCACGGGACCCTGCCGGTTGATCATCGTGTTGATCGCGCCGCGGAAGACCGACCACGCCTGCTCCGGCTGCTCGATGCGGCCCGTGAAGTGCGTGCAGTCGATGTACGCGCGCATCACGTTGACCTCTTCGACAATGTCCGAACCGATGTACTGCGGCGACGTGTCGCCGGCGATCGCGAAGACGGGCACACGCTCGTGGTACGCGTCGTAGAGGCCGTTGACGAGGTGCGTGGCGCCCGGGCCCGAGGTGCCGCAGACGGCCGCCGGCCGGCCGGTGATGAACGCCTCGGCGTTGGCGGCGAAAACACCCGCCTCCTCGTGGCGGACGTGGATGAACTCGATGTCGGGGAAGTCGCGCAGCGCCACGAGGATGCCGTTCATGGCGTCGCCGGGAATGCCGTACACACGGCGGACTCCCACGTTGTGCAGCATCTCCCACATCGCGTGGGCGACGGATTTCTTGGACGACATCGTCTTCTCCTTGGTCGGTGGTTCTTCGAATGTGTCAGTGCGTGTGCGCGTGGCCGTGGCCACCGTGCGAGCAGACGTGGCGACCCACGGCCTGAGCGGCCAGCGGCTTATGCTCGCTCGGATCGATCGCCTCGACCTCCTTCAAGAAGGCGTCGAGGTCGAGCTTGCGGCCGCCGTGCCACGTCCCGCCGACCTTCACCTCGTCGGTCAGCTTGTGCGGATCGACCACGTAGGGGTCGGCCGACAGTTCCACGAGGTCGGCGAGCTTGCCGACCGCGAGCGAGCCGAGGTCGTGGTCGCGGCCGATCTGGAACGCCGCGTTGACGGTGATTGCCCGGAACGCGTCGTGCAGGCTCATCATCTGCTCGGCGCCGTGCACGTGGCCGGCGATCGTCTCACGCGTGACCATCGCCTGCACGTTGAGCAGCGGAATCGGCGGGCTCACGCAGCCGTCGTTGTGGAACGACACCACCGCGCCCGACTTGACCGCGTCGCCGCCACGCACCCACTGGCTGCCGATCTCCGGGTCGAACATCGTGCCGTCGAGGAGCTCGCCCCAGTAGATGAACTGCGCCGGCAGCAGCGAGATGGCCACGCCCATGGCAGCGGCGCGGTCGAACTGATCGCCGCGCCCGGCACCGCAGTGCTCCATGCGCCAGCGATGATCCGTGTGCGCGAGCCCGTTGGCGTCGAGCGCGCGCTCGTAGGCGTCGAGCACCACGTCGATGCCGACGTCGCCGTTGACGTGGAACGCCATTTGCCAGCCCTCGGGCGCGTGCTTGGCGAGAATCGTGTCGAGTTCGGCACGCGGGTAGTTGAGCATCGACTCGCCACCGGGACCGAGCGGGATATGCGCGGTCTCGGTCGTCGCGTTGTCGAGGTACGGGAACGACGCGGCGATCGTGCCGACCCACGGCGAGCCGTCGGCCCAAAGCTTGATGCCCTGCTTCCACAGCAGCGACTCGGGGATCGGCGTCGACACCTTGTCGCCGCACGTCGGGTCGATCGACATGTGGTACAGCGCGAGCCGCAGCGGACAGTCGGCCACCGACGCGAGCGCGATGTAGCCCTTCAGCAGGTTCGACTCGTACGTGTGCTCGGTGGTGGCAGTGACGCCATTGCGCCCCATCAGCGCGTACCACCGCGCCGCGGAGAGCAGCGGGTGCGGGACCGCGAGGCCGATCGTCTTGGTCGCGGCGGCCAGGAGCGCGGCCGTCTCGTAGGCGCGACCGTTCGAGGTGCCATCGTCATTGCGCCCGAACCGCGCACCGGCCGGGTCGGCCGGCGGCTTGCCGTCCGCCCACCCGTTGAGGGCGATCACCGCGCTGTTGAAGTAGAGCTCGTGCCCCGAGTTGTCGACGACCATGGCCGGCCGCGTCGCGAAGTACGCGTCGAGCTGCACGTTCGTCAGCTCGGGCGCCCCCTGCAGCAGGCGGTCAAGGCCGTTGCAGATGACCGGCTGGTCAGAAGGCAGCTCCTTGTCGAGCTTGTGCCAGAGCGCCTCGACGTCCGCGAAGGTCGGATAGCCCATGTACGGGGCGATCCAGTACGCGGGCTCCTGCGTGACGATACCGCCGAGCAGCGGGTGGCTGTGGGCGTCGATGAAGCCCGGCATCAGCACCGTGTCGCCGAGGTCCTGCACCGTCGCACCCGGCGCGGCCGCGGTCACATCGTCGGCGGAGCCGACCGCGGCGATCAGACCTGTCGTGGTGTCGACGGCGATCGCCTCCGCGCGGGGAAGCGCGTCGTCCATCGTGATGATGGTCGAAGCCTTGATGATCAAATCGGCGGCCATGATGGCTCCTTGACTTCTAAGGGGTGACGGTGGAGGGATCCTTGACCGGCTCCGGCTCGCGCTCCGCATGGTTGTGGTTGCGCTGCAGGATCAGGAAGCCGATGACGCCGGCGGCCAGGCAGATGACGGCGGCGATCACCATCGTGGTCGCGAAGGCGCTGCCGTAGGAGGTGACGGCATCGGCGAGCGCCTGCTTGCCGAGAGACGTGGTCGGTGTCGTACTCTTCGCGGCGTAGGCGGTGACGGCATCGAGGCCGGTGCCGACCTGCTGCGGCGGCACGCCGGCGGCGGCCAACTTGTTGACGGTGCCTCCGACCGTGAGCTTGTCGATCATGACCGTCGAGACGGCGAAACCGATCGAGTAGAGGAACTGCCCGATCGTCGTGCGCGAGCTCGTCACCGGCCCGTAGTACTCGGCCGGCGCCTCCTTGAGGATCAGGTTGCCGAAGGGCACGGCCGCGATCACGACGCCGGCACCGGCCACCACGAGCCCGGGCAGAAAGCCCCAGAACGTGCCCGACGAATGAAAGATGGCGAGCAGAACCATGCCGGCCGCGGTCATGACGCCGCCGACGAGCAGCGGCACGCGATTGGGGATGCCCTTCGACGTCATCAGCTTGCCCGTGACGAGCGCGCTGATGATGCCGGCGGCGATCAGCGGAATCTGCCACAGCGAGACCTCGAGCGTCCCCAGACCGTTGATGTATTGCCAGAGATTCGTCACCTGCAGGAACACGACCGCGGTGCCGAAGTTGTAGACCAGTCCGGCGAGGATCGCCGCGATGAAGACCGGCTGGCGGAAGAGCGAGACCGGGAAGAAGCGCTGCTCGTTGCGCGACTCGCGCAGGAAGAACCCGGCGAGCAGGACCACACCGGCGATCAGCGGCACGATCGTCTTCGGTGCCGTCAGGCTGCTGGCGAGCTCGCTCACACCGTAGAGGAAGGCGATGATGCCGGCCGCGAGCAGAATCTGGCCGAGCCAGTCCGACTTCGGGTTCGCCGCGCGCCCCATCTTCGGCAGCATGATCGGCACGAGCAGAAGCCCGATCACGCAGAACACCGGCTCGACGAGGTACGCGGCACGCCAGTTGACCGACGACAAGCTGCCGCCGACGAACGTAAAGACCAGCGTGCCGAGCATGATCACACCGGAGAACAGGCCGACGGCCGCGGCCAGTTTCTTCGGGTCGGCGAGCACGCGGACGTAGGCGAAGCTCGCGCCGTAGACCGCCCCTAAGCCGATGCCGATGATGGCCTGTCCGAGCATGTAGAAGGCGGTCGCGGGAGCAGCCGCGACGATCAGGCTGCCCGCGGTCCCCACGAGCAGCGCGGCCATCAGCACGCGGCGGCGGCCGAGACGGTCGGCGAGCAGGCCGGTGGTGATCACCGACGCCGCAATCGCGAGCGTCTGGATGCTGGCCGCCAGGGCCAGCGTACCGCCGACCATGTCGAGGCTGCGACTGGCGCTGACCAGCGCCGTGCTCGCGATGTTCGGTGCCGAACCCTGGAGCGACGCGAGGATCGCGATGAACGAAATCGCGAGCGTTGGCGAGACCCGTGGTTTGGGGGTGGATGCGGTGGGTGCGGCGGACACGGGCAGACGGCTCCTGACGACGTCTCCAGCGTAGACCCCTCGTCGGGTACATGTGTGTCCGTTTGGAGCACCGGCCTCTCGGCGGCGTCTCAATCGCGGATGGGCCGTGAAGGGCTCGAACCTTCGACCTTGGGATTAAGAGTCCCCTGCTCTACCAGCTGAGCTAACGGCCCGCGGCGGGAATCCTAACCAAAAGTCCCCGTCAGGCGCTTCACGCGCCGCGGCCAGCGTCGCGTTTTCTAACGCACCGCCACCTCTCTCAACGGCCGGGTGACGCGCACCGACTGCTGAGGAGAAAGCCGAACGGGATCGCCGGTCTCTCGAGGCGGGAATACCACCCGGAGGCCTCGGCGCCGCGTACAGCGCCGAGGCCTCCTCCTTTGTGATGTCAGGACGTGGGGAACGGATTCGCGAAGAAGGACTCCATCCCCATCAGCGGGCCGGTGAGGAACTTGGCAAAGCCGACCGGAATGGTCGCAGCAGTCGAAGCGTCCGTGAACCCCCCGACACCCGTGGAGACCGGACGATTGTCAAGATTCTCCATGAGCGGACCAGCACACGTCGCCATCGGGTAGCTCTTTCCATTGATGATCTGCGGTGCCGCCACGACGCACGGGAACCCCCAGAAGTTCGCCATACCGGTGTTACCGCCCGTGCCGATGGTGTAGGTGCGCCCCTGCGGAGCGGCGATGACCCAACCTGTTGCGGTGAGCTGCGGGAACGTGGTTGGGCTCCCGAAACTCGACCAGATCGTCGTGTCACCGCTTACCGTCGGGTCCGTACCCTGCAGGCTCTTGTTGTAGACCGTCCAGCCCTTGACGATGGGACAGGTGCCCGTGCCGAGCCTGTACTTCGTGCCGTTGATGAACGTCGACTTGCCGCTCGGCGTGATGTTGCTCGCCGCGCAGAGCGCATAACGCCGGTTCGCAATCCGGACATCGAGGCCTGCCTCGATCGTGGGGGGCACCAAGGCGAGGGCCCTGGCCGCAGACGAGGGGGCTGCGGCCCGCGAGGCGGGCGCGGCCTGGGCGGCAGGCGCCACGGCGAGGACCGCGAGGCCGAGGACAGCCGCAATGCTTGCGAGGCGGCGCTTAGGAACGTTCATAGGAACTCCTTGGGTGATGGAACGACCGCACGAGGTGGCTACGGCGGGGATCTAGCCAGTCCACTATCGATGCAAACGACGCAGTGCACAAGAGGACGGATCCGATGTGCGGTTTACCCCCCGTGCCCTGTGTAGGTGGCGGAGAGCGATACAGCGCCGACGCCGAAGGCGAGACACCGGCAGTGGGGCTGTCGGGGGTGAAACGTTGCCGGCTCGCCGGCAACGTACCTAGCCCGTGGCGGTGGTCGTCGGTGTCAGCGTCTTCTGGAGACGCTTGATCTCGTCCTTGACCTTCGTGGTCAGCGGATCTTCGGGCGCCAGCTTGACGAACGTCTCGTACGCGCTGATCGCCCCCGCGGTGTCGTTGGCTGCCGTGGCGATCTGCCCGAGCCGGAACCAGGCGGCCGGATCTTCCGCATTGATCTCGGTGACCACAGTCTGCGCCTCGACGGCGGCCTTGTAGGCATCGGTCGCCTCTGTCTGCAACGGCGAAACCTTCGCGGAGACGTCGCTCACCTGCGCGCTGGCAATGCTTTCCTGCGCCGTCTGAAACGGGGTGGCGCCGCTCGACTGGCCGGGGATGACCTGCTGCGGAACAGCGCTCCGGCCATTGACCATGCCCCCGCCCTGCGCGGCTGCGTACATCGCCTGCGCCTTCTGCAGCGCGGCAGCGGCCTGCGCCAAGTACACGTCGGCAACGGCACCCTGGACCGTCGCATCCTTCGGCGCCAGCTCGGCGGCCTTCTGGGCGGCAGCCGGAACCTTTTCGAGCTGCCCGGCGGAGACCTCGGCCTGGGCGAGCTCGAGCCATGCCTGCGGATCCTTCGGCGAGGCCTTCGTTGCCGCCTCGGCCTTCTGCACGCCGCTCGCGTCGACCGCCGTCGTAGTCGGGCTGGAATCGTTGTTCTGGCCGATCAGATCGAGCAGCGACGGGCCGCTCGTGCCGACGCCGGCGAACACGAACGTGATACCGAAGACGATGGCCAACGCGGCGAACACCCACTTGCCGTTCTTGCGCATGCGCTCGTTGAGCGTCGGCGTCGCCGAGTACGGCGCCTCCTGCCGCTTCTTGGCGTGGCGCGTCGCGCTGGTCTCCTGGGAGGCGCGCGAGTGCTTCGTGTGCTTGCTTTTCGACATTAGCTCTGAGATCCGATCATCCGCGTCCGGGCCGGTCGCGCTGCGGCAAGCGCGGCTGCGAGACGACTCCCGTCCGTCGCCCTACGGTAGCGCACGACACCATCCACGACGGTGAGCAACGTGCGCTCCGGTGAGCCGGAGAACACCGCGCTGACGATCGGGTCCTCGACCTCGGCGAACGGCGTGCCCACGAGATCGATGGCCGTGAGGTCGGCGCGCTTCCCGACCTCGAGCGTGCCGATCTCATCGGCGTAGCCGAGGGCGCGAGCACCACCGATCGTGGCGAGCTCGAGCGCCTCACGCGCGGTGAGTGCGTCCGGCAGCGCCTCGCGGGAGCGCGCGGTGTAGATCGCGGTGCGCAGCTCGTTCCAGAGGTCGAAATCGACGGCAGAGGCGGGCGAGTCGGTGCCGATGCCAACGTGCACGCCGGCCGCGAGCATATCGGCGAGCGGCGCGGCGCCGCACCCAAGCAAGGCGTTCGAGCGCGGGCAGTGGGCAATGCCGGCACCGCCCGCCGCAACCATGCGCGCGTGCTCGGGGGTGATCTGCACCATGTGCACGAGCAGAACGTCCGGGCGCAGCAGACCGAGCTCGGCCATCAGATCGACCGGGTGGAGCCCGGAGGCCTCGACCTCCGCCAGGTCCTTCAGCGCGATCGCGACGGGTCCGGTCCCGGACGCGATCGCCTCGAGTTCGCCCTTCGACTCGGCCACATGCGTGATGATCGAGAGGCCCTCGGCGCGCGCCAGCTCGTCAAGCGCGCGGTAGAGGGCCGGCGTGACGGTGTACGGCGCGTGCGGCGAGATACCAACGCGAATCAGCGGCGAGGCCTCAGCTCGATGCGCCTGGATGCGCTCCCACGTGTGCTCGACCGTCGGCCCAGGGTCCATGCCCTTGCCACCGAATGCCTCGATATCGACGATGCCGCGCAAGCCTGCCTCGCTGGCGGCGCGCACAGAGGCACCGGCGAACGAGGCGTCCGCGATCGTGCCGACACCGGAGCGCAGGTTCTGGAGCGCGCCCAGCGCCGCAATCGCCTCGACGTCTCCCGGTTCGAGGCGCGGGCGGCGCGCGACGTGGTCGGCGATCCACGGCCCAAACGTGAGACCGTCGCCGAAGCCACCGTACGCCGCGTACTCGAGATGCGTATGGACGTTGACAAGGGCGGGCAGCAGGATGGCCGCGCCGAGCTCTTCGACATACGCGTCGGGATGTGCGGTCAGGACCTCGGCACGCGTGCCGATGGCCACGATCTCGCCGTCACGAACCGCCACCGCCCCACCGCGCATCGGAGCCGCACCGACCGGAACCACGTGGTCGGCGGCGTAGACCTCGGTCACGCGTCGCCGCCGGCGGCGTCGATCTCGGTCGTCGCCTCCTCCGGCAGATCGAGCTCGGCGCCCTTGCGCTTCTCGACGAACAGCGCGACGTAGATCGAGACCTCGTAGAGGCCGAGCAGCGCGCCGAAGATGATCATCATCGAGATGACGTCGCCGCCCGGCAGCGCGGCAGCGACGACCGCGAGAGCGAAGATCGCGTAGCGACGATGCTTGCGCATCCATGCCGAGCGCATCAGGCCAACCGTGCTGAGGACGAAGACGCCCGTCGGCAGCTGGAAGATCAGGCCGCAGGCGATCAGGATCGTGACGACGAACGAGTAGTAGTCACCGGCCTGCACCTGACGGTTGTAGAGATCCGCGTCGTAGCCCACGAGGAAGCCAAGCGCCGACGGCAGCACGAGGAAGTAGCCGAAAGCGAGGCCAATGAAGAACAGCCCCGACGCGGCACTCAGGTACGGCCACGTGCGGCGATCATGGTCCGGATCGAAGGCCGGCATCACGAACGCGTAGACCTGGTAGATCAGCACCGGAATCGCGAGGATGACAGCACCGGCCAGCGCGACCTTGAGCGAGATCGTGAACGGCTCCGCGACGCCAAGGACGATCGGGTCCGGGATGTTCGCCGGCAGCGGCCGATTGAGGAACTCGATGATGCGCTCGTGCTGCCAGAAGCAGAGGCCGAAGCCCACGCCGAGCGCCAGCAGACTGATGATGATGCGGTTGCGGAGCTCCTCGAGGTGATCCGTGATGTGGATCTGCTCGGTGTGCTCGACGCGCCGGGTGCTGCGGAGGCCGGAAAGCATGTTCAGGTCCGGATCGGAGCGCTACTCGGCCGGCGGCGCGGGAGCGGGATCCACCGCGACGGCAGTTGCCGTGGCGGTGGCGGTGGCGGCCACAACGGGCTGCTCGGCGGGGACGTCGGGGATGACTGCCTCAGCAACAACCGGAGCCGCCTGCGCGACCGGAGTCTCTGCGGGCGTCGGGTCGGCCTCACCGGACAGACCACGGCGGAAGTCGCGCATGCCAGAACCGAGGCCACGGCTGATCTCGGGCAGTTTCTTGGGGCCGAACACGAGCAGGCCGATCACCAGAACGATTGCGATCTCACCGATTCCAAAATCAAAAGGCATTACATGCTCCTCGCTGCAGGCCGAAGGCTACCACCGAACCGAGGACAGGCGAACGGACTGCAACCCGGCTGACCGGGCGCGCTGGTGATCAGGACTGCGGCGGTGTCGTCTCGGCAGCCGGAGCGGCCTGCTCGGCGACGGGCGCGGCCGGCTCGGCAACCGGGACAGCCACAGCCTCGGCAACCGGTGCCTCAGCAGCAACGGCCGTCGTCGTCTGCACGACCGGCGTCGAGGCAGCCTCAACGACCGGAGCCGGCGTGTCGTCAGCCTCGCCGGAGAGTCCCTTGCGGAAGTCGCGCAGACCAGAACCCACGCCACGACCAAGCTCGGGGAGCTTCTTCGGTCCGAAGATCAGCAGCCCAACAATCACGACCACTGCAATGTGCCAAGGGGAGAGCGATCCCATATCTCAACTACCTCCTGCGCGCACGCTACCACCGCTGGGCCGTCAACGCCTAGTCCGGGCGGCTACCGTTCACCCAGCGTGAGCGCGTTCTTCATCATCGGATCGGCCGTTCTGACGGTCTTCGTCGTCGCGGTGATCGTCGCCTTGGCCCGCCGCACAACCGGTGCGGTGCACCTCGCGCGCATCGTGCTGCCGCTCGCCATGTTCATCCTGCTCGCGCAGATGGCGCTGCATCACTGGTCGCTCGCGGCCTTCGCGCTGCTCGCCGCGGTGATCATCTCCGCCGGCGCGCTGGCCGTCCGCGGTCGTGGCCGCGAGCACGGACCAACGTGGATTGCGCTCGGCGTCTTCGCCACGGCAGGATTGGCGGGCGGGTTCGGCCTGCTCACGCAGGGGCTCTGCGATGCGGGCAATGGCTACAACTGCGGCGGTACCGGCCCGGATGTCTTGGCCGCCGTCGGTTGGGCGATCGCCTTCGCCGCCTATGCCTACCTAGCCGCCGGAGCGTTGCGCACGTGATCGCTCTCCTCGGACAGACCGTGCGCGACGAGATCGTGCACGTCGATGGCAGCGAGGAGATCCGCTGTGGTGGCGCACCCGTGTTCGCCGCCCACGCGCTCGCCAGTGCCGGCATCCGCAGCATGGTGATCACCAAAGGCGGCGATGATGACCTGCATGCCGAGTTGAGTCGACGCGGACTTCCCGTGCTGATCGGCCCATCGGACGAGACGTTCATCAGCCGCCTGACTCTCAAGGAGCATGGCGAGCGCGATCACGAATTGGCGGCGCTCGGTGAGCCCTTCACCCCGGCCGACATCGACGGTTGGGCGCGCTCCTCGCTCCAGAACGCGGCCACGATCGTGATCGGCACGCAGTGGCGCGGCGACGTGCCGCCCGAGACGCTGCGCGCCATCCACGCACTCGGCCGGCGCATCGTGTTCGACGCACAGGGCCTCGCGCGGCCCGGTCTCGGCGAGGTCGTGCCCAGCGGGCCGCTCGATCCGGCCTGGCTCAACGGCGTCGATGCCGTCAAGTTCTCCGACGAGGAGGCGATGGCACTGCTCGGCGGCACGGAGGCAGCGGCGATGGAGCGCGCGGGTGTGCCGATCGTGCTGATCACGTACGGCGAAGGCGGCGCGGACATCTGGACGCGTGAGGAACCGGACGTGCTGCACATTCCGGCCGACCGCATTCCGCGCCTCGCCGATACCGTCGGCGCGGGCGACATGTTCACGGCGCTGTTCGCCGCTGCGTTGGACCGGGACGAGGCACCGCGCGTTGCCGCCGAGACCGCAACGCACGGCGTCGCCGAAATCCTGCGCCTGCGGATCTAGGCGAGCAGCCCGCCGCGCAACGCGGCGATCAGCGGTTCGAGCTCGTTCGGCGGCGGATCGCCGGAACCAAGCGGCGGCACGTAGCGACGCACGGCGCCGTGGATAGAAGCCATCGTCGGCCCGAGACGGTCGAGGCCGCGCAGATCGATCGCCTGGCACGCAATGACGCAGGCGATGGCCGCCGCACGGAAGCCCAGCTCCGACATCTCTGCCAGCCGTCGTGCGCCGAGGCCCGCCATCGTCAGGCGGTCCTCGATCTTCTCCGCCTGCGACGAAGAACCGATTTCGGCGGAGACCGGCTGGATCAGGAGTCGAGCCTCCACGGTCAGGGCCTGCAGCGGCCAGGCCATTTCCGACAGACTGTGACCAGGGTCGGCCCCACGGGGTTCGAGCCCGTCGGTCAGGCCCGTCTCGCTGGCCTGCAGCAGCTTGATCGACCGCTCGTTCTGCGCCGTCAGGCACGGCGCGAGTGCAATGCGCGCGAAGTCGAGCGCGGCGGCAAGCGCCTGCACATCGAAGTTGGCGACCGGCAGCATCCGATCCTCTTCCATCAGCGCGAGTGGGTTCTGCTGATGCGCATTGAGTTCGATCGAGAGCTGACGGATGCAGAACGCGAAAGTGTCGTAGGCAGCACCGAGCACGGAGCCCGCGTCGCGGAACGACAGTGGCGCCTGCAGGTGGCGCGGATCATCGGCCAGCTGCGAGCCACCGAGGAGATGGCCGATCGACGCGAGCGCCCGGCGATAGCCCGGGTACGGCCGGACCTCGCCCGCCGCCGGATGAAACGGCGTCGGGTTGGCGGCATAGGCCTCGAGATCGAGGGCGGTCAGCGTGACGAGCGTCTCGAGCAGGATCTCGGCGTCGTACAGCGCAAGGGCAGCGTGGGCCGTCACGTACGAGCCCTGCCCGATCAGCGGCAGTGCCTCACCGGCTTCGAGCTCCACGTCGCCCAGCAGGCCGAGCACAAGATGCGAGAGCGGTGCGACGTCGCCCATCCCCGTGGCGCCGTACATCGGCACGGTGATGTCTGCGATCCCGTCGGTCAGGCGCTGCGCGATGAGCTCGGCGATCTCCGGTCGCACGTTGGAACGACCAGCCGCCAGCTGATTGAGCAGGAGGATCGTCGTGGCACGCACGACATCGGCAGGCAGTGCCGGCCCCTGTCCCGTCGCGTGCTCGCGGACCATGCGCGCGTTGAACTGCCGCATCTCATCGGCCGAGACCGCGCGGTTCTTGCGCACGCCAACCCCGGTCGTGAGCCCGTAGACGTCGTCGCCACGCTCCGCGATGCGCTCCGCGAAGAGGCGATTGACGCGCATGCGCTCGAGCGCCTCAGGGTCGAGTCCGACGGGGCCCGGCGCGCGGGCCGCCGCCACGAGGTTCGGCAGCGAGAGATCGTAGCCAGTGAGGGTGAGCACGGGCAGAGCGTACGCAAGGCGCGAGCGCGATGCATCGCAACCCGGGGCGGCTCGGGATCCAGGGAGGACGTGACAACCGCGCGGATGTGGGGTCCACCCCGACACGCGGCACTGCAACTGATCGGGCATCACGGGGTGGACCCCACATCCGCGCGGTTGTCACGTCCTCCCCTACCCTCCACCCCATGCAGCCGCCCGTGATCACGCTCGCGGAGTGCTCGAAGCGCTTCGGTGAGCGCCTCGCGCTCCGCAAGGCGACGTTGAGCGTCGCCGCGGGCGAGACCGTCGTCGTGCTCGGGCCGAACGGCGCGGGCAAGTCGACGATGCTGCGACTCATCGCGGGCCTGCTGCGACCAACCGCCGGCTCAGCGCGGATTGGCGAGGTCGAGGCGATCAGCGCGCCGAAGCAGGTGCGTGCCGGCATCGCGTACGCCGGCCACCAGCCGCAGCTCTACCGTGGCCTGACGGCGCGCGAGAACCTGGAGCTCCACCTGCGCCTGCACCAGATGGCCGCCGACACCAGCGCGCTGCTCGAACGCGTCGGGCTTGGCGACCGTGCCGACGAGCGCATCGACGGTTTCTCGCGCGGCATGCTTCAGCGCCTCGCGCTGGCGCGCGCCACGGCCCACGAGCCCGTGCTGCTCCTGCTCGATGAGCCGGCCAGCGGCCTCGATGCGGATGGCCGCGCGCTCCTCGACGACACGCTACGCGCCGGCATCGGCCAGCGCACGCAGGTGGTTGCCAGTCACGACCACGAGCTCGCCGCGCGCCTCGGCGTGCGTGAAGTACGACTCGAAAACGGTGGCATCGCATGATCGGCGCCGCCCTCGCCATCGCCCGCGTCAAGCTCGTGCTCGAGATTCGGCGCCGCGAAGTGATCTTCGCGATGCTGCTCTTCATCGCCGCGACGATCGTGATCGTCCACTTCGCGTTGAGCGGCGACACGGGTGCGGGCAATCGCGCGGCGGCAGGCATGCTCTGGGCCGCGGTGGTTTTCACTGCCGTCCTCGGCCTGCTGCGCACGTTCTCGGCCGAGCACGAGGGCGGCGTGCTCGACGCCCTGCTGCTGGCACCGATCGACCGCGCCGCGATCTGGCTCGGCACAGCGCTCGCGCAGTTCGGGTTCCTCATCGTCATCGAGGTCGTTGCCGTGCCGATCTGGTGGGTGCTGTTCTTCCAGAGCGAAGGGCCGAGTATCGGCACCGTCGTAATTGCGCTGCTGCTCGCCGACGTCGGCATCGCGCTCGTCGGCACGCTGTCGGCCGCACTCGCACTCGGTGCGCGCACGCGCGATGTGCTCCTGCCCGTGCTCGTGCTGCCCCTGTTGATCCCCGTCGTGCTCGGCGGCGTCACGGCCACGTACGGTGCCTTCGGCGAAGAGGTAGGAGGACTACGACCCCTCGGCTTTCTGGCACTCTACGACCTGGTGTTCATCGCCCTCGCGTGGGGCACCTCGGAGCACCTTCTCAGCGATTGACATGCGCGCGAATCGGCACCTGACCACCACTATCCCGCTCGTCCTCAGCATCGTCTTGGTGCCGCTGACGATCGCGATGGCGTTCTGGTGGACCGGCGAGGACGCGGATCAGGGGCTCAGCCAGAAGATCTTCTACTTCCACGTGCCGATCGCACTCACGTCGTATGCCGCCTTCGGCTTCGGCGCCTTCTGCGCCGCCATGTACCTGTGGAAGCGGACCGAGGTCTGGGATCTGCGCTCGTACGTCGGCGTCCACTCCGGCACCATCTTCGGCACGCTCGTGCTCGTCACCGGGCCGATCTGGGCGAAGGCCTCGTGGGGCGTCTGGTGGAACTGGGGCGATCGCCAGCTCAACGTCTTCCTGATCCTATTTCTCTACTACTGCGCGTACTTCATGCTCCGCTTCTCGCTCGATGAGGGCGAGCGCCGCCGGTCGGCCTCCGCCGTCTTCGCGCTCCTCGGCGTCGGGTTGATCCCGATGTCGTTCCTCGCCGTGCGCATTGCGCAGACGCTGATCCACCCGGCGGTCTTCACGACGAACGGCGCGGCGATGCCCGGCCCGTTCCTGCTGACGTTCGTCGTCGGCTTGGCTGCGATGCTGAGCCTGATGGTTCTGCTGATCTCCGTCGAATTGCGCGGCAAGCGCGCAGCCGCCCGCGTGCTGGAACTCCAGCGCATTGCGCGAGGTGAAGACGCATGACCCTGCGCGAAGCCGTGCCGTGGGTCGCTGCGGCGTACCTGCTCGTCTGGGTCATCATCCTCGCCTACGTGTGGATCATCGGCCGCAAGCTGAACCGCCTCGAGCAGACGCTCGACGAGCTCGAGGCGAAGCAGACTCCGAGCACGCCGGACGCATGAGCATCGTTCGCCTCGGCACACGAGGCTCCCCGCTCGCACAGGCGCAGGCTCGGCTCGCGGCCGAGGCACTCACCGCGCAGGGTGCGCAGGTCGAACTGGTGATCGTCTCGACGCGTGGTGACGCAGCCCAGTCAACGCCGCTTGGCGAGCTTGGCCCCGGCGCATTCGCCTCGGCGCTCGAGGAGGCGCTGCTCGCGGGAGAGATCGATGTCGCCGTGCATTCGTCGAAGGATCTGACGGGCGACCAGCCCGACGGCCTCGAGTTGTCGGCGTTCCTCGAGCGTGCCGATCCGCGTGACGCCTGGTGCGGCGAGGCGCATTCATTCGGCGACATCCCCGTCGGTGCGCGCGTCGGCACGTCGTCGCTGCGCCGCACCGCTGCGCTGCGGGCTGCGCGCCCTGATCTCACGATCGTGCCGATCCGTGGCAACGTGCAGACGCGGCTCGATCATCGCGCGACGAGCGACCTTGACGGCGTGATCCTCGCGGCGTGCGGGCTCGATCGCGTAGGTCTCGACCATGAGATCGGCTTCCGCTTCCCCGTCGAGCTGCTGGTGCCCGAATCGGGCCAGGGGGCCATCGCCTTGCAGACCCGCGCTGGCGACGGCGGCCTCGTTGCTGCCGTCGACCATCTCGACACGCGCGCAGCGGTGACGGCCGAGCGCGGTGTCACGCGTCGCCTCGGCGGCGGCTGCCACGTACCCGTCGCTGCGCACGCCTATCGACACGCCAGCGGCTGGAAGCTGATCGGCTGGGTCAGCTCGACCGACGGCATTCAGGCGATCCGCCACGAGGACGACGGCGACAATCCGCACGCGCTCGTCGACACCGTTGTCGACCGCCTGCTCCAGGATGGCGGCGCCCAACTATTGGCGGCGGGTGACGCATGACCGTCTACCTCGTCGGCGCCGGCCCTGGCGATCCCGGGCTGATCACGGTGCGTGGCCTCGATCTCGTGCGCCGCGCCGACGTGCTCGTCCTCGATCGCCTGGCCGGCGACCAGCTGCCGCTCGAGGCCAAGCCCGGCTGCCTGCTGATCGACGCCGGCAAGGCACCCGGCAAGGTCGCGATGACGCAGGAGGAGACCAACGCCTGCCTCGTCGAGCACGGACTGACGGGCGCGATGGTTGTGCGCCTCAAGGGCGGCGACCCGTTCGTGTTCGGCCGCGGCTCCGAGGAGGCCGAGGCACTGCACGCCGCAGGCGTCGACTACGAAGTCGTGCCCGGTATCTCCAGCTCGATCGCAGCGCCGTCGGCCGGGGGCATCCCCGTCACGCACCGCGGCATGGCGACGCATCTCACGATCGTCACAGGCCACGAGGATCCGACCAAGCCCGATACGCAGACCGATTGGGCCGCGCTCGCCAAGGCCGGGGGCACGCTCGTGCTCCTGATGGGTGTCGGGCGCCTCGGCAAGATCAGCGATGCGCTCGTCGCGGGCGGCCGCTCGGCCGACACGCCCGTCGGCATCGTCGAGCGCGGCACGCTGCCCACGCAGCGCGTCACCACCGGCACGCTCGGCACAATCGCCGCCATCGCCAAGGAGCAGGACGTGAAGTCGCCCGCCGTCACGGTGATCGGCGATGTCGTCTCGGTCCGCGAGGCAATTGGCTGGGCCGACCGCCTGCCGCTGGCCGGCCGTGTGATCGCCGTGACGCGCGCCCGCGCCCAGGCTGATGGCCTGACGCGCCGCCTCACCGATCTGGGTGCAAAGGTGATCAGCGCCCCGACGATCCGCACCGTCCCCCTCGACGTCGCACCGATCGACGCGTCGTCCTTCGACGTGATCGTCGTGACGAGCCCCAACACGCCGGCACTCCTGCTCACCGCGATCGGCGGCGACGCCCGCGCGCTCCACGGCGTCGAGGTGGCTGCGATCGGACCGGGAACCGCGGCTGCGCTGCGCGAGATCGGGATCGTCGCCGACGTCGTCTCCGAGCGCGCGGTTGCCGAGGCGCTGCTCGAGACACTGCAGGACCGCGTGGCTGGCAAGCGCGTGCTGATCGCCCGCGCCGAGGAGGCCCGCGACCTACTGCCCGACGGCCTCGCCAACGCCGGCGCAACCGTCGAGATCAGCGCGCTCTATCGCACCGAGTTCGCCGTGCCCGAGGGCGACGACCTGCTGCGCGCCGACTGCATCACCTTCACCTCTGCCTCCACCGTCCGCGCCTTTGCCGAGGCGTTTCCCGAGGCCGACCTCGAGGACCTGCCGGGCGTGTCGATCGGGCCGATCACCAGCGCGACGATGCGCGAGCTCGGCGTGGGCATCGCCGCCGAAGCCGACGAGCACGATCTCGACGGGCTCGTCGCGGCGATTCGCGAACTGCTCGACTAGCGGCGCGGCAGCTCGATCGTCGGCTCCTTGTCGGGCCGATCAAGGCGCAGCACACGCGGAATGGTGAGGATCACCGCGATCGCCACGCCGAGGCCAGACACGATGAAGACGCCGCGGACGCCGATCACGTCGGCGAGGAACGCGCCGATCGCGCCACCACCCGCGATTGCGCACACCGCGATCATCCGGCCGGTGATCCCGACGCGGGCCTGCAGACGATCCGGCACGCCCTTCTGGCGCTCGCCGATCACCGTTGAGATGAGCGCGAAGTCGGTGAACGACCGCACCGCGTTCGTCGCCGTCACGATCACGAAGCCCGGCGCCGCCGCCGTGGCCAGGATCGAACCGCTGCTCAGCAGCGCGAGCCCCGCCGTCACGCGCCCCGAGCCCTGGGTATCGACGAGCCGGCCGAGGAAGACCGGGACAATCAGTCCCATCACCGCTCCGATGCCGAGCACGAAGCCGGCCTCGATCGATGACAGGCCCAGCGTCTCACGCAGCAGCGGCACGATCAGCGCTGCAGACATCGCCGCACCGAGGTTCCACCCGATGCTCACCCAGGTGTAGGCGCGCACGCGCGGACGCCGCCAGATGACGTCGAGCCCCTCTTTCATCATCGCCATCGCCGGCTCCGGCTCCTCCTCCCCGGTCCGGCCCGAATCGAGATCGGCGCGGATCAGCAAGATCAGCACGAATGCCGCGAGGAACCCGATCGCCTCGGCGAGCAGCGCGAAGGCGGGGCCGACCAAGCCGATCAGCACGCCGCCGATTGCCGGTCCGGCGAAGTAGCCGAAGGCCCACGATGCAGAGAGCGTCGCCTGGCCCTGTGTGAAGCGCTCGCGGCCGATCAGCGACGCGACCGCACCGAACACCGCGGCATCGACGAACACGCGCGCGGTGCCGATCGCGAAGGCTGCCAGCAGGACGATCCCCAGCGGCGGATGGCCCGCAAAGGCCCACAGCGGAATCACCAGCGCCACGAGCGCCTGCAGCGCGTGCGAGACCCACATCACCTTCTGGCGCGAGTGCCGATCGCCGATGACACCAGCCGGCAGGCCGAAGACGACGTACGGGAAGACCGACAGCGCGAAGATCAAGCCGGCCTGGGTACTGGTGCCGCCGTGGTCGAGCACGAGCCACGGCAGCGCAATCATCGAGACGCCGGCACCCACCACGTCCAGCGCCTGCGCGGCGAGAAGCAGCCGCCCATCACGATCGGCGAGAAGCGGATCGTTGCGCAGCGGCATCAGCTGCCGAACTGCGCGCCCATCACCCAGATCGCAAGCGCGACCGCGATGATCTCGCCGCCGCCGACCCAGATGATGCGCTTGGCGTATCCGATTGCCTCATCGTCCGTCGCCGCGTTGCGCATCTTGCGGGCGGCCGGATGCATCAGGGCGCTGCCGACGACCGCGGCGAGCAGCCAGAGGATGAAGCCGATGTTGATCCACATGCCGCTGCCCACGTTGTACGAGGCAACCATCCAGATGCCGGCGATCAGCAGCACGACCGCGGCCGGCAGGCCGACGCGCGTGGCGAAGCGGACGACGGCAACGGCACCGGTCAGTACGCCGTTGGCGCTGCGGCGCGTCGCGATCGTCGCGAAGATCAGCGAGCCGAAGAGGCTGCCGAGCCAGACGTATGCGGCCAGGGTGTGAATGACTTTGAGGGTGTCGTAGCTCATGGCTGTTCTGTCTCCGTCGGTCGCGCGAGGACCTCAGCGTAGTCGCGCCGGGGCGCGGCGACCCAGAGATCCCAGGGATGCGGCTCTCCCTTCGCCTGATCCTCGGCGCCTCCTTCCCGCAGCAGCGTGGCCAGCTGATCCACGCGGGCGCTCAGCCGACGACACCACGCCTCGTCATCCGGCGCGGGCTCGTTGAGCAGTTCGGCGATCGATCCGGCCAGGCGGTTGGCGTGCACCGCATTCTCCGGTGTCGGCTCAGCCAATAGGCGATCCCACACGCCCGACCGGTAGTCGTCCCACGCCTCGTCGAGCTCGTCGGGACCGGCTAGGGCGCCCGTGGCATCGGCGGCGAGCGCGTAGCGCTCCTCAAACTCCGCGCGCTCGAGATCCCCGGTCGTCATGGCCTGCAGGGTACGTGCTGATCTGGACCCGAGCCCAGATGCGACCGAACCTCATCCGCCGAGAAGCCCGATCATCCCAAGTGACCCGCTGCGTGGAGGCCCCGCAGGGTCGCCAACAGGATCAGGAGAAACTGGACGCCGCAGATCACCACGATGTGCCGCGCGTACTTGGTCACCCCGGACGACCCGACTTCCGCGCTGAGCAGCTTTCGCGCCGCCGAGTACAGCAGGAGACTCCCGGGGATGGTCACGACCAGCAGGAGAATGATGCCGGACACCAGTGCGAAGCCGTCTCCCGTCGGCCACTTGCCCGTGGCGTACAGCATGAGACCGGTCATCAGCACGACGATGGCAAGCGTCGCGCTGGTCAGCGTCGCGATACGCACGATTGCCATCCCGTCGGTGGGAAGACTCTTCGACGCCTGCACCCACGTGATGATGGCGAAGATCAGCGTGAGGAAGAGGCCGCTGATCCACAGGAACACGAGAATCGCGTGGATGAATTCGATGGTGTCGTAACTCATAGTCATGGATGCTTGATCTCCGCCAGTTCGTATTGGAAGCAACATATCAAACGAGAGCGCAATAGTGACTTACGTTTGCGCCGATATCGGCGAATCTGGATCCGGATCCAGATTTGTCGTGTTTGCGCAAATTTGGATCCGGATCCCGATTGGCAGAGTGACCGCGTCCCAGCCACGGCCACTGACCTACCCTGCCTCCGTGGCCACCATGCACCTCGCAGGCGTGACGAAGTCGTTCGGCGATCGCACCCTCCTCGACGACGTCTCGCTGCGCGTCAGCACGGGCCAGCGCCTCTGCCTCGTGGGCCGCAACGGCGTCGGTAAGACGACACTGCTGCGCATCATCGCGGGCGAGATGGCGGCCGATAGCGGCGAGGTCGGTATTCCCCGTGGCTGGCGCGTCGCGCTGCACGATCAGCGTCCGCCCCGCGCCGACGGCCGCACACTCGGGCTGTACGTCGCCGAGCTGCTCGGCGATGTCGAGTCGATCGAGCGGCGCCTGTCCGAGCTCGAGCAGGCGATGGCGGACGGCGACCATTCCGACGCGACGATGCACGCGTACTCGACGACGCAGTCCGAGTTCGACCAGGTCGGCGGCTACACGTGGCGCGTCCACGTCGAATCGGTTCTGCGCGGACTCGGCTTCGAGCAGGCCGACATGGAACGCGAACTCTCGACGTTCTCCGGCGGCGAGCTGACGCGCGCGGCGCTCGCCCGCACCCTATCGGCCAACCCCGACGTGCTGCTGCTCGACGAACCGACCAACCACCTCGATCTGAAGAACCTCGAGTGGCTCGAGAACGAGCTCGCCGAATTCCCCGGCGCCGTCCTCGTGGTCTCGCACGACCGCTGGTTCCTCGAGGCCGTCGCGACGGGCGTCGTCGAGCTCGGCCGCGGGAAGGCCCGCAACTACAACATGAAGTACTCCGCGTACCGCAAGGAACGCATCCTCGAGGAGACCCAGGCGATCGACCAGTACGAGCGCCAGCAAGAGGAGATCAAACGCCTTGAGGGCTTCATCAGCCGCTTCAGCGCCGGTACACGCGCCAAGCAGGCCAAGTCGCTCGGGAAGAAGCTCGGCAAGATCGAGCGCGTCCACATGCCGCAGCGCGAAGTGCAGCTGAAGTTCGGCTTCCCGAAGACCGTCAAGCCCAGCCGCGATGTGCTCGAGGTAAAAGACCTCACGCTGACGGCGGGTGACCGCACGCTCTTCGAAGACGGCTCGTTCGTGTTGGAGCGCGGCAAGCGCATGGCCGTGATCGGTCCCAACGGCGCGGGCAAGACATCGCTGATCGAGACGCTGATCGGCGAGCGACCTGCTGCGAAGGGCTCAATCAAGCTCGGCTACAACGCGGAGATCGCCTACTTCTCGCAGCACGCCGACGACCTGCCGGCCAACGCAACGGTGCTGGAGGCGATGAGCAACGGCTCGCCGCTCGGCACAACCGACTGCCGCACGCTGCTCGGGCGCTTCATGTTCCCCGGCAGCGAAGTCGAGAAGAAGGTCGAGGTGCTGTCGGGTGGCGAGCGCCGCCGCCTGCTCCTCGCCAAGATGGTCGCGACCGGCGCCAACGTCCTCGTGCTCGACGAGCCCACCAACCACCTCGACGTCGAAGCCTGCGAGGCGCTCGAGGCCGCGCTCGATGCGTACGACGGCGCGATCCTGATGGTCTCGCATGACCGTGCACTGATCGACGCGATTGCCGAGGAGACGCTGTCGATCGAGGGCGGCACGCTGGTACGCCGCGACGGCGACTACGAGGATTTCCTCGCCGCGACCGGTGGTGGAGTGCGCGAGAAGACCGTCACGAAGACGAATGCGTCGGCCGCGGCGACGAAGGCGAAGAAGCCCAAGGGCCCGACAAAGCTGACACCCCAACAGCAACGCGTACGGGAACTCGAAGCCGAGGTCGCGGCGAAGGAAGAGACGATCGCGGCACTCGAGGCAGAGCTCGCCGATGCCAGCGTACGCGCCGACCACCAGCTGTTTGGCCAGACCGCCAAGGCCCACAGCCAGCGTCAGGAGGAGTTGCGTCAGCTGATGAAGGAGTGGGAAGCCGCGGAGATCGCTGCGGCCTCCTCGGTGAGCGGGTAGCATCCGAGCCATGCGACAGATCGTCGATCGACTTCAAGAGAGCGCGTTCAAGGTCTCCGAGCAGGGCCAGCGGCTCATCCGCGCGGAGATCGCCCTCGCCCAGGCCGAGATCAAGGCCAAGGCGCAGCAGGCGGCACCCGGTGTCGGGCTCCTGGTGTTTGCGGGGCTCCTCGGGTTCCTCTCACTCTTCGCCGTGATGATCTGCATCATCTGGGCGCTCGCCAACGTCGTGCCGGTGTGGCTCGCTGCGCTGATCACCGCCGTCGGCTTCCTCGTGCTCGCCGCTATCTGCGGCCTCGTCGGCAAGACGATTCTGCAGAAGGTCGGTCCGCCGATTCCGGAGACGGCCCTCGGCATCGCCAAGGGCACCCCGGCCGAACTCGGCATCGTGCCGCCCTCGGCTGAAGACTCGACCCTGCAGGGCGGCCACTAGTGCGCGAGAACAAGCACGTCGCCGCTGCCCGCGCCGAGGCCGAAGCCGCGCAGGCGGGCTTCGTCGAGGCTGTCGGCAACTTCGGCTCGTCGGCCGATAGCGCCCGCGTCGAGGCCACCGCCTCTGCCAAGCGCGTCGCCCCGATCGCCATTGCCGCCGCCGGCGCGCTGGTGCTCGTCGGCGTCATCCGCAAGCTGCGCTGAGCCCAGAGCGGGGTCCAGCCCCGCTGGCTACTTCGTCGAAGGCGGGCTCAGCAGCGCTGTGCCCGCGACGACCGGGTCTGTGCCCGGCGCCTCAAACGCCGGCCACACCAGCGTGCCGCGCTGCTTGCCGGTCGGGCTGACCGCGAGCGTGAAGCCTGCAGGCGCCGGGAGTTCGGAGAGCTTGGCCCCGTCGGCCCCGAGGATCGTGACGGTGCCGCCGAGTGTGCCCGCCGTGCCGTCGACCAGCACCCTGCCGTTCGCGGGTTTGCCACCCGTCGTCAGCTGCAGGATGCGACCGCCGGAGATCGGCACCTCGACGCGCTGCACGATTGCATGACCCTGCGCGTCGGCACCGATCACGACGCGGCGGCCGTTGCCCGCGAGGAAGGGCGGTTCGGCCACGGGCAAGGGCAGCGGCAGATCGTTGAGCTTGGCATCGGTCTGGAAGAAGTTGCCGTTGCGCTCGGGCGACCGGCCGCGCGCCTTGGCACGCTGATCGACGAGCACGAGCGCGCGGAGCGTGCCGGCCTCGGCCGCAGCCTTCGCAATCGCGCTGGGCCGACCGTTGATCTCGACCTGGTAGACGACGCCAAGCGGCTCGGTCAGCACCGGCAGCGCGTGCGAGGCCGTGCCGCCGGCGATCGAGTGATTGCGATCGCCCTCGAAGCGCGACAGCACCACCGTGACCGTGCCAACCGTCTGCAGCCCAGGCGCGGCGTCGGGGATGCCCAGGTGCCGCACGAGCACGCGCACGACGATCCGGCCAGCCAGCGGTGAGGTCTCACCCGCAGCGGGCGTGACAACACCAAGGCGCACCCAACTGACGACCGGCTTGCCAATCGTGGCTGCGGGCGGCTTGGCGGCCTGCGCTACGGCAGGCCCAAGCAGGCCGAGGGCGAGCAGCAGTGGGAGGACGACGCGGCGGCGCATGGACTCAGTCTGCGCGACGTTCGCGGTGGAGTGGCGGGTTTCCTCCGGCCCCGCTGGCGGCTCGGACCGCATGCGACAATCAGACGGTGCGTCACCTCCGCGGACTCTCCCTGCTCGACGGCGTGCTGCTGCTCGCAGCGCTGACGGCGACGTGGCAGAAGATGTCGTGGGATGTCGCCGGGCGCGTGACGCTCGTCGACCTGCTGGAGATGCTGTTCGTCGGGCTGTTCCTGCTCGATCGCATGGTGCGTCGCGACGCTCGACTCTCTGCGGCCTCGAGCGTGGTGCTCGGCTTCGTGCTGCTGCTGCTCAGCGTGCACCTCTGCAGCTTCCTCGGCCTCGACACGACCCAAGCCGTCGACCAGTGGACGAAGGGCATCGTCAAATGGCTGATCTTCGCGCTGTTCCTGATCTGCGCGATCACGCACGTTGCGCGACGCGGGCAGGTACTGTGGTGGCGCGTGGCCAGCGCGTTCGTCCTCGGCGTCACGATCAGCGCCGCCTACGGCCTGCTGCAGACGGCCGTGCGCTCGACGACCGGCATCGAGCTCGACGCGATCTTCCTCAAGCCGTTCTTCCCCGGCGCCCGCGCACTCGGCGCCAACCTCTACGGCGTCGTCTCGACGTACGATCAGTACGGCGTCACGTCGCAGGCCAGCGTCTACCGCCTGACCGGCTTCTCCGAGGATCCGAATCATCTCGGCGTGATGGCCGCGCTGCCGCTCCTGTTTTTGATCGCGCTGATCGTCGGCCCGCGTGACGGCTGGGCTGCGCGCAACCGCTGGCTCCTGTCGGGCATGGGCGCGATCCTGCTCGTCGCCGTCGTGCTCACCCAGTCGCGCAGCGGCGGCCTCGGGATTGCCGTCGGGCTCGCGATGCTGCTGCTCTGGTACCGCCGCCGCTTCTTCAACAAGCAGATCGTGATCGCGCTGATCGTGCTGGCCGCTGGCGGTCTGATCGTCGGCTCGGCCAAGACGGCGCAGCTGCAGCAGATCATCGCCTCGCGCACATCGACGACGGACCGCTCATCGCAGGCGCACGTGGCGTTCTACGGGCTGATCGAGCCGGTGCTGGAGCAGTCGCCGCTGTTCGGCATCGGCGTCAACAACTTCGCCGTCTACTACCAGTTCCAGACCGGTCGGGCCGACTTCGGTCCGCACTCGTTCTACGTCGCCACCCTGATCGAGATGGGCATCGTGGGCGCGATCGTCTGGGCCGCCTTCCTGCTCTGGGTCGGCAGTCGGCTCGTCGTGCTGCTGCGCGCCGGCCGCGCCCGCTCCCAGCTGGACGGCGACACGACGCTCAGCGCCGTCGCCCGTGGCCTCGCTGCCGGGTTCGTGGCCACGCTCGTTGGCAACATCTTCTACCTGACGATGATCTTCAGCGGCTTCTACGTGATCCTGCTCTTGATCCTCGCGGCGCCGGCGGCGTTCGGAATCGAACGGGTCCTCGCGCGAAAAGCCGCCGCCGCCAGCGCCACCCCGGCGACCTGACGAGTACCGTACGCGTGTGAGCCTCCTCGCCGTCATCGGCTGGGTCGCACTGGCGTTGATCCTCTGGACCCACGTCGGATACCCGATCCTCGCATTCGTCTGGTCCAAGGTCCTGCCTCGTCACATCGAGCAGGCCGACGTCGAACCGTTCGTCGCGCTGATCATCGCCGCGCACAACGAGGCCGACGTGATCGAGGCGAAGATCGAGAACGCGCTGGCGCTCGACTATCCGCGTGAGCGCCTGCGCATCATCGTCACCTCCGACGCCTCGAACGACGGCACCGACGAGATCGTCGAGCGCTGGGCGAGCCAGGGCGTCGAGCTGGTCCGCGCCGAGCGTGGCGGCAAGGTCAACGCGCAGGACACCGCCGTGCGCGCGATCGGCGACTGGCCCGACGTGATCGCCTTCAGCGACGCCAACTGCGCCTGGGAGCCCGACGCGCTGCGTCGTCTCGTACGTCCGTTCGCCGATAACCGCGTCGCGTACGTGTGCGGCCGTCTCTCGCTGCGCAAGGCCGACGGCACGAACCGCGAGGGCGCCTACTGGCGCTTCGAGGTGGCGCTGCGCGGCTGGGAGTCGAAGATGCACTCCGTCACCGGCGGTAACGGTTCGATCTACGCCGTGCGACGCGACACCTACGCGTTCGTCGATCCGCGCTTCGGGCACGACCTCTCGTTCCCGTACCTGATGGTCAAGCACGGCTGGATCGCCACCTACGCGCCCGACGCCGTCGCGTCGGAGAAACCCACCACGAACCTCGGCGACGAATTCAAGCGCAAGGTCCGTATGTTCGGCCACTGCTGGCTGCTCGTCTTCTACGGCCGCATGTTCTCGCTGCTGCGGATGGGCCCGGTCTACTGGCTCGAGATGATCTCGCACCGCCTGCTGCGGTACGCAAGCGGCCTGCTCCACGTCGTCCTGCTCCTGCTCAGCGTGCTGCTCGCCTTCACGACCGGCGGCGTCTGGTGGTTGATCCTGCTCGCACAATTGCTCGTGATCGCGATGGCGCTCGTCTCGGCCAAGACCGCAGCGCGCTTCACACCGTTCGCGCTCGCGCAGTACTACGTGCTCGTCACGCTGGCCACGCTGATCGCCTTCTACGAGGCACTCTTCAAGGGCATCGAGCCGGTCTGGGAGCGCCCGGAGGGCACGCGGTGAAGGGCTGGGAGCGTGTCGCCAAGCGCGCCCTCGACGTCACCGGTGCCGCCGTCGGTCTGACGCTCTCCGCACCGGTGATCGGCATCGCCGCTGCGCTGATCAAGCGCGAAGACGGCGGCCCCGTCTTCTTCCGTCAGGAGCGCGTCGGCCTGCACGGCGAATCGTTCGAGGTGCTCAAGCTGCGCACGATGGTCGTCAACGCCGAGGCGCAGGGTGCGGGCTTCGCCGTCGATGCCGGCGACTCGAGGATCCTCAAGATCGGCGACCTGCTGCGGAAGACGTCGATCGACGAGCTGCCGCAGTTCTGGAACATCCTGACGGGCGAGATGAGCCTCGTCGGCCCCCGCCCCACGCTGCGGTACCAGGTCGACCAGTACACGCCGCATCAGGCGCGCCGACTCGACGTCAAACCGGGCGTCACCGGGTGGGCGCAGATCCATGGTCGTGCCAGCCTGCCGTGGTCGGAGCGCATCGAACTCGACGTCTGGTACGTGGACCATCAGTCGCTTCGGCTGGACCTATCCATCATGCTCCGCACCGTGAGCACCATCTTCTCGCGCAGCGGCACGTACAAGGGCGAAGCTGGCGGCTGGCAATCGCCAGACGGAGGCAGCGCATGAACGTGCTCCTGACGTGCGTTGGCCTCCGTGTTGATGTGGTCTCGGCGTTCCGCGACGCGGTTGCGCGCCACGGTAGCGGCCTCGTGATCGGCACCGACTCGTCTGACATCGCGCCGGCACTGCCGTTCTGCGACGTGCAGGTGAAGGCGCCGCTTGCCAGCGACCCGGGCTACGCCGAGCACGTGCTGCAGACGGTGCGCGAGCACGGCTGTCAGATGGTGCTGCCGTGCTCCGAGTGGGACCTCGTCCTGCTCGCCGACCTCGTGCCGCAGCTGGCCGAGCTCGGCTGCCAGGCCTTCCTGCCCGGCGGTGAGGCTACCCGCCGCTGCGTCGACAAACTGGTGATGGCCGACTTCCTCGCCGCGCAGGGCCTCGACACGCCGCGCACGTTCCATCCGGATACGCTGCCCGACGATCTGCGCTTCCCGGTGCTCGTGAAGATGCGTGAGGGCCGTGGCTCCGAGGGCATCTTCCGCTGCGCCGACCAGCGCGAGCTCGACTTCTTCCTCGGCTACACGCCGACGGCGTCGATGGTGCAGGAATGCTGCAGCGGCACCGAGTTCTCGATCGACGTGCTCTGCGACCTCGACGGGCGCTGCCTCGACGCGATTCCGCGCGCGATGATCCAGTCGAAGGGCGGCGAGCAGATCAAGGGCACCACGCTCGAGGATCCGGCGCTCGTCGAGGTCGGCCGCTCCGTTGCCGAGGCGCTCGGCCTGCGCGGCCCGGGCACCGTCCAGTGCTTCCGCGAGGCGCCTGATCGCCACGAGGTGACCGACGTCAATCCGCGCATCGGCGGCGCCTTTCCCCTGCCACTTGCGGCCGGCGGTGATTTTCCGTTCCGGATGGTGCAGCTCGCCGCCGGCGAGACGCTCGAGCCACGGCTCGGCGAGTACACGCGCGGCGTCACGCTCTCGCGCTTCTTCCACCAGGTGCTCTTCACCGACACCGGGCAGGCCAGCCTGCCGCCCCTCTCACTCGCCGAAGGAGACGACCAATGACCGCCATCCGCGCCATCGGCACGTACCTGCCGGAGAGGACGATCGGCAACGAGGAGCTGATCGAGCGCTTCGACTGGGACCGCGAGTTCCTCGAGGACAAGCTCGGCATCCATCAGCGCCACATCGCCGCCGAGGGCGAGGGCGCGGCCGACATGGGCGTCGCCGCTGCTGAGGACCTGTTCGCGAAGTGCCCCGACCTCAAGCGCGAGGACATCCAGGTGCTGATCGTGTGCACGCAGAATCCGGACTACGGCCTGCCGCACACCTCCGCGCTCGTCCAAGACCGTCTCGGCCTGCCGAAGGAGACGGCGTGCTTCGACGTCGGCCTCGGGTGCTCCGGCTTCGTCTATGGCCTCGCCGTCGTGCGCGGCATGCTCGAGACGCTCGGTCTCGACAACGCGCTGCTCGTTACCTCCGACCCGTACTCCAAGGTGATCGACCCAGCCGACCGCGGCACCTCACCGCTCTTCGGCGATGGCGCCGCAGCTACGTGGATCACGCGTGAGGGCGCCGGTGGCCAGATCGGCGAGTTCACCTTCGGCACCGACGGCTCCGGCGCACGCAACCTCATCGTCGAGCCCGACGCCGAGGGCACGCGCTGTCTGTCGATGGCGGGGCGCAGCATCTTCGAGTTCATGCTCGGCACCGTGCCCGCCGACGTCGACCGCGTCACGGCCGCCAACGGCATCGCGCCCGACGACGTAGACCTTTTCCTGCTGCACCAGGCGAGCAACCACATGCTCTCGTACCTCGTCAAGCGCATGAAGCTCGACCCGGCGCGTGTGCCAATCCGCATCCGCGATACGGGGAACCTCGTGTCGTCATCGATCCCGTTCCTGATTGCCTCGCTGGCACACGACGGCGAACTCGCCGGCAAGACGACGCTGCTGTCCGGCTTCGGCGTAGGCCTGTCGTGGGCCAGCACGATCGTGCGCTTCGACGCGGATCCGATCGCCTGACGACGCGTCCCACATCACACGCCACCCCGCTGCTAGGCTCGCGGGCATCTGCGGAGGAGGACCGATGAAGGGCGTGCAACTCGAACTGCTGACCACGGCGGAGTTCGTCGAGGCCGGCTTCACCGCGGCGATCATCCCGCTCGGCGCCTGCGAGAGCCACGGCGATCACATGCCGATGGGGACCGACGGCCTCACCTCGCACGCGCTCGCCGTGCGCATTGCCGAGCAACTCGAGCGCACCGTCGTGCTGCCCGCGAACTTCCTCGGCATGAGCGGGCACTATCGGCACCAGCCGATGGCGCTCAGCCTTAGCACTGACACACAGACGCGCGTCATCGCCGACCTCCTCGAGTCGTTGCACCACTGGGGCATCCACCGCGTCTTGCTGCTCAATGCCCACGACGGCAATATCCCGCCGATCGAGGTCGCCGCGCGCGACGCGAAAATCGCGCACCCCGAGATGAGCATCGCGACCTTCGACTGGTGGGTCATCACGAACCAGCGCGTCCCGGCAGGCACGTTCGACGTCTGGGAGGGCTGGGGCCACGCCGGCGAGGCCGAGACGTCGCTCGGCATCGCGCTCTTCCCCGACCTCATGCAGATGGAGCACGCCCGAGGGCAGGTGCCCACGACCGATGCGTCAGTGCGCGAGTTCTGGCTCTTCGAGGAGCTCACGTCGTATGGCGCCTCCGGCGCGCCGAGCCACGCGACGCTGGCGAAGGGCGAGACCATCGTCAACACCGTCGTCGATTACATGGTCCCGTACATGCGGCGCTTCGAGGACCACGGCCTCTCCTACAACCCGCAGGACGAACCGCCGGTCTAGAGTCGCGCCATCTTGGCGCGCACGAGCGCCGAAATCGTCTCGTTGATCGGCGCCTCGAGGCCGACCGAACGCGCCGCCGGGCCGATGGCACCGTTGATCACGTCGATCTCGCACTGGCGGCCTGCGAGCAGATCGAGCAGCATCGACGGGCGCGCACCCGGGATCGTCTCGCCGAAGGCGCGCGCGTAGGCGACCGGATCATCGAAGTCGAGGTGGATGCCCTTCGCCTGCGCCACCGCGAACACCTCCGTCGCGCACCCCGACGCGATGCTCCACGCCTGCGGATCGGCGAGCACCTCACCGATCGTCCATTCGAGCACCGTGCAGGTACCGCTGAACGTCGAGTTGCAGAGGAGCTTCTCCCACACCAGCTGATCCACATCGTCGAAGACAGCCACGCGAAAGCCCGCGTCCTCCCACACCTGCGCCACGGCGCGGACGCGATCCGTCGCGGGGCCGTGGCGCTCGCCGAGGCGCACCAGCTCCCACCCGTTGTGGTGTGCGTACCCGGGACCGCGCATCGACGCTCCGAAGCCGCCGGTCACGCCGATGATCACCGGCTCCTCGCCCACCACCGCGGCGATGCGATCGGGACCACCGAGACCGTTCTGGATCGGCAGCACAACCGTCTCGGGGCCGAGCAGCGGCCGGATCGACTCGGCCGCTGCCTCCACGTCGAGCGCCTTGGTCGCCACGATCACCAGGTCGCACACGCCGGCATCGGCGGCGTTCGTCGACGCGGGGAGACGCACGGTGCGATCTCCACTCGCGCCCTCGACTCGCAGCCCGTGCGCATTGATCGCGTCGACGTGCTCCTGCCAGCGGTCGATCGCCCAGACCTCGTTGCCCGCGTCGCCGAGGAGCGCCGCGTAGACGGAGCCCATCGCACCGGTGCCGACAATCGCGATCTTCACGACGGCAGTGTATGCCGACCCCGGTGTCAGATGCGTGTCAGCCGGCGTAGACGCGCTCGGTCGCCGCAGCGATCGCGTCCCAGCTGAACGGCCCGTCGGCGGCGGCGCGGCTGGCGGCGGCCATCGCCTCGCGACGTGCGGGGTCGCGTAGCACCGCAATCAGCGCCTCGGCGAGCGCGGCGGGGTCCTCCGGCGGGATCACCACGCCCGCGCCGTGCTGCTCCACCACCTCGGCGAAGCCGCCGACACGCGTGGCCACGAGCGGGCGGCCGAGGGCGAGCGCGGCGAACAGCACCCCCGACTGGTCGATGCGGCGATAGGGCAGCACAACGACGTCGGCCCGCAGCATCGCACCGACGAACTCCTCGGTCGGCGTGAAGCGCAGATCGCTGATGACCCCCACGTCCTCGCCCGCCATGCGTTCGAGGCGTGCTGCGCCATCGGGATCGCCCAGCACGCGGCCAGCGACGAGCAGCCGTGCGTCGGGCAGCGCCGCACGCACCGTCGGCCAGGCGTCGAGCAGGATGTCGAGGCCCTTGTACGGACGCAGCAAGCCGAGCATCGCGACGAGCGGTACACCCTCGGCCACGGCGGGCGCCTGCGGCGTCACCTCGCGATACGCGGTGAGCGCGCCGTGAGGAATCACGTGGACGTTGTCGGTTGCCACGCCGAGCTGCTCAACGAGCGCATTGCGGCCGTGCACCGAGTGGACGATCACGCGGCCAAACGCGCGGGCGTTGGCAGCTGCGCGCCGTAGGCGCTTCGGCGTGGGGTTGTTCGGCAGCGCGTCGTGTGCGGTGTAGGTGACCGGGACGCCAAGCAGTCCCTGCACTGCGCGCCAGTAGCCACGATCGACAGCGCCGAGTGGCAACCACTGGAGATGAACGGCATCGGGGCGACGACGCATCAGCGAGGGCGTCAACCCGAGGAGGTCGAGCGGGTGCTCGAGACCGCGCGCGACCTTACGCGCGCCACCCGGCACGCGATCGGCAAGGCGATAGAACGCATGCCGCACGGCCACGCCATCGGGAGCCGGCGGCTGAGCGACACGCGGCGCACTCGTCACGAGCTCCACCTCATTGCCACGCGCAGCGAGCGCCCCTGCCAGCGCATCGTCGTACGGGCGCGTCTCGCCGCGCGGATCCACGATGACGATCCTCATCGCACCGATCGTACCCGTGAGGCTCGCGCGGAGTGCAGGCGAGTATGGCTACCTGTTCGCAATCAGGGTCTCCTCGCGGCGCCAGGAGGACATGACAACCGCGCGGATGTGGGGTCCACCCCGCCCGCGATCCTGCCTTTCACCGCCGCCAGAAGGGTGGACCCCACATCCGCGCGGTTGTCATGTCCTCCCAGAGAGGCGTCACGTACCATGGGAGCGTGGCGGATGCCCCCGGAACCGAGCAGGAGATCGACCTGCGCAACTACGTCGATCGGATCCTGAAGCGCTGGTGGATCGTCGCGATCTGCGTCGTGCTCGCCGTCGTCGCCTCGTTCACGATCACGCGCACGTCGAACAAGAGCCTCACGCAGGGCACGGCAACCGTCTACCTGGGCCAGCCCGTCAGCCCGAACGGCTCGCTCGTGCCGAACCCGCTGTCGTCGAACCCGCTCTACGCGACGGCACTCGCGAAGCAGCGCCAGTATCAAGAGGTCGCAGAGCAGGCGGCCGGTCTCGAGTCGGGTGCGCTGCAGGGACACGTGTCCGTCGCGTTGATCTCGACCGCCGTCGGCGTCAAGGGCATTGCCGTGCCGCTCGCGCAGGTGACCGTGCAGGGTCCGTTCACGCCCGCCCAGTCGGCCGCGGCGGCAAACTCGATGGCCGAGCAGGTCGTCGCCAAGTCGAACGCGTACACCGACGCCAAGAAGGATGCGGTTGTGGCAGCGCGCGACAGCCTGCAGACGCGCATCGACGGACTCGCTGCCGATGCGGCAGACGTCAAGGCGCAGCTCGACAAGCTGACGAGCGCAAACCTCGGTGCCGCCGAGCGCGCGTCGCTGACCGCTCCGCTCTTGGGCATCCTCCAGTACGACTCGAACACCGAGGCGCTGCTCCAGGAGCAGCTGCCCGACCTGCAGGCGCAGGTGGACTACATCGAGAACGTCGAGGGTGGCAGTGTCATCACGCCGGCGCGTGGCGCCAAGGTCGCCCCCACGTCGAAGCAGTTCTCGCTGTTGATCGCGATTGTGCTCGGCCTGATCATCGGCATCCTGCTTGCCATTCTGTCCACGGTCTTCTGGCCCGTGCGGCCCGTGATCGAGACTGAGGGCATGGCGACCCCGTAAGGGGTACCCTTCCCGCATGCCGATCACCGTTGTCACCGGTGGAGCCGGGTTCCTCGGCTCCCATCTCTGCGAGCGCCTCCTGGGTGCGGGTCACAAGGTCTGGTGCCTCGACAACCTCGATACCGGCTCGTTGACGAACATCGCGCACCTGCGCGACGACAACTTCACGTTCGTCCAGCACGACGTCACGGAGCACATCGACATCCCGGGTGACGTCGACTACGTCCTCCACTTCGCCTCGCCTGCCAGCCCCATCGACTACCTGCGCCTGCCGCTGCAGACGCTGAAGGTCGGCTCGTACGGCACGCACAACGCGCTCGGTCTGGCCAAGGCGAAGCGCGCGCGCTTCCTGACGGCATCGACGAGCGAAGTCTACGGCGATCCGCTGATCCATCCGCAGCCCGAGTCGTACTGGGGCAACGTCAACCCGATCGGCCCGCGCGGCGTCTACGACGAGGCCAAGCGCTACGCCGAGGCGATGACGATGGCGTACCACCGCCAGCAGGGTGTCGACACCGCGATCGTCCGCATCTTCAATACGTACGGCCCGCGCATGCGTGCGTTTGACGGTCGCGCGATCCCGACGTTCGTGCGCCAGGCGCTCGAGGATAAGCCGATCACCGTGTTCGGCACGGGTGCGCAGACGCGCTCCTTCTGTTACGTCGACGACCTCGTCACGGGCATTCTCGCCCTGCTCTTCTCGACCGAGCACGAGCCCGTCAACATCGGCAACCCGGGCGAGTTCACCCTGCTCGAGCTGGCCGAGATGGTCGTCGACCTGACTGGCTCGAAGAGCGAGATCGTCTTCGAGGCGCTGCCGGTCAACGATCCGCAGCAGCGCCGCCCCGACATCACCCGGGCGCAGGAACTGCTCGGCTGGGGGCCCACGGTCGACTTGCGTGAGGGCTTGCAGCGATTGCTCGACCAGTCGAGTCGCGCAGAGCTCACCGGCCGCGTTGTCGGCGCTTAGTTTTTTGGCGTAACGATGCGCTTTCACACGTGCGGCTGAAGGCAGGAAGTCTGCCTCCGGCGCTGTAGACTCAGCGACGTGGCTACGCCTGTCTCCCCGGACCCGCGCGACACGGCGTCTGCCCCTGCAGACGTGACGCCGCGCGAGATCAGAGATCCCCGTTCCGAGACGGGCGTCTCGACACGTCGTCTGCGCCATCTCATCGGTCGCGGCCTCGACGTCCTCGTGCTGCTGGCGATCGACGTGGTTGGCATCACCACCGCGATCTTCTCCGGTCTCGTCCTGCGCGAGGTCCTCAACGGGCGCACGGTGTACGCCGACCAACTGTGGACGGCGGAGAAGGCGTGGCTGCCGTTCGTCCTGCTCGTCTCCGTCTTGATCTTCGCGCGCAATCGCCTGTACCGCCCGCGCGAGACACGCCCAGGCGGTGCGCAGATCGTTGCCGGCCTGTTTGTCGCCGTCGTCGTGATCGCGATCTTCTCGGTGCTCACGAACAACGAGCGCTTCACGACGTACCTGATCTTCCCGTACACGTTTGTCGCGTCCGCACTGCTGATCCCGTTTCTGCGCAGCGTCTACTCGTGGCTGATCGACGCCACCGCGAAGCTCGTCGGCGTGGAACGCCGCGTGCTCGTGGTCGGCGAGCCCGATGCGACCCGTAGCGTCGAAGCCGCCTTGCGCACCGGCGCTCCCGGAGCGGGCCTGCGCATGGTCGCGCACGTTGACGACATCGACCACCTGGCCGACGCGATCTCGGAGCACCATCCGCACGACGTCGTGCTCGCACGCCCACCGGACGACGAGACGATGCTGATCGCACTCGAGGCCTGCCGCGCTCGTCGCATTCGCCTGCGGGTCGTGCCGACGGCCGCTGGCGTCCTCGCGCACCACGCCGACTACGTGCCCGGCCTGGCCGTGCCGCTGTTCGACATCGTGCCGCCGACCATCCAGGGCGTCGACTGGTTCGTCAAGCGTGCCTTCGATCTGGCGATCTCGATCGGTCTCCTCGTACTCCTGAGCCCGATCCTGCTGATCTCGGTGGTGATGATTCGCCTCACCTCCCCCGGCCCGATCCTGTTCCGCGACCAGCGCGTCGGGCTGGGTGAGCAGCCCTTCGCGATGCTCAAGTTGCGCAGCATGGTCACGAACGCCGCGCAGGCACAGGCCGAGCTCGAGGAGCAGAACGAGGCCGACGGCGCGCTCTTCAAGATCCGCAACGATCCGCGCATCACGCCGGTCGGCCGCGTGCTGCGCCGCTTCTCGATCGACGAGCTGCCCCAGCTCCTCAACGTGATCAAGGGCGAGATGAGCCTCGTGGGGCCGCGCCCACTGCCGATGCGCGACTACCAGCTGCTCGAGCAGTGGCATCGCCGCCGCTACAGCGTGCTGCCCGGCATCACCGGACTCTGGCAGGTCTCCGGCCGCTCCAATCTCGGCTTCGACACCCTCGTCCGCCTCGACTTCTACTACCTCGAGTCGTGGTCCATCTGGATGGACATCGCGATCATCGCGCGCACGCCGCTGGCGATCCTGCGCGGTCGCGGCGCGTACTGATCCGGATTCCCGCCCTGCCGCGCAGGATCGCCAGCGGCCCACAGTTCCCCATCGGACCGCCAACCCTCAGGGTCAGACGCCTCTGTTGCAGGGCGCGAGATTCCGTGGTGGGAGACACCGCGCGTGGCGGCGCCGTGCGACGGAAGGGTCTGACCCCTTCTTCAACGGGAGATGCACCCTCAGACGTCATCGCACCCCAGCGTACAAAGGGGTCAGACCCGTTTGCACCATCCGGCTCCACCGGCCCCGCCTTCCGCCAGCCGCCGCTGCCGGATCATGCAAACGCGTCTGACCCTAGACGCGACGCACGACGACGGCGGCGTTGTGGCCGCCAAGGCCGATGGAGCACGACACGGCAACGTCGAGGTTCGGCAGCTCGCGCTCCCCTTCCGGCACGTAGTCGAGATCGCAAAGCGGATCGGCATCGCGCAGGTTGATCGTCGGCGGCACCCTGCGCTGCTGCACCGCCAGCGCGGCAACAGCCACCTCGAAGGCGCCGGCGGCACCCATCTGGTGCCCCGTCATGGACTTCGTCGACGAGACCACAAGGTCGTCCGCTGCAGGGCCGAAGACCGTGCGGATCGACTGGGTCTCGAGGCGATCGTTGGCCTGCGTGCCGGTGCCGTGCGGGTTGATGTACCCCACCTCAGACGGCGAGATATCACCGCGCCGCAGCGCTGTCGTGAACATGCGGTCGATGCCGACGCAGTCCTCTCGCGGTGCGGCAATGTGGTACGCGTCGTTGGTCACGGCCCACGACACGACCTCGGCGATGATCTCCGCGCCGCGGGCGCGTGCGTCTTCCTCGCGTTCGAGGACGACGACGGTGGCGCCCTCGCCGAGGACGAAGCCATCGCGCGTTGCGTCGAACGGGCGCGACGCGGTCGTCACGTCCTCGCCCTCACGCGGCGAGCCGAGCACCTTCATGTTGCAGAAGCCGCCGAGGATGTACTCGGTGATCAGCGTGTCGACGCCGCCGGCCAGGCAGAGGTCCATGTTGCCGCTCGCCACGAGATCCGCGGCGACGCCAATCGCGCTCGCCCCCGTGGCGCAGGCTGCGGTGACGGAGAAGTTCGTCCCGAGGGCACCAAGGTCGCGGGCAATCTCGAACCCGGGCGTGTCGACGAGCATCGCGCCATGCAGATGCGGGCCAATGCGATGCGGGCCCTTCTCGAACATCGTGTGCATGCCGGCCTCGATGGTCGCCGCGCCACCGAAGGCGCTACCGACGATCACACCGACGCGCTCGGGATCGTCCATGACGGCGCCGCTCTGGGCCCACGCCTCACGGGCGGCGGCGACGGCGGTGAGGCTGCAGCGGTCGAGCTTGCGCGCTTCCTTCTTCTCCATCACCGACTCGGGATCAAAGCCCTTCATCTCGCAGGCGATCTTGGTCTCGATGCGTTCGGGATCGAAGCCCTGGATTGGCGCGACGCCAGACTGGCCGGCGAGCAGTGCTCGCCACGACGAGGCGGTGTCGAGGCCGACGGGCGACAGGATCCCGATGCCGGTGATCACGACACGCGATGCTCCAACCCCACCCATACGGTGATGTTAGCCTGCGCGGCATGGACACCGCCGCACGAGACCGTCTCATTCAGTTGCTCGAAGCCCACGGCCCGTCTGGCCGCGAACGCGAGGCTGCCGATCTGTGGGCCTCGATGGCCGGCGAGTTCGCCACCGTCACGCGCGACCGCATCGGCAACGCCATTGCGAGCTTCGGTCCTGAAGATGCTCCTGCCGTGCTCATGCTTGGACACATCGACCAGATCGGTCTGATCGTCACGCACATCGAGGAGGACGGCGTCCTGCGCGTCCGCGGCCTCGGCGGCTGGGATCCGCGCGTGCTCGTCGGACAGCCGTGCTCGATTCGCACCAAGACGGGCGACATTCCGGGCGTGATCGGCAGCGTGCCGATCCACCTGCAAAAGGGCAGTGAGCGCACCTCTGGCACGGAGATGAAGGAACTGTGGCTCGATATCGGCGCCAAGGATGGCGACGAGGCCCGCTCTGTGGTGCGTGTCGGCGATGACGCCATCGTCGGCAGCGGTCCCGTGCAGCTGCTGGGCTCGCGCCTCACCTCGCGCGCGCTCGACGACCGCGTCGGCGCCTGGGCCGCGCTCGAGGCCCTGCGCCGTGTCGCCGCCGGCAATCCCAAGGTTCGCGTTGTCGCCACGGGCTGCGTGCTCGAGGAGACGCTCGGCGAGGGCGCCCGCCTGGTCACCGAGGCCGTGCAGCCTGCCGTTTCGATCGTCATCGACGTCACGCACGCGGCCGACGTGCCGTCGATCGACAAGGGCCAGACTGGCCCGCAGAAGCTCGGCGCGGGCACCATCATCACGCGCGGCCTCGGTCTCGACGAGACCGTTGCGGCCACGCTGATCGACCTGGCCGAAGCCAATGGCATTGCGTACGGCATGGAGGCCATGCCGGGTGGCTCGACGCACACCGACGTCGACAACACGCTTGCGTCGGTCCGCAGTCTGCGCGCCGCACTGCTGGGGATCCCGCTGCGTCACATGCACTCCCCTGCCGAGGTCTGCGATCTCGACGACCTCGAGGCGACCGCCGCCCTGATGGCTGCGTACTGCCTGGCGGCCACGCCGGAGTCCCTGGCCTGATGCGGCGCGCCGTCCCGCTCGTCCTCGCGCTGCTGACGGCCGCGCTTCTCGCCGGGTGCAACGTGCCCGGTCGCGGTGGGGAGTCGACCTCGACGGTGCAGGCTCCGGCCGAGTCGATGGCCGCCGCCCCCACGCTCAACCCGGGCGCTGACGGCTGCGATCACCAGGTGCCGCCCTACGCCAAGGAGCCGAAGCCGACCTACACCGAACCGCTGCCCGATCCGTTGGTGCCGGCGACGGCAACGTGGACGGTCACCATGATCACGTCGTGCGGCCCGATCGTGATGGTGCTCGATCCGACCACGGGCGGCGCTGCCGCGTCGTCGTTCGCTGCCCTCGCGCGCTCGGGCTTCTATGACGGCCTCACGTTTCATCGCGTCGTGCCGGGCTTCGTCGTCCAGGGTGGCGATCCCGCCGGCAATGGCTCCGGTGGCCCCGGGTTCACCGTCGACGCGGCACCGCCGACGGACTACCGCTACAAGAACGGCGACGTCGCGATGGCCAAGGCCGGCAACGAGCCCGCTGGCGCGGCCGGCTCGCAGTTCTTCATCGTCTCGACCGAGTCGGGTGGCGCGATGCTCGAGCCGCTGTACGCGGTCGTTGGGCACGTCACCGACGCAGCCTCGGCCGAGACGATCAAGAAGATCGACAAGCTCGGCGTTGCCGACGGCCCGCCGGTCGAGCCGGTCTACATCTGGACTGCGCGACTGTCCGAGACGAAGTAGGATCCGGGTATGAGCGAGAACCCCTTCGGCTTCGGCGGGATGTTCGATCCCGACGACCTCAATAACGCCATGCGTCAGTTCGCCGAGCAGGCGCAGGAGAGCCAGAGCGTGGCCTTCGCGGACAACGCGATCCACCTGGCCGTGCAGATGACGACGGCTGCGATTGGGCAGCTGACGCCCACCGGCACGCCGGAAGAGCAGGCCGCGCAGCTGCGCGCCGCAATCACCGTGATCTACCCGGAGTGCGTCGCGTTGGTGCGCGAGGCGCGCCAGGGCCTCAAGTAGCGCATCGGCCGCGCGCCCACGCGGCGCGATAGATGGTGCATTATGAGGGCACCCTAATGCCGGACACGTCGACCCTCCTCTGGATTGCACTGCCCGTCGTCGTGATCACCGCGCTCGTCCTCGACCTCTTCGTCTTCCACCGAGGCGATAAGGAGATCCCCACCCGCGAGGCGTTCATCTGGACCGGCGTCTGGGGCGGTCTTGGCATCGCCTTTGGCGTCGCGATCTGGGTGCTGCTCGGCCCGAGCGTTGGCACGGAGTTCTTCACGGGCTATCTCGTCGAATACAGCCTGTCAATCGACAACGTTGCCGTCTTCGCGATTCTGTTCGCCGCACTTGCCGTCCCGGGAGAGCTCCGCTACCGCGCGCTGTTCTGGGGCGTGATCATGGCCATCGTCCTGCGCGGCATCTTGATCGGCATCGGCGGTGCACTGCTCGAGGCGTTCTGGTGGATGCCGTTCATCTTCGGCGCGTTCCTGATCATCACGGGCATTCGCATGGCCCGCCACACCGATACGACGGAGTCGCCGGAAAACAGCCGCATCCTCACGCTGATGCGCCGCGTGCTACCCCTGACGGAGGACTTCCACGGCCCGGCCATGACCATCAAGAAGGATGGTCGGCGTCTCTTCACGCCCCTGTTCGTGGCGCTCGTCGCTCTGGCGTTCTTCGATCTGATGTTCGCCGTCGACTCCGTGCCTGCGATCTATGCCATCACGGACGATCCGTTCATCGTGCTGGCGGCCAACGCCTTCGCCCTGCTGGGGCTGCGAACGCTCTACTTCGCCATCGCGACGTCGCTCGAGCGCTTCGTCTACCTGCAGCCCACCCTGGCGATCGTGCTCGGCTGGGTCGGCTTCAAGATGATCATCGCGCACTGGTACCACATGCCGCCGTTGATCAGTCTCGCCGTGATCCTGACGATCCTCGGCATCGGCATCCTCGCGAGCGTGCGGGCGAATCGCCGCGGCGAGGCCCGCGCACACGCCTGACGCCACCTCGGTCAATTTGGGTCCGGCCCCAATCTGACCACAATACGGTCAATTTGGGGCCGGACCCAATTTGGCGCTTACGACTCGTGCGGGTGCGCGGTCGTCTCGATGTGACCGCGATCTTCCGGTGCCTCGATGGTCAGCTTCGGTAGGAGCTTGTCGAGCCAGCGCGGGATCCACCAGGCGTTCTGGTCGAGCAGGTACATCAGCGCGGGCACGAGCGTGAGGCGAATCACGAAGGCGTCGAGGATGATCGCCAGGCCGAGGGCGAGGCCGAACTCCTTGATCGTGCGATCGACGCCGGTCATGAAGGCGAAGAACACCGACGCCATGATCAGCGCGGCAGCGATGATGACGCGGCCGATCGTGGCGACGCCGTCGGTGACGGCCTCCCGTGGCGTGTCGCCACCGACGAAGGCCTCGCGGATGCGGCTGACGAGGAAAACCTCGTAGTCCATCGAGAGACCGAAGATCAGGGCGAACACGATCACGGGCAGGAACGATTCGATCGGACCGGTCTTGTCGAGGCCGATCAGGCTGGCGCCGTAGCCCTCCTGGAAGACCAGGGTGAGGATGCCGAAGGCCGCGGCGCACGACAGGATCGTCGTGAGCGCTGCCTTGATGGAGACGACGAGGCTCCGGAAGGCCATCGTCAGGATCACGATCGTGATGCCGACGACGAACAGCAGGAACCACGGGATGTTCGAGAAGATGGTCGCGGAGATATCCTCGAACGCCGCGGTCGAGCCACCGACGTAGGCCGTGGCATCCGTGCCCTTGAGCGCATCGGGAATCGTGGTGGCGCGGAGCGTGTCGACGAGGTCCGTTGTGGCGACGTCCTGCGGCGAGCTCTTGGCGTAGACCGTGATGATCGCAGCCTGCTTGTTCGGGCTGGGGATCGCCGGCGTGGCGGCGGCGACATTCGGCGTATCGGCGATTGCCTTCTGCAGCTTGTCGGCGACCGCCGTGTCGCCCTTCGTGTCCACGGCGACGATCAGCGGGCCATTGAAGCCCGGGCCGAAGCCCTCGGCCAGCCAGTCATACGCCACGCGCTGCGTCGTCGACTTGGGCGCCGTGCCGGAATCGGCAGAGCCGAGCTGCACGCGGAGAACGGGTGCGGCGAACAGCAGCATCACGGCGAGCGGCACGATCAGGAAGACCCAGGCGTGCGAGGTGACGTAGCGACCCCAGCGCGCCACGGCCGTCTTCTTGGCGGCCGCGAGCGAGTCATCGGGCGTCTTGATGAAGGGGATCTTGAGGCGATCGACCTTGTGGCCCAACAGCGCCAGTACGGCCGGCAGCAGCGTGACCGCGATGGCGACGCTCGTGAGCACCGACAGCGACGCGCCGATGCCCATCTTGGTGATGAAATCGAGCCCAATCGTGGCGAGGCCGACGACGGAGATCGCAACGGTCGCGCCGGCGAAGATGACAGCACGGCCGGCGGTCGAGGCGGCCACCGCGGCGGCCTCCTTCGGCGTGGCGCCGTCGTGCAGCGCCTGACGGAAGCGCGTGAGGATGAACAGCGAGTAGTCGATACCCACGCCGAGGCCGATCATCGAGGCGAGGATCGGCGTGATCGTGTTGAAGTCGGTGAAGCCCGCGGCGATCGTCAGGATCGAGATGCCGAGTGCCACCGCGAGGATCGCGAGGAAGATCGGGATCAGTGCCGGCAGCAGCGTGCCGAAGACGATCAGCAGGATGATGATGGCGACACCGATGCCGATCAGCTCGGACGCACCCTGCTGCGGCTGCTCCTGGACGGCCTGACCGGTGTACGCGATCTGGACCGAGCTACCCGCGGCGACCTTCGCCGTGGCGTCCTTGAAGTCGGGGATCACGTTGCTCGGCAGCGACCAGCCCTGGGCGTCGAACTGCACATCGGCGAAGCCGACATTGCCCTGCGGCGAGATCGCGCCGCCCTGCTGGGTGAAGGGGTCGCCCGCGCTGGTCACGTGATCGACGGTCTTGGCGGCGGCGAGGATCTTCTCGACGGTCGCCTTGTTCTGCGCGTCCGTGAGCTTGCCGTCGGTGTGGAAGACGATCGTGGCGGAGTCGCCCGCGCGGGCCGGGAACTCCTTCTGCAGCAGATCAGTGGCCTTCTGTGCGTCAGAGTTCGGGATCGTGAACTTGTTCTGCAGCTGGCCGCCGATCGTGCCGGCGGCGGCGAAGACACCAACGATGATCAGCACCCAGATGCCGATCGTGCGCCACGGATGTGCGGCGATCGAGCCAGTCAGGCGGGCGAGGAGGCCGGTCTTCGTCGGGTTGCTGCTGGCTGCCATGCGGTGCTTGCTCCTCGGGGATCAGCTGTGTGCGCGCACATAGTTCTCTGCGACTGTCGCAGCATACACAATGCGAGACACGTTTGTCCCATCTGGGACGGTGCTGTATCGTTTCGGTACATGCCGACCGTCCTTCGCAGCGATGCCCAGCGGACCCACGAGCGCATCCTCCACGCCGCCACGGCGGAGCTGACGGTCGATCCGTCGGCCGGGATGGATGCCATTGCGCAGCGCGCGGGCATCGGTCGCGCGACCCTCTACCGCCATTTCGCCACGCGCGACGAGCTGATCGCCGCACTGCGCGAGCTCTTCCTCGACCGCATGGAAGCAGCCGCCGATGCGAGCATCGCCGAGACTGATCCGCGGGCCGCCGTCGTGGTGTTCATCGAGGCGATCATGCGTGCCGTCGCCGAGACCTGCACGCTCAACGAGGCTACTCCGCCCGAAGATGCCGCCGACGGCCGTGGTCATGAGGCCATCAATCGGGCGATCACCGCCTTTATCGATTGCGCGCGTGAGACGAACCGTCTCCAGCCCGGCGTCGATGCCGCGTGGGCCTTCACCGTCGGCAAGGCGCTCGTCGATGCCGGGGCGCGCGAGATCGCACTCGGCGCCGACGTCGAGGTCATCGCACCGCGGGTGGCCGAGACTGCAGCCAACGCACTCGTGCGATAGCGTTTCGGCATGTCCCGTCGTCCCCGCATCGGTGTCACGCTCGAGCTGACCGATCCGTTGCTGATCCCGGTCGAGCGCAACTTCCGCGAGGCGCTGACGGCCGCGGGCGCGCTCGTGATCGCCCTGCCTCGCGACACCCCTCCTGGTGACATCGACGAGCTGCTGGAGGACCTCGACGGCGTCGTCCTGTCCGGCGGCGAAGATGTCGATCCGAGCCACTACGGCGAGGAGCGCCACCCCGCGGTCAACACAGTGCCGCCGGAGCACGATGCCTTCGAGATCGGCATCGCCAAGGCCTCACTCAAGCAAGGCGTGCCGATCCTCGGCATCTGCCGCGGCAGCCAGGTGCTCGCCGTCGCCGACGGTGGCGCACTCACGCAGGACGTCCCCTCGCAACACCCCGAATCGCGCACCCACATGGTCGACTGGGTCGAGTACGCCGAGGCCGCTCCGGGCGAACACTGGCACGCGCTCGAGGTCGAGCCCGGCAGTCGCCTGGCTGGCTGGATCGGCGCCGGCGCGCCGCTGATCAACTCCTTCCACCATCAGGCGGTGGCCCGCACCGGCGAGCGCCTCGTCCCCGTGGCCCGCGCCGAGGACGGCGTGATCGAGGCGACCGAGAGCGCGCCTGACGCGCCGTACGCCGTGGGCCTGCAATGGCACAACGAGTTCATGTGGCGGCGGGACGAGCGCTGGCTCGGGCCGTTTCAGGACCTCGTCGCTGCCGCGCGCGAACGCGCCGCACGACGCTAGCCCACCAACGCCACGTCATCATCGGCCCGGGCCGGCGCGATGGCCGACCCGGGCGACGATTGTGATTAGTTCAGGTCGAACCGATCGAGGTTCATGACCTTGTCCCACGCGGCGACGAAGTCGCCGACGAACTTGGCCTGCGCATCGTCGGAGGCGTAGACCTCGGCGAGCGCGCGCAGCTGCGAGTTCGAGCCGAACACGAGATCGACGCGGGTGCCGGTCCACTTGACTTCACCGGTCGAGCGATCACGACCCTCGAAGGACTGCTCATCGCTCGACGTGGGCTGCCACGCGGTGCTCATGTCGAGCAGGTTGACGAGGAAGTCCGTGGTGAGGACCTCCGGGCGCGCCGTCAGCGTGCCGTTGATCGCCCGCAGGCCGCCGATCAGGACCGTCAGCTCCGGTGCCGTCAACGTCAGCAGGTTGGCGCGGTCGATCAGCTGGTGCTCTAGCGGACGCGGGTCCCAGTTGTTTGCACTCGAGTAGTTGCGGAACCCATCCGACAGCGGCTCGAGCACGGCGAACGACTCGACGTCGGTCTGCTCCTGCATGGCGTCGGTGCGGCCCGGCGCGAAGGGCACCGTGACCTCATGTCCGGCAGCACGAGCAGCCTGCTCGACGGCGGCACAGCCACCCAGCACGATCAGGTCGGCCAGCGAGACGCGCTTGCCGTCGGACTGCGCGGCGTTGAACTCCTGCTGTACGGCCTCGATGGCCGACAGCGCGGTCGCGAGTGCAGCGGGATTGTTGACCGCCCAGTCCTTCTGCGGGGCAAGACGGATACGCGCACCGTTGGCGCCACCGCGCTTGTCGCTGCCGCGGAACGTCGAGGCCGAGGCCCAGGCCGTCTCGACCAGCTGGGCGACGGACAGCCCCGAGGCGAGCAGCTTGGCCTTGAGTGCCGCGATGTCGGCGGAATCGATCAGCGGATGATCGACGGCCGGGACGGGGTCCTGCCAGATGAGCTCCTCCGCGGGCACCTCGGGACCGAGGTAGCGGGCCTTCGGGCCCATGTCGCGATGCGTCAGCTTGAACCACGCACGCGCGTACGCATCGGCGAACGCCGCCGGGTCCTCGTGGAAGCGGCGGGAGATCGGCTCGTAGATCGGGTCCATCCGCAGCGCGAGGTCGGTGGTGAGCATCACGGGCGGATGCGAGAGCGACGGGTCCTGCGGGTCGGGGACGGCGTCGGACGCGGCGCCGCCAGCGGGGATCCACTGATGCGCGCCGGCCGGGCTCTTCGTCAGCTCCCACTCGTAGCCGAAGAGCGTGTCGAAGTAGCTGTTGTCCCACGCGATCGGCGTCGGCGTCCAGGCGCCCTCGAGGCCGCTGGTGATCGCCTGATTGCCCTTGCCGGTACCGAAGCTGTTCTTCCAGCCGAAGCCCATCTCCTGCAGCGGTGCCGCCTCGGGGTTGGGACCGAGATGATCCTCCGTCGCCGCGCCGTGGGTCTTGCCGAACGTATGACCACCGGCCACGAGAGCAACCGTCTCCTCGTCGTTCATCGCCATGCGGAGGAACGTCTCGCGGATGTCGATCGCGGCGGCAAGCGGATCGGGATTGCCGTTCGGGCCCTGCGGGTTCACGTAGATCAGGCCCATCTGCACGGCTGCCAGCGGGTTCTCCAGCTGGCGATCGCCGCTGTAGCGCTTGTCGTCGAGCCAGACGTCCTCGTCGCCCCAGTAGATGTCCTCCTCGGGCTCCCAGACGTCGGCACGACCGCCGCCGAAGCCAAATGTCTCGAAGCCCATCGACTCCATGGCGACGTTGCCCGTGAGCACCAGCAGGTCGGCCCACGAGAGCTTGCGGCCGTACTTCTGCTTGATCGGCCAGAGCAGGCGACGCGCCTTATCGAGGTTGGCGTTGTCCGGCCAGCTGTTAAGCGGGGCGAAGCGCTGCATGCCCGTGCCGGCGCCACCACGACCGTCCTGAATGCGGTACGTGCCGGCTGCGTGCCAGGTCATGCGCACGAAGAACGGGCCGTAGTGCCCATAGTCGGCGGGCCACCACTCCTGCGAGTCGGTCATCAACTCGACGAGGTCGGCCTTGACGGCGGCCAGATCGAGCGTGGCGAACTCCGCGGCGTAGTCGAAGTCCTCGCCCATCGGGTCGGTCTCCACGGCGTTCTGATGCAGGATCCGCAGATTCAGCTGGTTCGGCCACCAATCGCGGTTCGACGTTCCCCCGCTCCCCATTCCCGTGACCGGGCACTTGCCTTCGCTGGACATCTGGCTACCTCCGTACGCTCGCGCGATTCCGTGGATGTGGTTCTTCCGACCCCGCACGGATCAGCGCGAAGGCGGTGTCAACGAGCCGGAACGATTGTCCCGGTGTGTATGGGCAACATAGCCTGCCTGCGGCGAGATTTCCGCCACACCGGGGAGCCTTCACCAGCCGGCACCACGATGTGGCACTGCCGCTAGCCGCGTTCGACCTTGGAGCCGCCGACGATGTCCTCGGAGCCGTCGGCCCAGCGCACCAGCGCCTTGTGGCCGCCGTCGTAGTCGGGGCCCCAGACCAGCAGCGTGGCCGGATTGCCCCAGGCGATGACGGGCTCCTCCAGCGCGGCGTCCTCGCCACGGAAGTAGCGGACGAACGGGTTCGACGCGCGCTCAGCACCGATCGTCGTCGGGCTGACGTGCCCCGGATGCACGACGGTGGCGTCCGGCAGCGCCAGCAGGCGGTCGATCGACGCCTTGAGGTCGGCAAGATCGGTGTGGCCCGGAGCGCGCGTGCCGCCGACCGTGCCGTCGAACAGCACGTCGCCGGTGAAGACGTCGGTGCCCTCGATCAGGAAGGCCAGGTGGCCGCCGGCGTGGCCCGGTGTCGGAATCGCCCGCACCTGCATGCCTGCCACGTCGATCGTGCCGTCCTCCTCGAGGGTGTATGCGATCTCGCCGTCGAAGTGGCCGTCCTCACGAATCAGCTCGATCGCGCGGGCGCTCGCGCCGGCCTCGACGCCGTAGCGGTCCAGCACCTCGTCGAGGTCGTAGATGTGGTCGATGTGGTGGTGCGTCAGCAGCACGCCCTCGATCGTCAGGTCGTTCTCCTCGACGAAGCGGTGCAGATCGTCGTGAGCGCCGTTGCAGTCGATCCAGAGCGCGGGGCCGCCCTTCTCCTTGGCGACGACGTACGCGTCGGCCATCCACTGAGGGTCCTGGGTGTGGTGGATCAGCATGGGGAGCCTCCTACGAGAAGCGGTTGGTGATGGGCATGCGGCGATCGCGGCCGAAGGCGATGGGATGGACCTTGAGGCCGGGCGCGGCCTGACGGCGCTTGTACTCGGCGCGATCGACGAGACCCGCGATGCGCTTGGCCGTGTCGAGGTCGACGAGACCAGCGGCCGCAATCTCCGCGGGCGAGCGGCGCTCCTCGATGTACGCGTGCAGGACCGGATCGAGCACGTCGTACGGCGGCAGCGACTGATCGTCGCGCTGGCCCTCGCGCAGCTCGGCCGTGGGCGGACGCTCGATCGTCGAGACCGGAATCACCTCGCGACCATGGATCGCATTGACGTGGCGGCTCAGCGCGAACACCGTCGTCTTCGGCACGTCCTTGATCGGCGCGAAGCCGCCGACCGAATCGCCGTAGAGCGTCGAGTAGCCCGTCGCGACCTCGCTCTTGTTGCCGGTCGTGAGCACCAGCCAGCCGTGCTGGTTCGACAGGCTCATGAGGATCACGCCACGCAGACGCGCCTGCATGTTCTCTGCCGCCAACCCATCGATCTCGGGCAGCAGGTCATGGAAGGCGAGGCGCAGGTCTTCGATCGGCAGCTCGCGGAAGTTGATCCCGAGGTTCTCCGCCACCTCCTGGGCATCCGTACGCGTCTCCGACAGGTTGTACCGCGTGGGCATCGATACCCCATGCACGCGATCGGCGCCCAGCGCATCGACGCTGAGCGCAGCGACGAGCGCCGAATCGATGCCGCCCGACAGGCCAAACAGCACACCGCTGAAGCCGTTTTTGTTCACGTAGTCGCGCAGCCCCAATGTGAGCGCGGCCCACAGCTCGGCATCGCGACTGTCCGGCAGCGGCGCGATCTCCCCCGCCCCACCCGGCACGTCGCACACCACGAGATCCTCTGCGCAGTAGACGCCACGCGCGATCAACTCGCCCGCCGCGTCGTAGACCAGGCTGCGGCCATCGAAGGCGAGCTCGTCCTGGCCACCCACGAGATTGGCGTAGCCGACGGCGACGCCGTGGTCGCGGGCGAAGGCGGCGATGAGCGCGTCGCGCTGCTCGCCTTTGCCGAGGTGGTACGGCGAGGCCGACAGGTTGACGATCAGCGTCGCACCCTCGCGCGCGGCGGCATGCGCCGGGCCGTCGGTGACCCAGATGTCCTCGCAGATCGACAGGCCCACGCGCTCGCCGGCCACATCGACGATCAGCGGTCCCGTGCCGGGCACGAACGTGCGCTGCTCGTCGAACACGCTGTAGTTGGGCAGCGCCATCTTGTCGAAGCGCGCCTCGATCTTCCCGTCTCGCAGCAGGAACGCGGAGTTGCACACGCCCGTGGTGCCCGCGTGCGGGCCGCCGACGATAACCGGGATAGGCAGACCAACCGCGAGTTCGGCAACCGCCGCTTCGCACGCCGCCACGAACGTCGGGCGCAGCACGAGGTCCTCAGGCGGATACCCGCAGATCGCTAGCTCGGGCGTGACGACCAGGTCCGCGCCCTGTTCGGCGGCACGGTCGACCGCAGCGCGGATCAGCGCGGCATTGCCGGCGAGGTCGCCGACCGTCGGATCAAGCTGGGCGAGCGCGAGGCGCACGCGTGCAGTCTATTGCGCTTCGGCCGATCGGCCAGCCGCCTGGGCGAGCGCCACGGAGACCGAAGCATCGAGGGCGACGGCGCCGTGCAGACACGCGGCCTCCGGCGTCTTGGCGCGATCGGCGTCGATGCAGTGCAGCACGGCGACGACGCGGTCGCGCGAGGTGCCGAGCCGGTCGGCAGCCTGCTCGATCCGACGCGTCGACAGGCGCGGAATGCCGAGCAGGCGCCCCTCCTCCGACTGCACGAGCACAGGACCGGGGACGAAGGCATCGGCGGCGCCGACCGCGAAAAGCAGGCTCGCCGCTGCGACGACCGACTCGTCGAGGCGCGGGTGCAGCAGCCAGAGCTCGCGACACGCCGTGGCGACAGCAACCGTGTGCTGCAGCGCACCACCGGCGTAGGCGTGGTGCTGCTCGACGCTCATCGGTGCGGCGCGGAACGCGGTACGGAAGGCGCCGTCGTTGAGCACGGCACGCGTGAGGTTGCGCAGACCCTCGTCGGTGATGTCCTCCGCCAAGAACTCGAGGAAGCCCTCGAGGTCGTCGACGTCGCGGCGCGCGCCGGGCGTGAACTCGAGTGCGTCGGGCGCGACGTCCGTCTGCTCGACGGAGCGCACGACGATCTGCGGACGGCCACGGTACTCCTCCACGCTGCCCAGCACGCGGATGACGTCTCCGACCTCGAAGCGTCCGTCCAGGATCGGGGCGTCGTCGAAAATCGTGGCCTTCACACGGCCGGTCTTGTCGGCCAGCTCGAGCGCAAGGTACGGCGAGCCCGTGCGCGTGCGGCGCCGGTCCTTGCGAATGACGGCAAACGTCGAGTCGACAAGCTGGCCTTCGACAAGATCGCGGACGGCGGTGCGTGCTTCTGCGCTCACATGGGTGAGTCTAGTCGGCGGTGTGCTGGAGAGGATGCTCCAAAGGGGTCAGACCCTTTTGGAGCATGCGCGCTGCTGCGTGGTGATGCGGCCGATCTTCATGCGCCAAAAGGGTCTGACCCCTTTGGAGCATCCGACGTCGTCATGCGCAGGGCATCCGTGCCTCCAGCGCAGGCCGGGACGGAATGCCTGCAAAGCCCGATACGATGCCCCGCGCATGACGACGCCCGAGCACCTCGAGGTCCGCCCGTTTCGCGGGCTGCGCTATGACCCCAAGCGGCATCCGGCGTACAGCGTGGTCGCACCGCCGTACGACGTGATCCAGCTGGCCGACCGCATGCGCCTCGTGGCGCGCAGCAACCGCAACGTCGTGCGTCTGATCCTGCCCGACGTCGGCCGTGCGGAGAACGCGCGCCGTCTGCTCGACGAATGGCGCGAGGACGGCACACTGCGCGAGGAAGACGTGCCGTGCCTCTACCGCACCGAGGAGACCTTCACCGGCCCCGACGGCGTCACGCGCGTGCGCACCGGCATGATCGCGCTGGTTGGTCTGCCCCGCGGTGAGGGCACGATCCTCCCGCACGAGCGCACCATGCCGAACATCGTCGAGGATCGCCTGCGCCTGCTTCGCACCACGCACGCCCAGCCGTCGCCGATTCTCGTCACCTACGACGACCCCTACGGCGACATCGACGCCGCGCTGCGCCTCGGCTCCGAACCGCTGCCGATTGTCGACCTGACCGACGACCACGGCACGCACCTGCGCATGTGGCGCGTCACCGACGAGGCCCTGCAGGAGCGCATCCACGACATCCTCGCGGAGCGCCGGCTGCTGATCGCCGACGGTCATCACCGCTACGCGACCTCGCTCGCCTATCGCGATGCGTTTCCGCAGGATCCCTCCGCGAACTCGATGATGATGTTCCTGACGAACGGCGCCTCGCCCGGTCTGGTCATCTTCCCGATCCACCGCATCGTCAGTGGCGTCGCCGCGACGACCCAGGAGCGCCTGCCCGGCCTGCTCCGCGAGGCGGGCTTCACCGTCGAGGAGGCGGGCGACGGCGTCGCGCAGCTCGAGACCGCGATGGCGAAGATCCCGCACGACCACGGCGTCTTCGGACTCGTCCGCCAGGGGTTGCCGCCCATGCTCGTCAGCGCACCCGCAGACGCTCCCGCCGACTCGCCACTCGACCGGATCGACGCCGTGATGCTGCAGGAGCGCGTGCTCGGCCCGCTGCTCGACCTGCCCGCCGACGTCGTGGCCAAGACGCATCGCATTCGTTACACGGCGTACTCCGACGACGCGGCCGCGAAGGTCGAGGAGTCGGGCGACGTGGGCTTCATCCTGCGCGCGCCCACGGTGCGCGAAGTCGAGGCCGTCGCGCTCGCCGGCGAGGTCATGCCGCAGAAGAGCACGTACTTCTATCCGAAAACGCTCGATGGCCTCGTGATCCGCACGCTCGACGGCCCCAAGGACTGAGTCCGGCTAGCCTGCTGCCATGGCGCTGACCGAAGACCAGATCCGCGAGGCCCTCACCCGGGTGATCGATCCCGAGCTGAAGCAGGACCTCGTGACGCTCGACATGATCAAGAGCATCGCGATCGAGGGTGGCGACGTAACCGTCGGCGTGACGCTGACGATTCCCGGCTGCCCGCTGAAGGCCACGATCAACGACGACGTCACACGCGAGGTGGGCTCCGTCCCCGGCGTCGAGCGTGTGGCGATCGAGTTCGGCAGCATGTCGGAGGATCAGCGCGCGGCGCTCGCCACGAAGTTGCGTGGTGGCCGTCCGCCGAAGCCCGCCGGCGAGCTGAGCGTCTCCCCATCGACCCGCGTGATCGCCGTCGCCTCCGGCAAGGGTGGCGTCGGCAAGTCGTCGCTGACCGTCAACCTCGCGATCGCCTTCCAGCAGATGGGCCTGGAGGTCGGCGTGATCGACGCCGACATCTATGGCTTCTCGATCCCCGGCATGCTCGGCATCCATCAGCGCCCGGTCACCGTCGACAAGATGATCGTGCCGCCCGTCGCACACGGACTCAAGACGATCTCGATCGGCTACTTCATGGAGGAGGGCGGTGCGGTTCTGTGGCGCGGTCCGATGCTCCACAAGGCGATGCAGCAGTTCCTGTCCGACGTCCACTGGGGCGAGCTCGACGTCCTGCTGATCGACATGCCGCCAGGCACCGGCGACGTCGCCATCTCGCTCGGCGGTCTCGTGCCGAATGCCGAGGCCGTGGTGATCACTACCCCCCAAGCTGCGGCGCAGCGTGTTGCCGAGCGCGCCGCTGCCGTCTCCGAGCGCGTCAACATGCGCGTCGTCGGCGTCATCGAGAACATGTCGTACCGCGTCTGCCCGTGCTGTGGCGAGCGCGACGATCTCTTCGGCTCCGGTGGCGGCGCGTCGCTGGCCAGCCACCTCGAGGTGCCGCTGCTCGCGGAGATCCCGCTTGAGCCAGCGCTCCGCGAAGGCGGCGATGTCGGTGTGCCCTTCACGATCAGCGCGCCCGACTCACCCGCCGCCGTCACCATCCGCGCACTGGCCGAGCGCCTGCACGGCATGCGCACGCAGGATCCGCTGGCGCGGATCAAGAAGCCGCTGAAGGTCGTCTAAGCCAGCAGGTGCTCGAGCACGACCGGGTCAATCTGGTCGCCGCCTGACCAGCGTTCGTCGATGTTCTCGTTGATGACCCAAGCTTTGAGGGCTTCCTCGACGTCGGCATTCCATGGGCCGGTGGCCGCGATCTTGGTGCCCTGTGCGTGAAGCGCAGCACGAATCTTTTCGGCAACGGCATGGTCGATCGCGATCCACTCGGACTCCGGCGTCGTGCCAAACAGCAGCATGTGAATGTCGATGAGTCGCTGCAGTTCGGGCACTGGATCAACATGGTCATCCACACGCAGGTCGATCAGCTGATCCGTTGCACCCCCGTAGCCGGCACCCTTCCGCTTGATGTGGATCGAGGAGGATTGGCGACCCCGACGGTCTCCACCCGCACGATCACCGGCCAGCAGGGCGGCCATCAGGCGATCGACAAACGCTGCCTCGACTGAGGCAAGCCAGGCCTGTTCCATCGCGGCGACGACCTGAGCCCCAGCGAGCAGATTGCCTTGAATTGCAAACCCGTCGCCGCACACCCCTCCAGCCCAGTCGAGGCACTCCTCGCCCGTAAACGTGGCAGATCCGCCGTTGCAATCCACCATCCCAAGCTGGCGCACGGCACGCCCCTCATCAGCACGAGTGAGCAGGTCTGCAGCCTTGGTTGGGCTCTCCCCCGCACGCAGCAGATCGAGTCCGTCAGGGCCGTAACGCGCGTTGACGAACGACTGAGTCGCCACTGCGCCGACACCTGCTTCGAGCCAGGGGACGACTGCTCCGACAGCCGGGAACTTCGAGGCGACCGCGACTCCTACGTCGCCGGTGGTCCGATCAAATGCGACGATCGAGAACGTCATGGCGCTAGAGCGACTGGCCCGGCTCGAGCACGTGCACGGTGACGTCGCCGAGACCGAGCTTCGTAAGCTCGGTCTTCAGCTTGTCGGGCGTGCCCGTGAGCGCGTCGAACGTGCCCCAGTGCGAGCTCAGCACGTGCTTGACGCCCAGCAGGCGTGTCGCGTGCGCGGCCTGGAACGGCCCCATCGTGAAGAGGTCGCCGATCGGGAGGATCGCGATGACGGGCTGGTAGAGCTCGCCAATCAGCGCCATGTCGCCGAACACGCCCGTATCACCCGCGATGTAGATGCGCTGGCCGCTCTCGAGTTCGACCACGAAGCCGACCGGGTCGCCGCCGTAGGAGCCGTCGGGCAGGGCGCTCGAATGGAAGGCCTGCGTCATCGTGACCTTGAGACCATTGGTCTCCACGGTCCCGCCGGTGTTCATGCCGATCGTGTTCGTGGCGCCCTGCTCGCCGAGCCACCCGGCGATCTCGTACTGCGCGATCGTCGTGGCGTTGCCACGCTTGGACACCTCGACGGCGTCGGCGATGTGGTCGCCGTGGCCGTGCGTGACGAGCACGACGTCGGCCGACGTCTCGTAGGCCGACTCCGGGCACATCGGATTCGTCGACAGCCAGGGATCGACAACGACGTCGACGCCGCCCGGCGTCTTGATGTGCCAGGTCGCGTGGCCAAGCCAGGTGATCATGGTGTTCTCGGGCATCGTGTCCTCCTCGGCGGGCTATCCGCGGAAAGACTAGGCGCTACTTGACGACGGCGAGGAACGCCGAGGCCTGGCCCGACCAGTCGAGCAGCACACCCGGCAGGATGCCGCCGAGCAGCACGACTACGAGACAGAGCAGGATGACCACCGTGGCGCCACCGAGGCCGGGCGACGCGGGCAGACCGACGTCGCTCTTGCGGGAGCGGTCGTACATGGCGAGGACCACGCGGAGGTAGTAGCCGAGACCGATCACGGAGCCGATCGCGCCGACGATCGCGAGGTACGCGTAGCCGTGCGAGACCGCCGTGCCGGAGACCACGAACTTGCCGATGAAGCCCGCGGTGGGCGGGAAGCCGGCAAAGGCCAGCAGGAAGACAACCATCGCCATGCCCGCGAACGGTCGGCTGTACCCCCAGGCGCGCATGCCGTCGAGCGTGGCGTAGCCCTTCTCACGCGTCTGATCGCGCTCGAAGACGGCGATCACGGCGAAGGCGCCCATCGCGGTGAACGCATAGGCGGCCAGGTAGAAGACGAGACCGCGCAGCCCGTCGCTGCCGTTGACGATGATGCCGATCAGCGCGTAACCTGCCGCGCCGACGCTCGACCAGGCGATCATGCGCTTGACGTTGGTCTGCACGAGCGCGGCGATGTTGCCGCCGATGATCGTGACGACGGCGGCGATGATCAGCACCGGCGACCACAGGTGCTCCTGCGACGGCAGTGCGTCGAGCACGACGCGGGCCAGGGCGACGAAGGCAACCAGCTTGGTGGCGCCGGCCATGAAGCCCGTCACCTGCGTGGGCGCGCCCTCGTAGACGTCTGGCACCCACATGTGGAACGGCATGGCGCCGACCTTGAAGAGCAGGCCGATCAGCACGAGCGCGGTGCCGAGCGTGACGATCGAATCATCCGAGCCGCCCTTGGCCAACGCGTCGGCGATACCGCCGTACATGAACGAGCCCGTCGCGCCGTAGAGGAACGCGGCGCCGTAGACGAGGACGATCGAGCCGATCGTGCCGAGCACGAGGTACTTGAAGCCCGCCTCGAGCGAGGCGCGGCTCTTGCCGTCGAACGCACAGAGCACGTAGAGCGAGAGCGAGAAGAGCTCGAGGCCGACGAACAGCGTGACGAACGACGTCGAGCCGGCGACGATGCCCATGCCGGCGCAGACGAGCAGCAGCAGTGCGGTGAACTCCGAGCCGTGCTCGCGGAAGCGCGCCCAGCCGACCGACAGCAGGATCACGAAGGCGGCCATGACGGCGACGGTGATGCGCACGAGCTCGGTGAGGTCATCGACGCGGAAGGCATTGGCCATCGTCAGCACCGGCGCACCGCCCCAGGCCGCGATCGAGAACGCTGCGGAGACGGCGAGCGTGCCGAGACCAACGACAACGCTGAGCCCGCGCTCGTAGGCGCGCGCGAAGGTGGCGAGCAGCAGCAGGCCGAACGCGCCGATGATCAGCGCGACCTCGGGGGCGATGGCCACCCAGTCGACGGAAGGAGCCTGGATCATCGGCCCGCCTCCTGTGCCGCCGCGTGGATCATCGCGGTCGTCGTTGCGTCGACGCGATCGGTGAACTGCGCCGGCGCGATGCTCAGGCCGAGCAGGCAGAGCACGAGCGGCAGGATGCAGAGCAGCGCGCCGCGGCGAAGATCCGGCGGATCCAGCGTACCGACGAAGTCGCCCTCACGCTCATGCAGGACCGCCGAGATCCAGCGAAGCATGTACATGGCGGCGAGCACGATGCCGATCGAGACGATCGCACCGAGCCACCAGTAGTCCTCGAAGGCGCCGAGCAGGATCAGGAACTCGGAGGCGAAGACGCTCGAGCCCGGGACGGCCAGCGCGGCCATGCCGACGATCAGCGCGGTGGTCGCGAGGACCGGACGGCTGCGGGCGAGTCCACCGAGATGCTTGAACGAGCCGGAGCCGGCCTGCGTCTCGAGCCAGCCGGCGAGCAGGAACAGCGCAGCGGAGACGAGCGCGTGGTTGACCATCTGGAACGTCGCACCGGTCGCGCCGCGGTCGTTCAGCAGGAAGACGCCGAGGATGATGAACGACATCTGGGCGATCGACGAGTAGGCGACGACGCCACGGCCATCGGGCTGGCGGAAGGCCAGGAAGGCGCCGTAGAGGAAGCCGATCGCGCCGAGGGTGATGAACACCCATGCGAACTTGGCCGACTGCTCGGGGAAGAGCGGCACGAGGATCGCGAGGAAGGCGTACCCGCCGGCCTTCGACGCCACGCCGCTGAGCACCGCAGCGACCTCGGGCGAGGCCTCGCGGTACGCGGGCAGCACCCACCCGTGGAAGGGGAACAGCGGCGACTTGATCGCCAGCGCGAAGGCGAAGGCGGCGAAGACCCAATCGTTGCCACGGCCGATGGCGCTGACCATGTCGAAGTTCGGGCCGCCCGGCGCCGTGAAGCCGAGCCAGGCGATGGCGAGCAGCATCAGCAGCGTGCCCATCGCGGTGTAGGCGATCACCTGGACCATCGCGGCCTTGCGACCCTTGCCGCCCCACGCGGCGAGCAGGACGAGCAGCGGGATCAGCATGCCCTCGAAGCCGACGTAGAAGACTACGAGGTCCTGCGCGGTGAAGACGATGATCAGGAACGCCTCGGTTAGCAGGATCAGCGCGTAGGAGGCGTGCGAGCGCTCGCGACGGGCCCACATGCCGTACCCGATGCCGCAGCACGTGATCAGCGCGGTGATCGCGACCATGGCCAGGGAGACGCCGTTGAGGGCGACGTGCCAGCGCACGCCTAGCGGGTTGATCCACGCGACGTTGTCGCCGAACTGGAGACCACCGAGCGGCTCGTAGCGGTAGATGAAGCCGATCACACCGCCCGCGACGGCGAGCGAGACGAGCAGCGCGAGGTAGCCCGCGAGCTTCTGCCCCAGCGGCAGGAGCAGCAGGACAACCGCGGCAATGGCGGGAACGGCGATGAGCCAGGAGACGGTGATCATCTAGCCACGCACCAGGAGGTAGAGGATCACAGCACCGATGCCGAGCGCGAAGACCAGCGCGTACATGCGCACGATGCCGTTCTCGATGATCGTGAACGAGCGGCCGAAGAAGGCGGTCAGCTGGCCGAGGCCGTCGAGCGGCGCCCAGCGGAAGGCCGGGCTGTCGACGTCGCGGTTGAGGAAGGCCGAGGCCCACTGCAGCGGCTTCTCGAACGTCCAGAGGTAGAGGTCGTCCCAGTAGAGACGGCGCTCGAGCGCGCGATGGATCAGGCGAGCGCGGCCATTGCGGATCAGCTCGGGCGCGTCGTTCTCACGTGCGTAGAGGTGGTACGCAACGGCGATGCCGATCAGGCCGACGGCCGATCCGATCAGCGTGGTGAACCAATCCTGGCCTGCGGTCGCCTCGACCATGCCGTAGGGCGAGATCGGCTCGAGCCACGAGGAGAACACGTGCGTGAGGCCCGGGATCTGCAGCAGGCCTGCGAAGGCAGCGCCGATCGAGAGGATGTAGACCGGCCAGAGCATCGTGCTCGGACCCTCTCCGTGGTGCTTGACCGAATGCGGGATGACGTTCTCGGCGTACGGCGACATGCGGCGGTGGAAGACCATGAACATCAGGCGGAAGGTGTAGATGCCCGTCAGCAGGGCACCGACCAGACCACCGACGTAGGCGATCCAGCCGATCGGCGAGTCGACCGACAGCGCCGAGCTGAGGATCGCGTCCTTCGAGAAGCCGCCGGAGAACGGGAAGATGCCGGACAGCGCGAGCGCGCCGATCATCATGCAGAAGTAGACCTTCGGCAGCTGCTTGCGGAGGCCGCCCATGTTGCGGATGTCCTGCTCCCCGTGCAGCGCGTGGATCACGAGGCCGGCGCCGAGGAACAGCAGGGCCTTGAAGAACGCGTGCGTGAAGAGGTGGAACACGCCGGACCAGTACGACATCAGCCCGACGCCGACGAACATGTAGGCGATCTGGCTCATCGTCGAGAAGGCAATGATGCGCTTGATGTCGGTCTGGACCAGCGCGATCAGGCCCGCCATCAAGAGGCCGACCACGCCGATGATGACGATTAGGTCGAGCACCTTCGGCGCCTGATGGAAGAGCGGGTTAAAGCGCGCGATCAGGTAGACGCCGGCGGTGACCATCGTGGCGGCATGGATCAGGGCGCTGATCGGGGTCGGACCCTCCATGGCGTCGGGCAGCCAGGTGTGGAGCGGCAGCTGCGCGGACTTCGCGACAGCGCCGACGAGGAGGAGCAGACACGCGATCGAGGCCTGCGTCTCCGACAGGCTGGCGGCGCCGGCGAAGATGCCGCTGTAGCTGAGCGTGCCGAGATCGACGAACAGCAGGAACGCGCCGATCGCGATGCCGACGTCGCCGATGGCATTCATGATGAACGCCTTCTTGGCCGCCTTGATCGCCTTCGGCTTGTTGTGCCAGAAGCCGATCAGCAGGTACGACGAGAGTCCGACGAGGCCCCAGCCGGCGAGCAGCAGCACCAGGTTGGCGCTGAGCACGAGCAGCAGCATCGAGAAGACGAACAGGTTGAGGTACGCCATGAAGCGGCGCGACTGCGGGTCGTCCTCCATGTACCCGATCGAGTACACGTGGATCAGGAAGCCGACGCCCGTGATGATGAGCAGCATCACGGCGGTGAGCTCGTCGAACCAGAGATCGAGGCCGACCGAGAAATTGCCGGCCGACAGCCACGTCCAGGCGACCTGAACGACCTGGCGCTCCTCCTCCGGGCGCGTGGCGAGGATGACCGTCGCGACCGCAGCACAGCCGAAGGCCGCGAGCATGATCAGCGAGGCGAACCAGCCGGCACCCCGCGCCGGCAGCTTCATGCCGAGCAGCGTGAGCACGATGACGCCGACGATCGGCAGCGCAAGGGTGATCCAGACGAGTTCAGTCATCTCAGCCGTTCAGCGTCCTCAGCTCGTCGGTGTCGAGCACCATCTCGCGGCGCGTCATGGCGACGACGAGGCCCAGGCCGACGACGACCTCGGCGGCGGCAACGCCCATCACGATCAGCGCGAAGACCTGCCCGTCGGTCCCGCCCACCTCGCGCGAGAACGCGATCAGGGTGAGGTTGACCGAGTTGAGCATGACTTCGAGCGACAGCAGGATCGTCAGCGGGCTGCGACGCAGGAGCACGCCGATCAGGCCAACCGAGAAGAGGATCGCGCTGAGCCCCAGGAAGAACGTAATCGGCACGCTCATCAGGCGCCCTCCCCCATCGAGTCGCGGGCGGCATCGAGCACGGCGCGCGACGCCTCGCGGCGGCGCTGCTCGGCCGACTCGGTCTCCTTGGCAAGCACCTCGTCGTTCGACAGGCGCCGAGGACGGCCACCGGTGCCGAAGATGACGCCGGCGACGGCGCCCATGAAGAGGATCACGGAGACGACTTCGAAGGCGAGCAGGTAGTTCGTGACGAGCGCCTCGCCGATCGCGGCGGGCGATCCGTAGTTGCCGTCGATCTCGGCCCAATCGCTGAACGTGGCGCCGTACGTGACGACGATGACCTCGATGGCGATCAGCGCGCCGGCGAGCACGGCCAGCCAGACCTGCCACGGCTTGCGGTCACCAGGTCCAACTTCGCCGCGCGGGCCGACGTACGCGATCACGAACAGGAACATGACCATCACGGCGCCGGCGTAGACGATGATCTGCGCGATCGCGACGAACTGCGCTTCGAGCAGCAGCATCAGGACGGCCAGCGACACGAGGTTGCCGAGCAGGGCAAGCGCCGACACGAACGGGTTCTTCTGCGCGACGACCGCGACGGCCGTGGCGATTGCCGCAGCAGCGGCGAGGAAGAAGACCGCGATGTCCACTAGGCCTGCGGACCTTCCGGATCGGTCGCCGTGACGACGTCGTACATGCCGAGCACGTGCTCCTCACCCTGAGCGGGCACGTCGTACGGATCGATCGCCTCGGACGGCGTGCGCAGCACGGGCTTCTCGAGCAGCATGCTCTTCGTGTAGACCAGCGCCTCGCGCGAGATCTCCGACAGCTCGAAGTCGTTGCCGAGGGTGATCGCATCGAACGGGCAGGCCAGTTCGCAGTAGCCGCAGAAGATGCAGCGCGCCATGTTGATCTCGTAGATGCGCGCGTGGCGCTCGCCGGCCGAGACCCGGTTGTCCGGCGTGTTCTCGGCCGGGACGACACGGATGCAGTCGGACGGGCAGGCGGCGGCGCACAGCGAGCAGCCGACGCACTTCTCCAGGCCGTTGTCGTGGCGGTGCAGCTGATGCCGGCCACGGAAGCGCGGGTAGACCGGGCGCTTGTACTCGGGGTACTGCTGCGTCACCGGCTTGTGGAACAGGTGCCGGAACGTGGTCGAGAAGCCCTTGACGGAATCAAGCATCCTCAGTCTCCTAGCGGTACGCCACGACTGCCGCGGTCAGCAGCAGGTTGAGGGTGGCCACGGGCAGCAGGACCTTCCAGCCCAGCTTCATCAACTGATCGAATCGCACGCGCGGCAGCGTGGCACGGATCCAGATCAGAACGAACAGGAAGGCGCCGATCTTGATCAGCATCCACAGCGGACCCGGCAGATACGGACCGCTCGGACCGCCGAAGAACAGCACCGCGCCGAGCGCCGACAGCGTGATCGCGTTGACGAACTCGGCCGCGGCGAACATGGCGTAGCGCATGCCGCCGTACTCGGTGTGGTAGCCGGCGACGACCTCGCCGTCGGCCTCCGTCAGGTCGAACGGCGGGCGGTTCGACTCGGCGACGGCCGCGACGAAGAAGACCAGAAAGCCGAGGATCTGCGGGATGAAGTACCAGAGGTTGTCCTGCGCGTTCGAGATCGTGACGAACGACAGCGAGCTGGCCTGGATGATCACGCCGATCACGGCGAGGGTGAAGGCCACCTCGTAGGAAACGAGCTGCGCGATGGCGCGCATGCCGCCGAGCAGGGCGTACTTGGAGGACGACGCCCAGCCGCCGATCATCAGGCCGTAGAAGCCGAGCGAGCCGATCGCCGCGACGACGAGCAGCGAGACGCTGGTGTCGGCGATGTAGAGGTGGAACGTGTAGTCGGTGAACGGCAGCGTGGCCACGTTGCCGAACGGCATCAGGCCGAAGGCACCGAGCGCACACGCCATGGCGATCCACGGCGCGAAGAGGTACAGCTTCGGACGCGCGCCGTCCGGGATCATGTTCTCCTTCTGCAGCATCTTGCCGAGGTCGGCGATCGGCTGCATGAGGCCGTACGGGCCGACGCGGTTCGGGCCATAACGTGCCTGGAAGCGGCCGATCAACTTGCGCTCGACCCACGTCATAAACGCGAAGAAGACCATCAGGATGTTGATCAGCAAGAAGGCCTTGATGATCGTTGCGATGACGCCGTCGACCATGCCGGTTACGTGGCTCCCACGGTCGCGGAGGTGCCGGTGCCGGCGGCGCCGCTCCAGTTGATGCGAACGGTGCCCGGCAGCAGGCGGCGCGAGATGCGTGCCTCGCCGATGTGCTCGCCGGCGGCGTGGCGAACCGCGATCTGATCGCCGCGCTTGATCGCATGCTGCTGCGCGTCGGCGTGGCTGATCATCACCCACGCTGCGCGCTCGTGCGCGAGCGATGCGGTGCGAGAGACGGCGGCACCGCTCATCAGCGGGCGCGGCGCGATCAGGCGCAGCTTGCCCTCGGCAGCGGCGGCCGGTGCGGTCGGTGCGGGCACGCCCTCCGGCGCCGAGGCGGCGGGACGCGTCGCATGCAGCTGGGCCTGCTCTCCGAGCTCCTTCCACGACAGACCGGCGAAGGACGGGCGCGTGGCGGCGAGCTGGTCGAATGCCTTGCCGGGGTTGCCCTGCGTGGTGATCGAGAGGAAGCCGGCGAGGCGACTCGTCCACTCGATCAGCGGTACGCCCGAGGCGGGCGCCAGCGACGGGCGGATGCGCTGGATGCGGCCCTCGAGATTGGTGATCGTGCCGTCGCGCTCGTGGTCGACATCGAGCGGCAGGACGAGCTGCGACTGCGACGTGACGCCGTTGGTGAACGGCGCGACGGACAGCACGAACTCGGTCTGCGCGAGCGCCATCTGCCAGCGCTCGCTGTCGGCGCTCTCCATGACCGGATCGGCGCCGACGAAGACGATCGCCGTGATATCGCCGGCCTCGAGGGCGGGCAGAATCTCATCCCAGCCGCCGACCAGTCCGACGGCGCGCTCGCCGCGCTCGTTGGCGCCGACGGGCAGCGGCACGACGCCGCCAGCAGTGCGGTCGAGGCCGAGCACCCACGCGAGCGCCTCGATCTCGGAAACAGCGACGGGGTCGGTGACCAGCAGGACGGGGCGCTGCGCGCCGACGAGCGTGCCAGCAAGCTCGCGGATCTGCGCGACGTCAGCGCCGGCCAGCTGGGACAGCGTGTCGACCGAACCGGCGGCCTTGGCGTCGCTGCGGACGTTCTCGCCGCCGGCGTCGATCACCGCGGCGGTGAGTGCGGCGAGCATCGCGGAGCCGGCACCGGCGTGCGTGCGGATGAAGCTCTTGGCGTCGGCCTCGAGGCTCGACCCGCCGGGACCGACGATCGCGAGATACGCACCGTCGCGGCGGGCCTTGCGGATGCGGAGTTCGACGGTGCCAGCGCGGTCGGCCGGCTCCTGGTCGCCGATCACGATGACGGCGTCGGCGGCATCAATCGACGCGAGCGGTGCGAGGTAGGCGTCGACGCGCTCCCACTCGGCAGCGGCGGCGATCGGCGCGGAGGCGGTGCGGGCGTTGAGATCGGCGGCGATGGTGGCCCAGGCTGCGGCCTCCTCGTTCGTCAGGTTGCCACCGGTGACGATCGCGACGGCGCCCTCGCCGACCGCGGCCGACTGATGGCGCAGGCGCTGTGCGGCGGTGCGCAGGGCGTCGTCCCACGCGGCGGGCTCGAGGCCTGCGAGCTCGCGCACCAGCGGCGTGGCGATGCGCTCGTCACGGGGCTCGTAGCGCGCAAAGCGGCCCTTGTCGCACAGCCAGCCTTCATCGACGCCCGGGTTATTGCGCGACAGGATGCGCTCGACCTTGTTCTCGCGCAGCGTCGACCACGTGTTGCAGCCCGTCGCGCAGCCGGTACAGACCGTCGGCACGTTGACGATCTCCCACGGGCGCGCCTTGAAGCGGTACGCCGTCGGCAGCAGCGCGCCGACCGGGCAGAGCTCGGTGACGTTGCCCGAAAAGGCGTTGGTGTACGGCTGCTCGTTGAACGTCGCGATCACGCTCTGCGCCCCGCGCTCGCGCGCCACGAGCTCGCCGTCCTCGGCGACGTCGCTCGAGAAGCGCGTGCAGCGGTAACAGAGGATGCAGCGCTCGCGGTCGAGCACGATCGCGGGCGAGATCGGCAGCGGCTTCTCGTACGTGCGCTTCGGCAGCGTCATGCGCGAGTTGCCGGGGCCGTACTTGAACGTCAGGTCCTGCAGCGGGCACTCGCCGCCCTTGTCGCAGACGGGGCAGTCGAGCGGGTGGTTGAGGAGCATGAACTCGAGCACCGCGTCCTGCGCCTCCTTCGCCTGCTCGGAGGTGCCGGCGGTCTTGACGACCATGCCGTCGCTGCACGACAGGGTGCAGGCCGCCTGGAGCTTCGGTGCGCCCTCGATCTCCACCAGGCACATGCGGCACGCGCCGATCGGCGGTCCGAGGCGCGGCTCGTAGCAGAACACCGGGATCTCGATACCGGCGTGCTCGGCAGCGGCAACGACCAGCGACATGCCCTTCGGCACCGTGATCTCGCGGCCGTCAACGGAGAGCGTGACGGTATCGACCTGCGTTGCGCTCATCAGGCGTGCACCATCGGCAACGGTGCTCGCAACAGCGGCGGGTAGAGCTCGCTCATCGGGGCGTCATCGGGACACGAGCAGCGACCGAGGCGGCAGTGCTCCTCGAACTCGTGACGGAAGTTGTTGATGTGGCTGCGCACCGGCATCGCGCAGGCGTCGCCGAGCACGCACAGGCAGTTGCCCTCGACGCGGTTGCAGATCTCAAGCAGCAGGTCGATCTCCTCGACCGTGCCGAGGCCGGCCTCCTGCTTGCGCAGCAGTTCGGTGATCCAGCGCGTGCCCTCGCGGCACGGCGTGCACTTGCCGCACGACTCGTGCATGTAGAACTCGGCGGTGCGCAGCGCGAAGCGCACCATGCAGGTGCGGTCGTCGACGACGATCACGGCGCCCGAGCCGGCCATCGAGCCGGCGGCGACGACGGCCTCGAAGGCGAGGCCCGTGTCGAGCTGATTCGGCATCAGGATCGGCATCGAGGAGCCACCCGGCACGAAGGCCTTGAGCGTGCGTCCGGCGGGGAGTCCCCCACCCTTGCCCTCGATCAGATCGCGGTACGTCGCCGACAGCGGCATCTCGTAGTTGCCGGGGTTGTTGACGTGGCCCGACAGCGAGAACATCTTGGTGCCCGTCGACTGCTCGGTGCCCACGCCGGCGTAGGCGGCGCCGCCCATGCCGATGATGACTGGCACGGTCGCGACGGTCTCGACGTTGTTGAGCAGCGTCGGCTTCTTGAAGGCACCGGATACGGCGGGGAACGGCGGCTTCGCCGTCGGCTGGCCGCGCTCGCCGTTGAGCGAGGACAGCAGTGCCGTCTCCTCGCCGCAGATGTAGGCGCCGGCGCCACGATGGACGTAGACGTTGGCGACGTAATCGGTCCCCGGCAGCGGCGAGCCGATGTAGCCCTTCTCGCGCGCCTGGGTGATTGCGCCCTCGAGGATCGCGGCCTCCTTGGCGTACTCGCCGCGGATGTAGATGTACGCGCCGGCCCCGCGGATCATCCACAGGTAGATGATGATCCCCTCGATCAGCATGTGCGGGTTGCGCAGGATGATCTCGCGGTCCTTAAAGGTGCCCGGCTCGGACTCGTCACCGTTGATCACGAGGTAGCGCTCGAGTCCCTGCGCCAGGAACGACGCCTTCTTGCCGGCGGGAAAGCCTGCGCCACCTCGGCCGCGCAGGTTCGACGCGATCATCTCGTCAACGAGCTGCTCGCTCGTCATGTCAAGCGACTTGCGCAGCGAGTCGTAGCCACCGTTGGCCTCGTACTCACTGATCTCGCGACGGCTGCCCGCGAACGGCAGCAGCAGTGCGTTGGCATCGGGCTGGGCGAAGGTGGGTGCCTCAGGCATGGCTCTCACTCGGTCGGGAGGTGCTGCGTAGGCGCTCTAGGAGCGGTGCAACGTCCTCGATCTTGAAGTGCTCCTCGTACTCCTCGTCGACGGAGACGACGGGGCCCCAGCCGCAGCCGCCTAGGCACTCGACGCAGCGCAGCGTGAACCGGCCGTCCGCGCTTGTGCCAGGGGCCTTGACGTCGAGCTCGCGCTCAAACTCCCGCAACACCTTGTCGGCGCCGATCATCGCGCAGGAGAGGTTCGTGCAGACCTCGACGACGTGCTCGCCGACGGGCTGGAGGAAGAACATGTCGTAGAAGGAGGCGACGGCGAGGCAGCGCGCGGGCGACAGGTCGAGCCCGTCGGCGACGGCCTCGAGGGCCTCCGGCGACAGCCAGCCGTAGTGCTCCTGCGCGTGGCGGAGCGCCGGCAGGATCGCGCTGCGGCGGTCCGGATACTTGGCGATCTCGCGCTGGATCTCGTCGTAGAGGGTGTCGCTCATCAGCGGTCCACATCTCCCAGGACGGGATCGATCGAGGCGAGGATCGCGATCAGGTCGGCGAGGTACACACCCTCACAGAGCTTCGCGAACGACTGCAGCAGCACGAAGGCGGGGCCGTGCAGGCGCACGCGCCACGGCTTGGCACTGCCGTCGGAGATCAGGTGGAAGCCGAACTCGCCACGGGCGGACTCGATCGGCGCATAGACCTCGCCGGCCGGTACCTCGAAGCCTTCCGTGACCAGCTTGAAGTGATGGATCAGCGACTCCATCGAGGTGTGCAGCTCGTGGCGCGGCGGCAGGGCGACCTTGCGGTCGTCGGTGATGACCGGACCCTCGGGCAGGCCATCGAGGGCCTTCTCGATCAGGTCGAGCGAGGCGCTCATCTCGTCGATACGCACGCGGAAGCGCGCGTCGACGTCGCCGGTCTCCTTGGTGACCGGCGTGTAGCCGAGCTCGCGGTAGCCGCCGTAGCCGCCGTTGGCGGAGCGCAGGTCGTACGGCACACCCGAGGCGCGCAGGTTCGGACCCGTCATGCCCATCTTGATCGCGAAGTCCGGCGACATCACGCCGACGCCGACGGTACGGGCGAGCCAGATCGGGTTGGCGCCGATCAGCTCGTAGTACTGATCGATCTGATCGCGCATGAAGGAGATCACCTCGCGGCAGCGCTTCTCGAAGCCCTTGGGCAGGTCCTCGGCGACGCCGCCGACCTGGCAGTAGCGCGGATGCATGCGGGCGCCGCAGGCCATCTCGAACAGGTCGAGCACCTCGTCGCGCGCACGGAAGCAGTAGAAGAGCAGGGCGATGCCGCCGAGGTCGACGGAGCCGGTGCCGAGGAACACGAGGTGCGAGTGCAGGCGCGCCAGCTCCTGGAAGATCACGCGGATCCACTCGGCGCGGCGCGGCACCTCGAGCTCCAGGGCCTTCTCCGTCGCCATGCAGAACGCGGTCTCGCCACTGAAGAAGGACAGGTAGTCCATGCGCGGCACGTACGGAATCGCCTTCCAGTACGTCTTCTGCTCGATGTTCTTCTCGATGCCAGTGTGGACGTACCCGACCTCGCACTTGACGCCGACGACGACCTCGCCGTCGAGCGTGGTGACCACGCGGAGCACGCCGTGCGTCGACGGGTGGTTCGGGCCGAGGTTGATCTCGAGCAGGTCCGGGTTGTCAGACGACGGCCAGAGCTCGGACGGCACGGGCTGCAGGATGTCCTGCTGCGGCCACACCACGGTCTTCTTCTCGGTCGCTGCCACGTCAGACCTCGTCCGAGAACTGGACGGGCTCGCCGCCGACCGGGTAGTCCTTGCGCTGGGGATGGCCGCCCCAGTCCTCCGGCATGATGATCCGGCGCAGGTTCGGATGGCCGGCGAAGTCGATGCCCATCATGTCGAAGCCTTCGCGCTCGTGAAAGTCGGCCGACGGATAGACCGGTACCAGGCTCGGCACGGACTCGCCCTCGTCGACCCACACGCGCACGCGCAGGCGGCGATGGTTGCCGTCGGTGACGGTCATCACCTTGGCGAACGTGGCCGAGACGCCGAAGCGCTTGGGGCCGGCGGGATCGGGGATGATGCGCTTGCCGGAGTGCGAGTCGCGGTTGATGTCGCGCCCATCGCCGCCCCAGTACCCGGCGACCTCGCCGGTGTAGCCGAGGTAATCGACGACGGTGACGTCGGACAGCAGGTCGTACTGCTCCTCGTCGCGGAGGAACGTACAGACCTCGATGTAGCGGTCGATCGGCAGGTCGAGCGTGAGCTCGCCGCGGAACTCCACGCGGCGCTCGATCGCGTCGGCGCCAAGTGCGGCCTGAATGCGGTCGGCGGCGTCCGTGTCGAGCGCGCCCCACGTGGGCGAGTTGATCTGCAGCACGTCGCTCACGACTGCGTCTCCTGCTGCTGCGAGGCAGACGGGATACCCGACTTGATGCGCTCCTGCAGGACCATCAGCCCCTCCATCACGGCCTCCGGCCGCGGCGGGCAGCCCGGCACGTAGACGTCGACGGGGACGATCTTGTCGACGCCCTGGAGCACGGCGTAGTTGGAAAACATGCCGCCGGTCGACGAGCACGCGCCCATCGCCATGACGTACTTGGGCTCGAGCATCTGTTCGTAGAGCTGGCGGATCGGCTCGGCCATCTTGTGCGAGACGCGACCGGAGACGATCATCAGGTCGGACTGGCGCGGCGTGGCGCGCACGACCTCGGAACCGAAGCGGGCGACGTCGTAGCGCGCCGAGGAGATCATCGCGATCATCTCCATCGCGCAGCAGGCGAGGCCGAAGCCGAACGGCCACATCGAGTTGGCGGTCGCCATCTTGAAGATCTTCTCGATCGACGTCGTCATGACGACCTGATCGAGATCGGTCGAGCGCAGTGACCGGCGCACCTGCGCCGGCGGGATCACGACGGTGCCGCTCGGCGCGGCCAGGGAGGCCTGCGCGGCGACAGGGCGATCGTGCGGTTCGTCGGGCCTTAGTGCCATTCGAGGGCTCCCTTGCGCCAGACGTAGATGTAGCCGACCGCGAGGATCGCGACGAAGACGAGCAGTTCGATAAAGCCGAACTGGCCGAGCACCTTGAGGTTCACGGCGATCGGGTACAGGAAGACGATTTCGATGTCGAACACGATGAAGAGCATCGCGGTGAGGTAATAGTTGACGGAGAAGTTCGACGGCTTGAAGTCGCCAGCCGAAACACCGGACTCGAAGACGCGGGATTTCTGGCGGCCGGTGCGCAGGTCGCGATGGAACGCGCGCGACCACAGCAGGGACCCCGCCAGGAGGCTCCCGGCGATGGCCGCCGAGAACACCAGGTACACGAGATAGGAGGCCCAGTCTCCGAGCACGCTTTCCCCAAGGGTCGCGCCGTCGCCCCATGCCAACGGCCTGGGCTACCGTAGCAGGCACACGCGGCGCGCTACAAACCCACCGGCGCCGACTGTGTGCCGAATGCCGCAAACCCGCTTGGCACAACGGATCTCGCGGGGTCGAATATGCTCGGCAGGCGTGTTACAAGCCACCCTTGGGAATGCCCGGTGACGGATCGGCGTTGTCAAGGGTGGAGCGGTTCTTCCCGACGCTTTCATCCGATACGCTTCGAGGCACGTTATGAGCACGCAACTGCAGATCAACATCACCGAGAAGGCAGCCGACAAGGTGCGCGAGTTCCTCGCTGCCGAGGACGACGCCGAGCTGACCGCGCTGCGCGTGGCCGTGCAGGGCGGTGGCTGCTCCGGCTTCCAGTACGCACTCGGCTTCGATACGGGCCCGCAGGACGGCGACGAAGTGATCGAGGCGCACGGCGTCAAGGTCCTGATCGATCCGTTCTCGATGCCGTACCTGATCGGCGCCGACATCGATTTCGTCGACGGCCTCAACGGCACCGGCTTCTCGATCACGAACCCGAACACCGAGTCCGGCTGCGGCTGCGGCTCCTCCTTCCAACTCAAGGAAGGCGAGGAGGAGGGCGGCGAGGCCGCGACCGCCTCCGCTGGCGGCTGCTCTTCCTGCGCGTCGGCGTAGGCATGCGCGACGTCGAGGTGCGGGCCGGGGGCATCGACCTCGGGCAGTTGATGAAGTTCGCTGGCATCGTCGACACGGGAGGCGACGCCAAGGCGTTGCTGGCCGACGGCGTCGTGCTCGTCAACGGCGAGGTCGACACACGCCGCGGGCGCACCCTGCGCGACGGCGACGTCGTCACCGTCGCGGACGAAGAGCCCGTGCGGGTGGTCGAGGTCTGAGGTGGAACCGCCGGCCGGGTTCGTCGAGCGGCTGACCACGCTCTGCGCGGTCGACTCCCTCACTGGCGATCTCGCCGGTCTTGCTCGATCTGCCGCCCTGCTCGCGGAGTGGGCGCAGGCTGACGGACTGGATGCCGAGCTGCGCGATACGTGCGACGGGCCGCTTGTGTTGCTCTCGACGCAGGGTCCGGGCGACGGTCGCACGCTGCTGATCGGCCACCACGACACCGTCTACCCGGCGGGCACCGCGGCCGCCCGCCCCGTCGAGCGGCGCGGCGACGCACTGCTGGGGCCCGGCGTTGCCGACATGAAGGGCGGCCTACTTGTCGGGCTGTTCGCTCTGGCCGAACTGGCTCGAGACCCCTCTCCCACCCACGGCCGCGTCGAGCTCTGGATCGTGCCCGATGAGGAGGCACGGTCGGTCGAGCCGTCGTGTCTCGACGACTGGCGCGGCGCCGATCGCGCCATCTGCCTGGAGTGCGGCCGTGCCGACGGTGCGATCGTGACCACGCGGATGGCCTGCACGTGGTTGACGCTCGAGGCCGAGGGCCGCGACGCCCACGCCGGCACCGAGCGCAACGCGGGACGATCCGCCCTGATGGCGCTGGCGCGCGAGGGCATGCGCATCGAGGATGAGATCCACGATGCCCGCCCGGGGATGCAGGCCACGATCACGCAGTTGCACGCGGGCGTCGGCAAGAACACCGTGCCCGGCCGCGCCACCGCCACCGTCGACCTGCGCGCCCACACCAACGAGGACCTGCAGTGGGCAGTAGACCGCGTCGGCCAGTTCGCCGCGCACGACGGCATTACGCTGCGCCGCTCCGACGACCCCGGCTTTCCACCGCTCGACCACGCCGGCCCCTTCGCGGCCAAGGCACTGGGCGTGCTCGAGGCGGTCGGTGCCGTGGCGCGCGAGACGATCGCCGCCGGCGCGTCTGACGGCTCGTGGGCCTCGAGTATCGGCGTGCCGACCATTGACGGCCTGGGTCCGATCGGTGGTGGCGATCACGGGCCCGATGAGTGGATCGACGCCACGTCCATCGCGCCGCGTATCGAGGCCGTGCGCCGCCTCTGCTGCACACCGCACGAGTAGGCTTGCGGCATGAGCGCGCGCACGCCGGCCATCAGCTCGGCCATGGAGGACTACCTCAAGGCGATCCATCAGATCGCGGAGGAGACCGGTGGCGCCGCTGTGCAGACGCAGGCGATCAGCGATCGCCTCGAGGTCTCGACCGCCTCAGTGACCGGGATGATGAAGAAGCTCGACCAGTACCACCTGGTCGAGCACGAGCCCTACCGCGGCGTCGTGCTGACACCGAAGGGCGAGCAGGTGGCGCTTGAGGTGCTGCGCCACCATCGCCTACTCGAGCTCTACCTCGTCGAGCAGCTCGGCATGTCGTGGGAGGACGTCCACGCCGAGGCCGATCGCCTCGAGCACGTGATCTCCGAGGTCCTCGAAGACCGCATCGCCGCCGCGCTCGACAACCCCGTCCGCGATCCGCACGGTGATCCGATTCCGGCCCGCGACGGCACGGTGCCGTCCGACCCGTGGCAGCGCCTCACCGACGCGCCCGCCGGCGCCAGCGTGGAGATTCTTCGCGTCTCCGACCGCGACCCGCGCCTGCTGCAGTACCTCGCCGAGCGGGGCCTCACCCCCGGCGTGACGGTCAGCATCGATTCGGTCGACGAGTTGGCCGGCGTGATCACGCTGACGGCTGCGGGCACCTCCTGCACGCTTGCGCTCGCCACGGCGAGCGAGATCGGCGTGCGGGCGTAGGAACCTAGAAGAGCCGACTACCCGGCTTCGGCACGATGCCGACGATCAGGACCACGCGATCGTCGTCATCGATCTCGTAGTGCAGCACGTACTCCTCCCGCTCAGCCGCCCACAGCCCGTCGAGCTGACGCCGAAGCGGCTCACCGCTTCCTCGTGGGTCTGTCGCGAGGGAGCGTGTGGCCATGGCCAAGACGCCCACTGCCAGGTCCTCCGGAAGCCTCGTGCGGACGATTCGCTGAACGGCAGCCGTCATATGCACTCGGTACCGCGCCGTCACGTTGGGGAATCGTCTCGATCTTTGCGCCGAAGGCGTTCCTCCAGTTCGATCCGGAGTGCCTCGATTCCCGCCTCGTCGATGACGCGACCGGCTGCGATGTCGCGGCGACTCTCTTCGATGGCGGCCATGGCCTCCGGGTCCGACAGCAGGTCAATCGTGGCCTGCAGGCCCCGATACTCGGACATGCTCAGCAGCACGGCCTCGGGCCGCCCATTGCGTGTGATCGTCACCTGCTCGCGCTCGAGCACGACGAGGTCGAGGAATTCGGAGAAGCGGGCTTTCACGGTGCGCACAGATTCGACGATCATGGTGACTACAATCGTGTCACACAGCGCGTGGTTCGTCCACGGTCGCGCGCGCAGTCACACAGCGGCAACACGCAACCGCACCGGCCCGCGCGCAGAGGCGCCAACCGTCACCGGCTGTGCCGGCCTGCTCGCCTCCGCTGGTCGCGCCGGACGCCGTTAGACGTTGGTGACGAGCAGGTACATCGCGATGCCGCTGATGCCAAGCACAACGGAGACGAGGAAACCGCGCGACGTCTCACCCTTCTTCTTGCCGATCAGCACGGCGAGGACGGCCACGGCGATGGCGGCGATACCGGTGATCAGGCCAATCGTGAGGATCGTGTCCGAGCCGCGAACGGCGCCGACGAGCGCGACGATGACGGTGACCATGCCGATGAACAGGGCGATGCCCATCGTCGTCGTGGCGTTGGGCTTTGCCGGGGCGGCGTGGTGATGATCAGCGTGATCGGACATGCGGTGTTCCTCCGAAGTTCTGCCGGTATCGTGGCACAAGATCCGCCGGAGCGTCAGCCCAGCGCACGGACTGCGGCGACGACGGCGTCGGCGGTGAGACCGAACTCCTTCGCGACGGTGCCGCCCGGTGCCGAGGCGCCGTAATGATCGATGCCGACGCTGATGCCGGCGTCGCCGACCCAGCGCTCCCAGCCGTGCGTGGTGCCGGCTTCGAAGCTGACGCGACGCGTGATCGCCTTCGGCAGCACCGACTCGCGGTACGCCGCATCCTGCTGCTCGAAGAACTCCCAGCACGGCATCGACACGACGCGAACCTTGAGGCCCTCGGCCTGCAGCGTCTCGCGGGCCTCGACGGCGTCGTGCACCTCGGAGCCGGTGGCGATGATGATCGTGTCGGGCGCACCGCCGTCTGCGTCGATCAGGACGTAGCCGCCCTTGTGCAGCTCCTCGGCCGGGGCAAAGACCGTGCGGTCGACCGTCGGCAGGTTCTGGCGCGTCAGGATCAGCGCCGTCGGGCCGGTGCGATTGAGCACTGCGGCCTTCCAGGCCTCGCGCACCTCGTTGGCGTCGCCGGGGCGAATCACCGTGAGGTTCGGTATCAGGCGCAGCGACATCACGTGCTCGATCGGCTGATGCGTCGGACCGTCCTCGCCAACCCAGATCGAGTCGTGCGTCCAGACGTACGTGACCGGCGTCTTGGACAGCGCCGCAACGCGCACGGCGCCGCGCATGTAATCCGAGAACACGAGGAACGTCGCGCCGAAGACCCGCAGGCCGCCGTGCACGTTCATCGCGTTGAGGATCGCGCCCATGCCGTGCTCGCGAATGCCGAAGTGCAGATTGCGGCCGGCGTAGTCGCGCTCAGAGACGCTCAGGCCGTCGTTGATGTGCGTGTTGTTCGACGGCGCGAGATCGGCGGAGCCGCCGACGAACTCGGGGATGCCAGCCGCCAGGCCCTGGATAACCTTGCCGCTCGACGAGCGAGTAGCCAGACCCTTGGCGTCGGGCTCGAAAACGGGCAGGTGCGCGTCCCAACCCTCGGGCAGCTCGCCCGCCAGCGTGCGCTTGAGCTCGGCCGCGAGCTCGGGGTGCGCAGCGCGGTAGGCCTCGAACTTGGCCTCCCACGCCTCACGGGCCTCGACACCACGCGCCTTGTGGTCCATGTGCGTGGCGACGTCGTCGGGCACGAGGAACTGCTCGTTCTCGGGCCAGCCGTAGTTGGCCTTCGTGAGCTTGATCTCCTCGTCTCCGAGCGGCGCGCCATGGGCCTCAGCGGTGTCCTGCTTGTTCGGCGCACCGGGCGCGATGTGCGTGCGCACGACGATGATCGACGGGCGCTCGTCCTGCTCGGCCGCGTTGATCGCGGCGCGCACGTCGTCGAGCGTCCAGCCGTCCTCGAGGCGCTGCGCGTGCCAGCCGATTGCCTCGAAGCGCTTCGGCATGTCCTCGGTGAAGGCCAGGCCGGTATCGCCCTCGATCGTGATCCGGTTGTCGTCGTAGATCATCGTGAGCTTGCCGAGCTTGAGGTGGCCGCCGAGCGACGCGGCCTCCTGGGCCACACCCTCCATCAGGTCGCCGTCGGAGCAGATGCCGAACACGCGGTGGTCGATGATCTCGTGGCCCGGGCGGTTGTAGCGCGCGGCGAGCATGCGCTCGGCGAGCGCGAAGCCGACCATGTTGCCGACGCCCTGGCCGAGCGGCCCGGTCGTCACCTCGATGCCCGGGGTGTGGCCGAGCTCGGGGTGGCCCGGCGTCAGCGAGCCCCACTGGCGGAACTGCTTGAGGTCCTCGAGCGAGACGTCGTACCCGGTCAGGTGCAGCGTCGCGTACTGGAGCATGCAGGCGTGGCCCGGCGAGAGCACGAAGCGATCGCGGCCGGCCCAGTGCGGCTGCTGCGGGTCGTACTGCATGTACTCGTTGAAGTAGAGGTACGCGATCGGCGCCAGCGCCATCGCGGTGCCGGGGTGCCCCGAGTTCGCCTTCTGCACGCCATCCATTGCGAGCGTGCGGATGGTGTTGATCGAGCGGTCGACGATGTCGGTCACGAGGGTCCTCCGGGGGAAACCTGGGTGCGGTGGGCAATGCGGCGCGCGCGGAACGCGAGCAGGCCGCGACGAATGGGAATACCGATGAAGCAGCCGATCAGCGAGCCGACGGCACCGGCGATCCAGGCGCTCACGCCGAGGCCCGGGATCCAGATCAGCGAGCCAAGAACGGCGAAGGCGAGCGGCAGCCAGAACGGGCGCAGCGCCGCACCGAGAATCGCGAACGGGATGATCATCGCCGCGCCGAGCCCAAGCCACATCGCCTGCATATCGGTCATTGCCCCGCAGCCTACCCGAGGCGTGCACCCGCTGGCGGGGACGCCCCGCCGACTAGGCTGCAGACCGTGAGCGACCTGTTCTCCACCGCCGCCGACGATCGCCGCCGCGCGGTTGCGCCGCTACCCGAACGCCTGCGTCCCGACGACCTCGAGCTGATGGTCGGTCAGGAGGCGCTGATCGGTCCCGGCCGGCCACTGCGCCGCGCGATCGAGGAGGATCGCATCGGCTCGATGATCCTGTTCGGCCCGCCCGGCACCGGCAAGACGACGATCGCACGCATCGTCGCGCAACGCACGGGCTCGTCCTTCGAGGAGCTGTCGGCCGTCGACGCCGGCAAGGCCGATGTGCGCGCGGTCACCGAGCGTGCCCGTGATCGTCTCGCCGGCGACGGGCGCCGCACGATCCTCTTCCTCGACGAGATCCACCGCTTCACGAAGGCCCAGCAGGACAGCCTGCTGCCGCTCGTCGAGTCGGGTCTCCTGATCCTGATCGGCGCCACGACGGAGAGCCCGCACGTGGGTGTCATCTCCGCCCTGCTCTCGCGCTGCACGCTCTATGAGCTCGTGGCGCTCCAGCCCGAGGACCTCGGGCGCATGATCGACCGCGGCGCCGAGGCACTCGGCGTATCCGTCGATGACGCGGCGCGCGACGCGATCGCCCGGGCGGCCGGCGGCGATGGCCGTGCCACGCTCGCGCTGCTCGAGGCAGCGGCGGCCGCCCGCGAGGCCGACGCGACCGTCATCACCGAAGAGCTCGTCGCGCAGGTCGGACGCATTCCGATTCGCTACGACCGCGAGGGCGACCTCCACTACGACGCGATCAGCGCCTTCATCAAGAGCATGCGCGGCTCCGATCCCGACGCCGCGCTGTGGTGGCTGCACACGATGCTCGAGGGCGGCGAAGATCCCCGCTACGTGGCGCGCCGCCTGATCGTCTTCGCGAGCGAGGACGTCGGCAACGCCGATCCGCGCGCGCTCCCTCTCGCCGTCTCGACCGCCCAGGCGATCCAGGAGATCGGCATGCCCGAGGGCCGCATCCCGCTCGCCCAGTGCGTCACCTACCTCGCGCTCGCCCCCAAGTCGAATGCCGCCTACGCGGCCGGCGACGCCGCCCGGGCCGCGGTGCGCGAGTACGGCACGCGGGTTCCGCCCGACCATCTGCGCGACGGCTCGCACTCGGGCGCCAAGGCGCTCGGCCGCGGCGTCGGCTACCAGTACCCCCACGCCGCTGGCGGCTTCGTCGCCGACCAGCGCCACCTACCCGAGGACCTCGCGCACCTCCGCTTCTACGAGCCGACCGCGATGGGCTTCGAGGCGCGGCTCGGCGAGATCCTCGCGGAGCTGCGCGCGCAGCGCGACGGCGACGACGCACGGTAAGACTCGACTGAGGCACTGCTCACGCAGCGCGGGACACAGGCACGCGACGCACACTCGCGTGCAACGGCACCTACCCCGTCACGACGGACGGCACCGGTGTCGGCACCGGGAAGATCTGCCGCAATCGGACAAGCCTGGAGGTCGAGGCTGTCCCACCGCCCTTGGCCGTGAACGTCGCCGTCACCCGCACACGGAGTGGCATGAGCCTCAGCGTGGCCCGCGCGGCAGTCGTGAGCCGACACTCGACCACCACGGTCGACCCTCCCGCTGCGATGCGCGAGCCGATGCAGACCGTCCCGCCGACACCCAGGCTGCGCCCCAGGCGCACGCCGCGGACGCGCACGACGCCTGCGCCCTGCACACGCATGCGCAGCGCGATACCGGTCCCACCAGCCTGCGTCATGCCCCTGATGGTCGGCGCGGGAGTCGATGCGGCGGTCTCGCCGGATCCGGACGACGATCCGGACGCCGCTCCGGACGCCGGAGCGGTGGGCGTGATCGCAGCTGAAGGCGAAGAGGCGGCGGACGCGCCGACGACATTGGTCGCCTTGACCGTGAAGGTGTACGCCGTGCCGTTCGCGAGTCCCGTGATCGTGCACGTGGTCGCTCCCGCGGTCGTGCACGAGCCCGACGGCGACCCGGTCACCGTGTATCCCGTCAACACCGCACCACCATCACTCCCCGGCGCAGTCCACGAGACCCGCACCTGCGCATCGCCCGCGACGCCGACCACACCCGTCGGAGCCCCAGGCGTCGTCACAGGCGTCACCGCAGCAGACGGAGCCGACGCCGAACCGGTACCCGCACCATTCGTCGCCGACACCCGGAACGTGTACGCCGTCCCATTCGTCAGACCGGTCACGACACGACACGTATCCGACGCCGGCGAACACGCCGACGTCGTCGCCGCGGCGTACCCACCACCCGACGCAACCTCGACGCCATACCCCGTGATGACACTCCCACCATCACTCCCCGGCGCAGTCCACGAGACCCGCACCTGCGCATCGCCCGCGACGCCGACCACGGCGGTCGGCGATCCGGGGGGACCGGCACCGGACAGCGCCGCGATCCGACTCCGAGCCGTGCCGCCGATGGTCGTGAAGTTACCACCGACGATCAGCTGACCGGTGGTCGACTGGTACGCGACGGAGTTGAGAAAGCCCGTTAGCCCGCCATTCAGGTAGGCCGCACTGCACGCGAACGCGGTGTCGTGCGACCCGTCGACGAGCAGGCGCGCAACCGCCCTGCACGTCGAGCCGTTGTACGTCGAGAAGGTCCCGCCGATGAAGATCCGCCCGGAGGGGTGCAGGTCGATCGTGGTGACCATTCCATTAAGGCCCGTTCCCGTCGTGGCGAAGGTGGGGTCGAGTGTGCCGTCGGCGTTGAGCCGGATGATGTTGCCCACGGTCTGGCCGTTGAACGTCGTGAAGGAGCCGCCGACGAGGATCTTCCCATCCGGCTGGATCTTGATCGCGCGAACGGTGGCGCTACCGCCACCGAGACCATTCGACCCGCTGCACGCGACTTGCGCGTTCGAGCCGTTGACGCATCCCGTCCACGACGTGTCGAGCGAGCCGTCGGCGTTGAGGCGCGCGATCTGGGACCGTGTCACGCGGGCGCTCGCGTTCCCTGAGACGCAGGTATTGTCGGAGCCGGTCCCGCGATTGCCGTAGTCGGTGAAGTTCCCGCCGACGAGGATCTTGCCGTCTGCCTGGACCGCCAGGGCATACCCGATGGTTCCATACGTGAGGCCGCCTTTGCAGACCCACGACGGGTCGATGCCGTTGCTCGCGAGCTTGACGATGCCGTCCGCACTGCGAACGGGAGCACCACCGGCGGCGTTGAAGGACTGAAACGACCCGGTGAGAATCGGTGCCCCTCCGGAAACGGCGACTGCGTTGGCGTAGGCGCTGAGCCCGGAATACGCTCCCGCATTGGTGGTGCACGTGCTCGCTGCGCACCCGTACCAGGTCGAGTCGAATGCGCCGGTGGAGTTCAGGCGGGAGACGAAGTAACGCGCGTTGGCCTCGTACGCCCCGAAGTAGCCCGCCACGTAGATCTGCCCGCTGTCCGTGACCGCCGAATCCATGCTGTAGTTGTCGAAACCCGCGCCCGACGGCCAACCGGCGGGGACCACGCCATCAGCGTTGAACCGCAGGAAGCTTCCTCCTCGCGGGATGGAGTTGTAGGTCGTGAAGATGCCGGCTACGCGCAGGGTGCCGTCAGCGTCCGCCCGCACGGACGAGACGATGCCGCTCAGACCATTCGATCCGTTGCATGCCGTACCCGCCGCCGCACCACATCCGGTCCACCCCGTCACGAGGTCGCCCGGAGCCGCTGATGCCGTGCCGCTGGCGAACACGGAGAGCACGGTCGCAGCCAGTGCGATGACGATGGGCACGCGCATGCTCGTGGAACCTAGTCGTCGAGGAGAGGCCAGACCCACGCGGTATTCGGGTATCTCACACGGCCAGCGGGTCCAGCGACAGCGCGACCTCCAGCACCGCGCCGGAGGGTCCCGTGTGCAACGCCCAGTCGATCGCGACGGCGTCGAGCAGTCGGCTGCCCATCCCCGGCGCTCCTGCCGGCCGCGCTCGGCCATCGTCGCGCACCATCACTTTGAGGCGCTCACTGCCCTGGAGCTCGATGCGCACGTCGACCGTCCGCGCCGCACCGTGGCGCACGGCGTTCGTGAGCGCCTCAGCGACCACGTCGATCAGGGTCGTCCGCGTAGACGGCGAGGCATCGAGCCGCGCGAGCACGGTGGGCGAGCAGTGCAAGCGGATCTCGAGCAGCTGATCCCACATAGACGTCAGGTCGTCGAGTGCCTCCTGCGTCGTCCAGACGACGGCCGGCGGCGAGGCGATCCGTGCTTGCAGGTCGTGCAGGTCGCTGCCCGCTGCGTCGAGCATCGCCGCACGCTCCGCTCCCGTCGTCTGCGCGGCATGATCGATGCGCGCCGAGACCGCCAGCAGCGTCGACTGCACGTTGCCGTGCAGCAGCTGGCCGACGAGCTGGTACTCATGGCGCAGCCGCTGGCGCCGCCGCGAGGTGATCACGCTGTAGTCAGCGACCACGGCCTCCAGGTGGGCTTCCACATCGCGGCGCTGCACCTGCGCGGCGTTGCGCGCGGCAATGCCAAACCAGATCGCCGGCAGTGTGAAAAGCGTAGGCCACTCGACCCAGCGGCCGATCAGCGACAGATCGCCCCACGCCCAATTGTTGATGACGGCGATCGTCGCCAGCGCCTCATACGTGCCCAGCACGATTAACGCCGCCCCCCACGTCGGCAGACGCGGCAGCACCGGGTCGAGCACTCGACGCGCAAGCACCATGCCAGCGCCCACCACCACGATGTACGACACGGACACGACGACTGTGAACACCACCCCGATCCGCTGGACGGCGAACAGAAGCAGCAGCACCATCGGCAGCAGCACTGCGAGCCACGTCGGCGCGGCGATCGCCGAGACGGCCAGACGCATGATGAACCCGAGTCGCACGCGCCTCCGCGCCAGGGGCTCCGGCGCGACTGGCTCCTCGGCGAACACCTCGCGCTGCAGGAGCTCGTGGCTGAGCGGCCGCACCTCCTCGTCGATCAGGCGACGCAGATCCTCGGCCTCGGCGCTTGCACCATCGCCGTCCTCGAGACCCGTGAGCCGTCGGGCGATCTGATCGATCGTCCGACGCAGCACGCCGAGCGTCTGCTCCTGCAGCTCGACGCTGAGCCGTTCGGCGTCATCGCGCTCGGCGCGCAGTACCGCTCCGAGCGCACTGATGCGTGTGGTCAGCTCATCGACGCGAGCAGCATGCGAGCGGACGTCATCGACGATGACGGCGACGATCGACAACCAGAGCACGCCGGCGACAGCGCGCGTGGCGAGCAGCAGCACGGGCTCGATCGTGTCGAGTCCGAGCTGCTGCCGCAGCTCCAGGATCACACTTGCCTGAACGATCCCGGCAAGCGCGAAGACCGCGATGGCGGCCACGGGGTGAGCAGCGCGAGGTCGAGGGTGCAGCACGGTGGCGTACGCGATGCCGAGCACCACAAAGGCGGCCGCCGTGCCAGCGCCGGCGAGGAGCAGACGTTGCGTCGCATCGCCGGTGAACTGGTCGCGTGACGTCGGCAGCAGGGTCGCCACAAAGAAGACCACGGTCGTGAGCACAAACGTCCAGCGGCTGATGGCGTTCGGGCCGCCGATGGCGCGCAGGGCTGTCATGCGTCGTCGGCTGGCAGTCCGAATGCCGCGACGTAGGCACGCGCCGCGAGCACGCGCGCGTTGCCATCCTGATCCGCCGCCAGCCCGAGCCGGTCGTACGTTCGGTGCACCAACTGCTCCACCGCGCGCAGCGTCGTCGAGCGCTCACGGGCGATGCGCTCGTTCGAGTAGCCGAGCGTGATCATCCGCAGTAGTTCGATCTGCGCAGCCGAGCAGCGCCCCAGTAGCGAGTCGCCCGCCCCGGCCGAGATCGTTGCGGGCGCAACGCGGTCATCCATCACCGACTCGATGGCCCGCAGCACCACGTCGGCGGAGTCGATCCGACCCTTGTGCACGAACGCCGCACCCGGGGGCAGAGGACTGTTGACGTTGGCAGCGCTCGGGCTCGGGTACTGCGAGATCACGACGACGCCGAGGTACGGCGCCCGGGCGTGCAGCGCGTGGGCGAGTTGTGCACCGTTCGGCGGGCGCTCCAGTTGGATGTCCACGACCAGGACGTCGGGATCGAACGCCTCGAATGCCTCGAGCGCCTCGCGCGATGAGGCGCACGCGTGCGTTTCGAAGCCGTTCCCACCGAGCATGTCGGCGAGCAGCGTGCGCGTGAAAGCATCGTCCTCGACCAGCAGCGCTCGCCGCGGTGCCCGGCGACTCGCCTCGGCGGCCGGCACCATCGCCTCGCTCGCGCTCATCTGGTCCTCGGTGGATCGCTGCCTTCGCGGCACTGCATGGTCTCCAGACTAGAGAGGAGGAAGCGCGTTTGCGATACGGGTGAGCTGCGCCGGATGCTGGCACGGGCGTGCGCGCCCGAAGCGATCGTGTTCGGGTAACTCTCAGGGGCTGACACCGCATCCGCAGGCACAGCCGCCTGCGACGCGGGCGCGAATAGGCCATAGTCCTGCGCATACCGCGTCCCTGAGGAGAACCCCCATGCCCGAGATCGGCGACATCGCCCCTGACTTCACCCTGAAGGAGACGTTCGACACGAGCGTCACTCTCAGCGACTACCGCGGCAAGAAGAACGTGCTGCTCTTCTTCCATCCCTTCTCCTACACGGAGATCTGCGAGGGCGAGATCTGCGAGCTCCGCGACGAGTCGAAGCTCGAGCGCGACGACCTCGAGATCCTCAACGTGGCCTGCGACGCGTGGCCGATCCGCCAGTCGTATAAGGATCACCTGAAGGCCAACGGGCGCTTCCTTGCCGACTTTTGGCCGCACGGCGAGGTCTCGAAGGCCTACGGCGTCTTCGACAACGACTGGGGCACGTGCATGCGCGGCACCTTCCTGATCGACATGGACGGGAAGATCGTCAACCAGGTTGTGAACATGGGGATCGCGGATCGCCGCGACCAGTCCGTGTACCTCGACTGGCTCGACTGAGGCAATCACCAAGCCGACACCGCGTCGGTCGACGAGACGGGTACGCTGGCTGCCATGACGGAGCTGACCCCACCCGAGCTGCTGGAGCGTGTCCTCGAGGGCAATCGTCGCTGGGCGGGGGGATCGACTGAGCGCGATCTCCTCGGCGCGCCCGAGGACCCGCTCGAGCATTTCCCTCCCGTCGCGGTGATCGGCTGCTCGGATGCGCGCGTCCCGCCCGCTGCGGTCCTCGGTGCCGCGGCCGGCGCAATCTTCACCGTGCGCCTTCCGGGGCAATACGTCGACATTCCCGTCGCCTCCGCGCTCGGCTTCGCAATCACTGCACTCGGCACGCGCCTCGTGATCGTGCTCGCGCACGAGGACTGCCGAGCGGTGCACGCCGCCTACGAGGAATTCACCACCGGCGTCCCGCCGAACCTCGCCCTCGCGCCCCTCACCGGCGCGCTGGCGGCTGGCCTCTACCGGGCCGGCGGGGCCCGCGACCTCGACCACGCGATCGACATCAACGCGCACGCGACGGCCGAGGCGCTGATCACCGAATGTCCGTCGCTGCGCCAGGCCACGCTCGCCGGCGAGGCGCAGCTGAGCCTGCTGCGCTACTCGCCGCGCACGCGGCTCCTGACCGTCCTCGAGGAGAGCGTCGTGCCGCACGCCGGCCAGGCCTAGCCCTACTGGTCGATATCGAGCTGCGGCGCGACAGACCGCGCAAAGCGCTGCTCGGCGACGGAGTCGGCGAAGTACGAGACGGGGCCGTGCTTGATCACGCCCTCGGTATCGAGCTCTTTGAGCAGGTTGATCGCGAACGACTCGAGCATCCACTCGCGCCCCGGGGGCACCGAGCCCTCGGCTGCCAGACGAGTGAGATCGCCGATCTGCTGCTCTTCGGTGACCTGTAGCGCGGTGGACAGCAGGTGCATCGGGCCCGAGGGCAGAAGCTCGGAGAGGCGACGGAAGAGCTCGCGGCCCTGATCGGCATCGGAGACGTACATCTCGATCGCGAGCTCGCGGATACCGTTGCGCGCCACGCGCACGCCGTACATGTGCTGATTGTGGATGCGCATCGTTTCGCCGCCGAGGCCGCGCAGTTTGACGCTGCGCAGCGTGATCGCCTCGACGATGCCGCTCATCGCCCACGGCTCGATCGTGATGGCGTCGCCGACGTCGAACCAGCGCTCGGCCACCACCATCGTGCCGGCGATGACGTCGCGCAGCACGCTCTGCGCGGCGAAGCCAACGATGGCGATCAGCAGCGATACACCGAGCACCGTCGAGCCCGACCCCGTAAAGCCGAAGGCGAAGATCCCGAGGATGCCGACGACGATCGCGGCGTAGCGCGAGAGCGACTGCACGACGGCGACGATGGTGTCGGCACGTTTGGCGCGGTGGTGCTCGTCGACGTCGGTCGAGCGGCGGTTGCGCAGGCGCCGCGACATCAGCGCAACGGTGAGGCGCGGGATCAGGATCGCGCCGAGGACGGCGAGCACGATCACGATGCCCATGGCAAACCAGTTGACCCCGCTCGACGTAAAGGTGTCGCTATTCGGCAGGGAGATCACACCCCCATGATGCCCGACGGACTCAGGAGCGGGCGGTCTGCAGCCGGCGCTCGGCTAGTGCTCGCTCGGGGTGTGAGGCGAGGCCAGCCAGGCGCGCCAGCGCGCGCTCCACGTCGTACGCGGTGCGCCGCAGCTCGACCTGCCCGTCGTCGATGATCGCCCACGCCGCGCGCTGGTCGCCATCAAAGGGGAAGCCGACGGAGCCCGGATTGACGACCTCCACCTCCCCCACCTTGCGCGAGTACTGCAGGTGCACGTGGCCGCACAGCATCGTCGCGTGGCCGACGTCGGCGGTGCGCGCCTCGGCGAGCTCGTCGGGCGTGTCGGGCGTGAGGCGCCACTCGTCGTCGCCGGGTACGGCGTGGACGATCACGGCGTCGTGTTCGGGCAGGACGCGCGCGGCCTGGAGGCCGCCGAGCCAACTGACGCGCTCGTCGCCGAGACGATCAGCCGCCCACGCGGCGATGGCGTCATCACCGTTCGCGATCATCCGGTCTGTGTTGCCGCGGATGGCGACGACGCGGCCGGGATGTTCGCGCAACAGATCGACGCAATCGTCAGGTGCCGGTCCCATGTATGCGTAGTCGCCGCCAAGGAGCAGGCCGTCACAGCCGGCGTCGGCCGCGTCGCTGAGCACCGCCGCCAGCGCGTCGATGTTGCCATGGATATCGAAGAGCACTGCGTCGCGCAATTGGGCCTCTGGGGGAGCGGCGGGGAACGGTCTGACAACAAGTTTATGCGACACCTAGTGGTCATTCGGCGTGGAAATGGTGACGCTGTGGTTTACCCGCGAGCGGCGTGCGACCTCCTACGCTGTGGCCATGACTCGGGTGATCGTCATCGGCGGGGGCATCATCGGCTGCTGCATCGCCGATGCGCTCGCCCCGGCTGGCGTGGACGTCGAGGTCCTCGAACGCGACCAGGTGGCGGGCGGATCGTCGGGGCTTGCGGTCGGCATCGTCGAATCGCAGTACACCGACCCACTGTGGATCGACCTGCGCGTCTTCGCGCGCCGCGCCTTCGATCAGCTCGCGACCGAGGCCGAGTTCGGCTTCGTGCGCTCGGGCTACGCGCGGCTCGGCTACTCCGACGACGACATCGCGCTCTTCACCGCGAGCGTGCAACACCAGCGCTCGCTCGGCGTCGAAGACGCCCGCGTGCTCGCGGTCGAGGAGCTCGCCACCCTCGCCCCCGCCCTACGCGTCGACGACGTTCGCGGTGCGCTCTGGTGCCCGAGCGATGGCTACGTCGATCCGCACCAAGCCACGCTGGCGTTCGGCGAGCGCGCGATCGCCGCCGGCGCGCGCATCACGACGCGCTCTGCCGTGTCCGCGGCCGAGCGACGCGATGGGCTCTGGCACCTCACGACCAGCGACGGCCCGCGCACCGCCGACGTGGTCGTCAATGCCGCAGGGCCTTGGGCACCGCAGGTCGCCGCGCTGCTCGGCCTCTCGTGCGACGTCTCGCCGCAGCGACGCAGCGCCACCCAGGTGCACCTCGCCACCCCGCTCGACTACGTGCACCCGTTCACGATGAACTACATCCCGGGCGTCAATCGCCTCGGCGCGTACGTCCGCTACGAGGCCAGCGATCGACTGATCTGCGGCCTGCACTCCGAGGAGCTGCTCGATCCCGACAGCGATCCCGACGACTACCCGCGCGGCGTCACCCAGGACTGGCAGGAGGAGCTCGCCGAGCAGCTGACCCTGCGCTTCCCGGGCCTGGCTGAAGGGATGTCGTTTGGCGAGGGCTGGTCGGGCCTCTATCCGTGCCGCCCCTCGCTCGAGCCGTCGATCGGCTGGCGCCGCGAGACAGAGGGTGTGATCGACGCGGTCGGCTTCGGTGGCGGTGGCATCCAATCCGGCCCGGCCGCCGGCGCGCTCGTGCGCGACTGGCTTCTGCACGACGAGCCGCGGACGATCCCGGCCGCCGCGCGCCTCTCCCCCGCCTGACACGGTGGGCCCGGGCCCCTGGTGTCAGGCCAGATCGCGCAACGCCTGCGCGTTTGCGTGTGTCGCGCGTGCGTCCCGCACCCAGACTCCCGTCAACACTGGCGTCGAAGCGTTACGGAAGCCGCGCGCATTGCGCCGGAGCCTTCGCCGCTCTGTGAACGAGACCGTCGAAATCGATGACAAGGTGGGCCCGGGCCCATCGTGTCCGGGCGCGTGGACTACGACGTGCCGAGTTAGGTCGTCAGCGAGGCCTGGAAGCCGGCGACGTGCCGGGTCATCACGGCGCGCGCCTGCTTGGCGTTGCCGGCGATGATCGCGTCGGCGAGTTCGTCGTGCATCTGCATGACGGAGCCGAGCGACTCGTTGCGATCGATCGAGACGTTCCAGCGGCGCAGCACGTGCGAGAAGAGCCACTCGAGCGTCTGCTCCAGCATCTCGTTGCCGGCCATCGCCCAGATCTGGCGGTGCAGGTCGCGGTCGAGGGCGATCAGCGCCCGGCGGTCCGGCGTCTTCCGCGCCAGTTCGGCATGCATCGCGGCGATCACGGCGGCGAGTGCGGCGCGCTGCTCCTCCGACCCGCGCTCGGCGGCGAGCTCGGCCGCCTGCGGCTCGAGCACGGAGCGCAACTCGTAGATGCGGCCGAGGTCGCTGTCGTTGAGGTCGGCGACGAGCGTGCCACGACGCGGCAGGATCACCACGAGGCTCTCCCACTCCAGCCGCCGCAGCGCCTGGCGCACCGGCGTGAGACCGACGCCGAGGCGCTCCGCCAGACCGCGCTCATCCAACAGGGCCGCGGGTGGCAGCTCGAGCGAGACGATCATGTCCTTGATCGCGCGGTACGCCTCGGCCGACTTCGAGTCGGCATCTACCGAGCGGCGCGCGCTGGCGGCGAGCATCGAAGTGGCCACGTGTGGAGACTGCGTCACCTGCGCAGTATCGGTGAAATGTCTTCTGCTCGTGGCAGAGCCATCGCCTCGTGCCACCACGGCGACGCAACGCAGAAGGCGGGTGCCGCAGCCATCTGGCCGAGACACCCGCCTTCCGAGGAGAGGGGAGAGAAACCGCGCGGTACCGTCGCCCCGCGCGGGTGGAGAGGGAAGCGCTAGTCGCCGAGCTCGGCGCGACGGCGAACGACGTACTCCTCGAGCTCCTCGCGGATCGCGGGATCCAGCGTGGGCTCTTCGTACTCCTCGAGCTTCTGCGTGGCGATCTCGCCCGCGCGCTCGGCGGCGTCCTTGCAGCCGTTCTTCTCCCAGCGCTCAAAGGCGTCGGAGGAAGACAGGAGCGGACGGTAGAAGCACGTGCGGAAGTTCTCCATCGTGTGTGCCGTGCCGAGGAAGTGGCGGCTGTCCGTGGAGGACATCACCTCCTCATGCGCACCGAAGGCCAGCGACTCCTCGGTGAACTCGAGCGGCTTGAAGGTGGCCTGGAGCATGCCCAGGATCTCCATGTCGACGATGAACTTCTCGTACGACGAGACGAGGCCACTCTCGAGCCAACCGCCCGAGTGGAGGACGTAGTTCGTGCCGGCCAGGAAGGTCGGCATCATCGTCATCAGCGACTCGTAGCCGGCCTGCGCGTCAACGGACTGGCTCGAGGTGAAGCCGCCACCCGAGCGGAACGGCAGGTTGTACTTGCGCGCGATCTGGCCGATCGCAAACAGACCGATTGCCGACTCGGGCGTGCCCATGCACGTCGAGCCCGACTGCATGTTGGCGTTCGTCAGGAACGAGCCGAGGATCACCGGGCAGCCGGGGCGCACGAGCTGCGCGAGGGCGATACCGGTGAAGGCCTCCGCCATCAGCTGCGCCAGCGCGGCCGGGATCGCGACCGGCGACATCGCGCCCATGATCAGGAACGGCGTCAGCAACACCGGCTGGTTCGCCTTCACGTACACCTGCATCGAGTCGAGCATGCCCGAGTCCCAGTGCATCGGCGAGTTGCAGTTGAGCAGCGAGATCATCACCGGCATCTCTTCGAGCTTCTCGCGACCGCCGAAGACGATGCCCGCCATGTTGAGGCTGTCCTCCGCGTTGGAGGGACGGACGACGTTGCCCATGTGGATCTTGTCGGTCAGCGTCTCGAGGGCGAACTGCATGTCGAGGTGACGCGAGTCGAGCGGCGCGTCGTTCGGCTCGACGATGGTGCTGCCGGCGGAGTCGAGCAGCGAGAACGACTGCGACAACTTGAGGAAGTTGCGGTAGTCCTCGAGCGTGCCTTCCTTGCGGACGTCGCCGCGGCGGGCGAACGGCGGGCCGTAGACGCTCGCGAAGACCATGTTGTCGCCACCGATGACGACGTTGTTATCCGGATTGCGGGCGTGGACGTCGAACTGAGCGGGCGCCTTGGCGACCTGCTCGAGGACCCACTCGGGGTCGAACTTGACGTTGATCCCGTCGACCTTCTGGCCGGCGGCGGCGAGCAGCTCGGTCGCCCAGGGGCTTGCGAACTCGATGCCGATCTCGGAGACGAGGCGCTTCCAGCCCTTGTCGAGCGTGGCCATCGCGTCCTCGGAGAGGATTTCGTATCGGGGCTGCTTGTTGACGAACATCAGGGGGTCCTCCAGGCGGTGGCGCGATCTGCTTGACGCGCGTAGGGACATTCTCGTACACTCACCATCCGAAACGCAAGTTCCACATCATGGAAGCACTCACCGCACCCACTGGCACCCAAGCGATCGATCGCGCTGCCTCGATCCTGACCTACGTCCTCGAGGGCGAAGGCAAGATGACCGTGGGCGCGTTGAGCGAGGCCGTGAACCTTCCGAAGAGCACGACGTCGCGCCTCGTCGGCGCGCTCGAGCGCCACGGTCTCCTGCAGCGCGACGCCGATGACGGCAGCCTCCAGGCTGGCCCCGCGATCGACGCCTACGTGCGTCGCGCCCGCATCGACCCGCAGCTGTCCGAAATCGCGCAGGACGTGCTCGAGAGCGTCGCGTCGGTTACCGGCGAGACCACCACGCTGTCCGTCCCCACCTCGCGCGGCGTCGACCAGATCGGCCAGGCCGAGGGTGCGTACATCCTCGGCTCGACGAACTGGATGGGACGCACCGTCCCCTTCCACGCCTCGGCCGTCGGCAAGGCGATGCTCGCGTTCGGCGCGATCGCACTGCCCAGCGGCGCACTCGAGCAGCTGACCCCCAAGACCCTGACCATCCGCGCGGACCTCGTCCGCGACCTGGAGGCCACGCGCCAGCGCGGCTACGGCATCTCCGTCGAGGAGATCGAGCCCGGGCTGATCGCCATCGGCGCGCCCATCCGCGGCGCCGACCGCCGGGTCGTTGCCGGCATCGCGATCGCCGGCCCCAGCATGCGGATCACACCCGACCGATACTCCCAGATCGGCGAATTGCTCGTCCGCAGTGCGGCCGAGCTCGAAGCACGAATCAGCCACCAACACCTTGAGGAGGGTGCGGCATGACCAGCGAAGAACTACTCCAGAAGCTCTATGACGAGACGATGGTCGGTAACGGCCCCGCCGTCATCGAGCTGACCAACGAAGGCCTTGAGATGGGCATGGACCCGGAGACGCTGCTCTTCGATGCCCTGATCCCGAGCCTCGAAGAGGTCGGCGCGCGCTTCGAGCGCGGCGACTGGTTCGTCCCCGAGATGCTGATTGCCGGCAAGGCGATGGCCGGTGCTCTCGAGGTGCTGCGCCCGCTGCTCGCCGCCAAGGGCACCGAGACGGTCGGCAAGTTCGTGATGGGCACCGTCAAGGGCGACGTCCATGACATCGGCAAGAACCTCGTCAACATCATGCTCGAGGGCGCTGGCTTCGAGGTCATCGACCTCGGCGTGCAGGTTGCTCCCGAGAAGTTCGTCGAGGCCGTCGAGGAGCATCAGCCCGACATCCTCGGCATGAGCGCCTTCCTGACGACCACGATGCCGATGTTCAAGGCGAACATCAACGCGCTCGAGAAGGCCGGCCTGCGCGACAAGGTGATCATCCTCGTCGGTGGTGCCCCGGTTACGCAGGAGTACGCCGACGCCGTTGTCGCCGATGGCTATGCCGCCGACGCCTCCGCTGCCGTGAAGCTCTCGAAGGAGCTGATCGCCAAGCAGCGCGCAGCCGCCAAGGCGTAGGGCAGACCTATGGGCCTGATCTCCGCCATCGAGCACGTCATCAAGAAGCCGATCTGGGATTGCAAGATGTGCGGCCAATGCGTGCTGCACGACACCGGCATGACGTGCCCCATGACGTGTCCGAAGACCCTGCGCAACGGCCCCTGCGGCGGCGTGCGGGAAGACGGACACTGCGAGGTCAAGCCCGAGATGCGTTGCGTCTGGGTGAAGGCAGAGGAGCGTTCGCGCACCCTCCCCCTCATGCCCGAAGCCTGGCGCGAGCACTTCAACAACCTGCGCCCGCCGGTCGACAATCGTCTCAAGGGCGACTCGTCGTGGAAGAACGCGCTGAGCGGCCGCGACAAGGAGACCCCGCCCGGCTGGACGCCCGAGGCCGACGAGGCCCCGGCCGAGGTCGAGGCGTAGCGTGTCGCGGCTCGGCGAACTGCTCGACGCGGGCGACCAGCTAATCATCACGGGCGAGGCGCCCGTGATCGACGGCGGCACCCTCGCCGACTACGAGGCCAAGCTCCAGGAGCTGGCGCCGTGGTGCGACGCCATGAACGCGACCGACAACACGGCAGCGCACGCGCACGCCAGCAACGTCGCCATGGCGATCGCCATGCAGCGCGTTGGTGTCGAGCCGATCCTGCAGGTCGTCTGCCGCGACAAGAACCGCATCGCGCAGCAGGCCGACATCATGGGCGCGGCCCTGCACGGCGTGGAGAACATCTGCTGCCTGACCGGCGATGACGTGACGGCCGGCGACGAGTCCGAGGCGCGCCGCGTCTTCGACCTCGACGGGCCGCAGCTGATCCGCCTGGCCAACTCGCTCAAGGAAGGCCGCTATCTGTCGGGCCGCTCCGTCGGCACACCGCCGCCGCTCGTGATCGGCGCGGTCGAGAACGCCGGCACGCACCCGCTCGACTACCGCGCCCAGCGCGCGGCCAAGAAGATCCTCGCGGGCGCCCGGTTCCTGCAGCTGCAGATCTGTTACCACCCCGATCGTCTCGAAGGCTTCGTCAAGGCGCTGCACGAGAACGGCTTTGCCGAGAAGTGCGCGATCCTGCCGAGCGTCGTCGCCGTCAAGGGCGCCGGCCCGCTCAAGTTCATGCACAGCTCGGTGCCTGGCATCGACGTGCCGGCCGACGTCATCAGCCGCGTCGCCGACGCCGAGACGCCCGCTGAGGAGGCCTACCAGCTGGTCCTCGAGCAGTGCCAGCACGCGCTGAGCCTGCCGGGCGTGCGTGGCCTCCACCTGACCGACTTTCGCAAGGACGGCTCCATGGCCCGTCTCTGCAACGACCTGGGCATCAAGCCCCGAACCGAGAGGGAGCAGCATGCTCACGACCGTATCGTCGCCGTCTAAGACCGTCACCATCGGTGATGATCAGCCGTTCTGCATCATTGGCGAGCGCATCAACCCGACCGGCCGCAAGGCCTTCCAGGAGCAGCTGCGCGCCGGCGATCTGTCGCAGGTCCTGATCGACGTCGACGAGCAGATCGCAGGCGGCGCCCACATCCTCGACGTCAACATGGGTGTGCCGCTGGCCGACGAGCCCGCGCTGATGGCGCAGGCGATCACGATGATCCAGGAGAAGACGGATCTGCCGATCTGCATCGACTCCTCGGTGATCGAGGCCCTCGAGGCCGGTCTGGGCGCCTACAAGGGCAAGGCCCTCGTCAACTCGATCACGTGTGAGGCCGACCGCTACGAGGCCGTCCTCCCCCTGATCAAGGAGCACGGCGCGGCGGTCATCTGCCTGACGAACGGCGAGGAGGGCATCCCGGTTCTGTGGGAGGAGCGCTTCGAGTTCTGCAAGCGCCTCGTCGACATCGTGCACGGCAAGTACGAGATCCCGATGGAGGACATCGTGATCGACGCGCTCGCCATGCCGATCGGTGCCGAGCCGCAGTCGGCGTACCACTTCTTCAAGACGATCGAGGCCATCAAGAGCGAGTTCGATCTGAACACCACCTGTGGTGCCTCGAACACGTCGTTCGGCATGCCGAGCCGCCACACGCTCAACGGCACGTTCCTCGCCATGGCGGCAGGCGCCGGCATGACGAGCGCGATCATGGATGCCCGCTCCGAGGAGTGCGTCAAGGCCGTCCGCGGCTCCGACGTGATGCTCGGCAAGGACGAGTACGGCATCACCTGGATCGGCAACTACCGCCCGCCGGCAAAGGTCTAGGGCGTTGAGCGCCGCGGAGGAGACAGAGGAGGGCGCGGGCACGGGAGCCCCTGCGCGCGTTCGCCTGCAGTTCTCCCCCAGCGGCATCGACGTGAAGGTGCCCGGCGGCGTCACGGTCTTCGACGCGGCGTCGTGGAACGGCATCGCGATCGACTCGACCTGCGGCGGCCACGGCACGTGCCGCAAGTGCAAGGTGCAGATCACCGAGGGCGAGGCGCCCCTGTCGAAGCTCGACAGCCGCGCCTTCTCCCCCGACGAGCTGCGTGACGGCTGGCGTCTCGCCTGCCGCATCCAGACGGCCGGCGATCTGTCGATCGAGGTGCCGCCGCTGCAGACTCGGCCGAAGGCCGCGACCGTCGGCGTCGGGCGCCAGGTGATCCTGCGTCCGTCGATCGTCAAGCGCTTCCTCCAGCTCGAGGAGGCCACCCTGTCCGATCAGCGCACCGACATCCAGCGCGTCCTCGACGCCATGGACGACCTCGAGCTGACGACGTCGATCTCCGTGCTGCGCACGCTCGGCAAGGTGCTCCGCTCGTCGAACTGGGAGGTCACTGCCGTGATCGCCGACAGCGAGCTCATCGCCGTCGAGCCCGGCGACACGACCGGCCGCCGCTTCGCGATCGCGTACGACCTCGGTACCACCACCGTTGTCGCGAACCTGCTCGACATCGAGACCGGCACGCCGGTTGCGGTCAAGAGCATGCTCAACAAGCAGCAGCCGTTCGGCGCCGACGTCATCAGCCGCATCAGCGCCACGATGATGGATCCCGACGCACTCGCCAAGCTGCGCGACCTCGCCCACGAGACGCTTGCGGAGCTCACCGACGAGGTCCTCGCCGCCGGCGAGATCGACCGCAACGAGGTCTACGAGATCGTGCTCGCGGGCAACGCGACGATGACGCAGATCGCGCTCGGTATCGATCCCGAGCCGCTCGGCGTCGCGCCGTTCGTGATGACCAGCGAGGGCTACGACGGCCTGCGCGCCAGCGACCTCGGCATCTCGATCCACCCGAACGCGCCCGCCACCGTCTTCCCCTCGCTCGGCGCGTACGTCGGTGGCGACATCACCGCTGGCATCCTCGCGACGGGCCTCGACCGCGATCGCCGCCTGCGCCTGTTCATCGACGTCGGCACCAACTGCGAGATCGCGATCGGCAACCAGGACCGCATCGTCTCGACCGCCGCGCCCGCTGGCCCCGCCTTCGAGGCCGCGTCGATCCGCCACGGCATGCGTGCCGATGACGGCGCGATCGAGGTCGTCAAGCTGACCGAGGACGCGATCGAGCTGGGCGTCATTGGCGACGCCGAGCCCGTCGGCATGTGTGGCTCGGGCCTCGTCGACGCGGTCGCCGAGCTGGTGCGTGTCGGCATGCTCGACTCCTCCGGCAAGTACCTCACCGACGAGGATGCCGCCGAGCGCCTGCCCAACCTGGCCCCCAACCTGATCACCCTCAACGGCGAGCGCGTCTTCGTCCTGCACTGGAAGGGCGAGGTCGGCGACGGCGAGAACGCCGTCTACCTGTCGCAGCGCGACGTGCGCGAGCTGCAGTTCGCCAAGGCCGCGATCGCGACCGGCTGGAAGCTGATGATCGAGGAGCTCGGCATCGACGAGGCCGACATCGCTCAGGTGCTGCTGGCCGGCTCGTTCGGCTCGTACCTGTCGGCCGCCAGCGCGATCCGCATCGGCCTCGTGCCGAAGCTGCCGATCCCGCGCATCATCAGCGCCGGCAACGTCGCCGGCGAGGGCGCGAAGATGGCGATCCTCTCGATCCAGGAGCGCCACGCCGGCGCGGCCCTGATCGACGAGATCGAATACGTCGAGCTGTCCGAGCGCACCGACTTCAACGACCGCTTCATCGAGCAGCTCGCCTTCCCGGTAGGCACGTGAGCGACGTTGCCGTCATCACCTGTGGTGTGCTCACGCAGCACGTCGATGCGATCCGTACGCGTCGCGGCTGGGATGTCTCGGTGCATCCGCTGCCGCCGCTCCTGCACCAGCGCCCCGACCGCATTGCCCCCGCCGTGCAGGAGCTGGCCGAGCAGCTGGCCGAGGACCACGACCGTGTTGTCGTGGCCTACGCCGACTGCGGCACGTACGGTGCGCTCGACAGCGTCTGCGAAGAGCTCGGCCTCGAGCGCCTGCGCGGCAGCCACTGCTACGACGTCTTCGCCGGTCCCGACCGCATCGCGGAGCTCCACGGCAGCCAGCCCGGCAGCTTCCTACTCACCGACGCGCTGATCAAGGGCTTCGATCGGCTCGTCGTGCAAGAGCTTGGCCTCGACCGGCATCCCGAATTGCGCGACGACTACTTCCGCGAGTACACCCGGGTCGTCTGGCTCGCCCAGGACCCCACCCCCGCCCTGCGCGAGGGTGCCGCCCGTGCTGCCCAGACCCTGCGTCTGCCGCTCGAGATCATCGAGACCGGCGACCGCGGGCTCGAGGCAGAGCTGGAGCGGATGATCGACCGAACCCCCACCGGCGCCGGCAGCGCCACCCAAGGAGCGTGAGCAATGGACGCCAAGGCTGACGTCGTCATCATCGGCGCGGGCATCGTCGGCACGTCTGCCGCCTGGGAGCTCGTCCAGGCCGGCGTGACCAACGTGATCGTGATCGATCAGGGCCCGCTCAGCCACACGGGCGGTTCGTCGTACCACGCTCCGGGCCTCTGCTTCCAGACCGGCACCAGCCGTCTGCTCTGCACCCTCGCCCAGTGGTCTGCCGAGACGTACCGGACCTACAACACGCCCGAGCGCGATGCCTGGGCCGAGGTCGGCAGCATCGAGGTCGCCACCACGCCGGCGCGCGCCCGCGAGCTGGAGCGCCGCCGCAACGCCGCGATGGCCTACGGCCTCGAGGGCAGCATCATCACGCCCAAGCAGGTTGTCGAGCTGTGCCCGCTGGTCGATGAGAACACGATTCTCGCCGGCTACCACGTGCCGACCGATGGCCTCTGCCGCGCGGTCACCGTGTGCCACACGCTGCAGGAGTGGTGCCGCCAGGCTGGTGTGCGCTTCTTCGAGTGCACGCGCGTGACGAACGTCCAGATCGAGGGCGGTCGCGTGCGCGGCGTCGAGACGGTGAGCGGCACGGTCAAGTGCGGCCAGGTGCTCGTAGCCGGCGGCCTCTGGGGCCCCGAGCTGCAGACCATGATCGGCCGCCCGATTCCGCTGCAGCCCGTCGAGCACGTGTTCGCGTGGGGTGCCCCGATCGAGGGCCTCGAGCGCGGGCCCGTCGAGTCGGTGCTGCCGATGATCCGCCACCAGGATCGCGACGTCTACTACCGCCAGCGCTGGCAGGGCATGGGCATCGGCTCGTACGCCCACGCCCCGCTGCCGATCGCGATCGACGATCTCGAGCGCGCCGAGGACGGCCATCAGAACGCGCAGGGGCCGTTTAGCGAGGAGCACTTCGCCGACGCCTGGGACGCCACGCGCACCCTGATGCCGCGCGTCTACGACGCCGGCCTCGAGGAGACCTTCAACGGCCACTTCTCGTTCACCATCGACGGCAACCCGCTGCTCGGCGAGTCGTCGTACACCAAGGGCTTGTTCCTGGCCGAGGCGATCTGGGTGACGCAGGCGGCCGGTTCCGCCCAGGCCGTCGTGCGCCAGATGACCGGCCAGCCCGTCGGCCTCGATCTCGGCGGCGCGCACCCCGACCGCTTCCAGCCGCACCACGGCGCCCCCGCCTTCGTGCTCGCCCGCGGCAGCCAGCAGTACGCCGAGGTCTACGACATCCTGCATCCGCTCGAGCCCGCGCTCAACGCGCGTGGCCTGCGCCGCCTCCCCTCGCACGAGTGGGTGTCGGAGCGCGGCGGCTACATGCTCGAGAGCGCCGGTTGGGAGCGCGCGCAGTGGCTCGACGCGAATGCGAGCCTGCCCGCCCCCGAGCACACGCAGGCGCGTGGCGAGTGGGAGTCGCGGCACTGGTCGCCGACGATCGGCAAGGAGCACGCGCGCGTGCGCTCGCACGTCGGCCTGTTCGACCTCACGCCGTTCACCAAGCTCGAGGTCGAGGGCTCCGGCGCGTGCGATTGGCTCAACCGCATGTGCACGTCCGAGCTGGACGTCCCGGTCGGCCGCATCGTCTACACGACGTGCCTCACCCCGCACGGCGGCGTGGTGTTCGACATCACGGTCACCCGCCTGAGCGACACGAGCTATCTGATCGTGACCGGCGGCGGCTCCGGCCCGCGCGACGTGGCGTGGCTGCGCAGCCACCTACCCGAGGGAGACGCCGTGCGCCTGCGCGACGTCACCAGCTCGTACGCCGTCTCCGGCCTGTGGGGCCCGAACGCCCGCAAGGTGCTGCAGCCGCTCGTGCCCGAAGACCTCTCGAACGAGGCCTTCCCGTACATGCGCGCGCAGCGCATCTGGATCGAGCACGTGCCCGCGCTCGCGCTGCGCATCTCCTACGCCGGCGAGCTCGGCTGGGAGCTCTACGTGCCCAGCGAGTACGGCAGCTGGGTGTGGGAGCGTCTGCTCGAGGCCGGCCAGGAGCACGGCATCATCGCCGCCGGTGGTGGCGCTTTCGAGTCGCTGCGCATCGAGAAGGGCTACCGCTTCGCGGGCGTCGACATGCACACCGATTACACGGCCGACCAGTCCGGCCTCGGCTTCGCCGTTAACCTCGGCAAGTCGGCCTTCATCGGCAAGCAGGCCGTCATCGAGGAGCGCAAGGCGGGTCTCGCCAAGCGCCTCGTGCCGATCCTGCTCGACGATGCCGATGCGGCCCCGCTCGGCGGCGAGCCGATCCTGATCGACGGCAAGAAGGTCGGTTACGTGACCAGCGCCAACTTCGGCTACACGGTTGGCAAGTCGATCGCGTACGGGTATCTTCCTGCGCAGCAGGCAACCCCGGGGACGCGGGCCGCCGTGCGGATCTTCGATCGCGAGATCGAGGGTGCCGTGACAACCGAACCCATTTTCGACCCCGCCGGCGAGCGCATCCGCGCCTAGCCGTCAACGATTCCCTCCGGAGGAGAACCCCCATGCCCCAGCTCGCAACCGCCCTTGAGCGTCTCGGTACCGAGACCGCCTTCGAGGTCCTCGCCCGCGCCAAGGCCCTCGAGGCCACCGGCAAGCGCGTCATCCACCTCGAGATCGGCGAGCCCGACTTCGACACCCCGCCCCACATCGTCGAGGCTGCGGCCAAGGCGCTGAAGGACGGCCAGACGCACTACTGCCCCGCCCCGGGCCTGCCGATCCTGCGCGAGACGTGCGCCAACCATCTGTCCACGCATCGCGGCATCGACGTGCACCCCGACTCGATCGTCGTCACGCCGGGCGCCAAGCCGTTCCTGTTCTACGGCATCCTCGCCACGTGCAACCCGGGCGATGAGGTCATCTACCCGAACCCGGGCTTCCCGATCTACGAGTCGGCGATCCGCTGGGCCGGTGCCACGCCGGTGCCGCTGCCGCTCACCGAGGAGACCGACTTCGCCTTCACGGCCGACGACCTCCGGTCCCGCATGACGTCGAAGACGAAGATGGTGATCCTCAACTCGCCGGCCAACCCGACGGGTGGCTACATCTCGAAGCAGCTCAACGCCGAGATCGCCAACGTCCTCGCCGACCACGACTGCTGGATCCTGTCGGACGAGGTCTACTCCGAGATGCTGTGGGGCGGCGCCGAGCACGACACGATCGCCGGCCACCAGGGTCTCCAGGATCGCACGATCCTGCTCGACGGCTTCTCCAAGACGTTCGCGATGACGGGCTGGCGCCTGGGCTACGCGTCGCTGCCGGAGCCGCTGCGCGAGCCGATCACCCGCCTGATCATCAACTCGGTGTCCTGCACCGCTCCCGCCACGCAGCTCGCCGGCGTCGCGGCCCTGACCGGCCCCCGCACCGAGATCGACGCGATGATGGCCGAGTTCGATCGTCGCCGCGCCGCGGTTGTCGAGGGCCTCAACTCGCTGCCGGGTGTCACGTGCCGCGACCCGAAGGGCGCGTTCTACGCGTTCCCGAACGTCCAGGGCACGGGCCAGGACGGCAAGATCGTGGCCGACCGTCTGCTGCAGGAGGCCGGCGTTGCCGTGCTGAGCGGCACCGCCTTCGGTGAGCACGGCGATGGCTACCTGCGCCTCTCCTACGCCAACAGCATGGAGAACATCCAGGAGGCGATCGAGGCGATGCGCGGTCTGCTGGAGGCGATGCAGGCATGAGCGACAAGCCCCGTATCGTCGTCACGCGGCGCATCCCGCAGCCGGCGCTCGATCTGCTCGCCGAGCATGGCGACGTGTGGCTCTCGCCGCACGATCGTCCGCTCACGCGCGAGGAGATGTTCGACGCCGTCAAGGGCGCCGACGCGATCGTCTGCCTCCTGCATGACACGATCGACGACGCCGTCCTCGACGCGGCTGGTCCGCAGCTGAAGGTCATCGCTAACGTGGCGGTGGGCTACAACAACGTCGACACGAAGGCGATCGAGAGCCGCGGCACCGTCTGGTTTACGAACACGCCGGGCGTGCTGACGGAGGCGACCGCGGATATCGCGATGTCGCTAATCCTGATGACGACTCGTCGTCTCGGCGAGGGCGAGCGCGTGATCCGCTCGGAGACCCCGTGGGTGTGGAGCATGTTCTACATGCTCGGCACGGGCATCCAGGGCAAGACGCTTGGCATCGTCGGTCTTGGCCTGATCGGCCAGGCCACGGCGCGTCGCGCCAAGGCGTTCGGCATGGAGATCATCTACTCGGGTCGCCGCCAGGCGGATCCCGCGATCGAGGCCGAGCTCGGCGCGAAGTACGTGTCGTTTGACGAGCTGCTCGAGACGGCCGATGTCGTCTCGCTGCACTGCCCGCTCAACGACGAGACGAAGCACCTGATCAACGCCGACCGCCTGGCGCAGATGCGCGAGGACGCGTACCTCGTGAACACCACGCGCGGTCCGGTCGTCGACGAGCAGGCGCTCGTCGACGCACTCCGCAAGGGCGAGATCAAGGGCGCCGGCCTCGACGTGTTCGAGGAGGAGCCGAAGATCAACCCCGGCCTGCTCGACCTCGAGAACGCGGTGCTGATCCCGCACCTCGGCTCGGCCACGATCGAGACCCGCACCGAGATGGGTCTGCTCGCCGCCGCCAACACGGTCGCGATCCTGAGCGGCGAGGAGCCCCCGAGCCCGGTGGTTCGCGTCAGCTAGTCACGAACGAAGACGGCCCCGGACTGGCACTTGCCGGTCCGGGGCCGTTGTCGTTTTCGGCTGGTGCTCTCTGCCGAGCCGCCTGTCCGTGCGGATCGGCGCGTGACCGCTATTGCGGTGTGCGAGGTTATCCCACAGACCCGTTACAGGTGACTGATACGGGCGTCGACGCCGACTTGAGACCCCACGAGTTGGTGGCGGTCACATAGATCGTTTGCTGTTCTCCGGCAATCCAGCCGCAGTACGTCGTGCCGTTGGTGAGCGTGGTGATTACCTGGGTCGTGCCGTAATCCTCCCACCATTGGTAGGACTGGGTGATGCAGCCCATCTCCCCGGTGTTCTCGCAATAGAAGGTGCAGCCTGATCCGCAATTCGAGGCCACCAACTGGGCGCCGGGGGTGGGGTACGTCGCGGTCAGCGACGTCGACGTGACCACCGGCGGCGAGCACGCCGGGGGCGGTGTCACCGTCACCGTCCCGTACCCGAACGCGTAGTTATTGCTGACAGTCAGGGTGATCGTCGCGGTCGGCGATCCACAGACCACGGTGAGGTATCCCGCCGTGGTCAGGCTCCACCCGGTCGGCAGCGTGCTGCCCAAGCCCCACGAGCAGCCCCCCGCCGGGCAGTTGCTGGCGGCCAGGTTATACGCCGCCGCATTCGGGTTGTTGATCGTGGTCGAGGTGATCACGGGCGTCCCGGGCCATGCCGAGCCCTGGGTCCACGGCCGTGACAGCAGGTACGCCGCAGGCGGGCTCGACGGGAACATGCCGGTGCTGCACACACTGTTCTGGTTGAGGTAGCCCCCGCCATACGTGGAAATGGTCTGCTCGGTGATCGTGTACGTGCCCGAGCCGTTCCACGGCGACGGGGAGTAGAACGTGCCGTTGGCGAGTACCTGACAGCCGAAGGCGATGTTCGTACAACCAGCGCCACAGCTTGACGCACCCGTGTTGTAGTTCGACAGCGTACTGCCCGATCCGAGCAGCTGCCACGACGGCGAGCTGGTCGAGCCGAGGATCGCCCCGTTGACCGTCGTTGAGGTCGTCGAGTTCGAGACGCCACCGTTCGATGCCGTCGTCGTTGACGTGGCACTGGATTGCGTGACCTGGCCTGCCGACCCGTTGAGCTGGCTGTTGAAGAAGCCGCTGAGCGCCGCCATGTTCGCGGAGCCCGCGGCAAGGACAGCCGTCTTGGCGACCTGAGGCGCGCTCCACAGCTGGTACGGCGTCGCCATCGTGCCCTTCTTCAAAGCGTTGTAGCTCGACAGCGTGTTGGTCGGATAGCTGCTCGACAGTGCCGTCGTGCACATCGGCGTTCCCTTGGTCGAGCCGCCGGAGCCAGTGACCCCAGAGCAGAGACTCGCGACCGTCTGTGGCGTCACATTCGCAGCCGTTGCCGGCGACGACGCCGTAGCGCCCATCCCGGCCGGCACGGCGCTCACGGCCGAGCCGCTGATCGCATACTTGCTCGCCGCCGTCACCGACGGCGTCCACAGCGCAACCTCGTCGCTGTACGTCGTGGAAGGCCAGACATCAGCGATGTTCTGCTGCCACTGACACCAGTTCGTCGCCGTCCCATTGATCGACGACACCGACGGCGTCGACGCGCACTGCGCCATGTACGCGCTCTGCGTGGCCGCGGCAGGCGTGTTGAGCACGCTCGCCATGTAGTTGAAGTAGTCGTTCGTCATCACGGCCTGCTGATACTCGAGCGTGCCCCAGTAACTCAGGAACAACTGCATGGCCTGCACCGACGACGGCGCAAGCGCCACCGTGTCGGTCGAGACGTAGTCACCCGCCTCATAGTCCGCGACGAGTGACTGCCACGCAGACGTCGAGCCGCCACCCGTGTTGAACAGCATCTCGTTGATCGCGTTCGAACACGTGGTTTCCAACTGCGAGATCGTATTCATCGTCAGCGACAACTGCGAGTTCGTCGACGTCGCAGTGACGCTGCCGTCCGCCAAGCCGTAGATCGTCGGCAGGTAGTAGTTGTTCCACGCCGTGGTGATGGCACCCTCACACGTCGACACCGACGACGTTGAGACCTGCAGCGAGAGCATGTCCACGCTCGTCTGCAGCGCGTGAACCTGGTTCGAAATGCAATCGAGCTGGTCGGAAATCGCGCTCAACCCCTCGGTCGTCTCCGTCTCACCCGTCGTCGGATCGATCGCGCTATTGACCTCATCAAGCGCGAAGCCCGTCACGCCCTCGGCCATCGCCGGCATTTCCCCGCCAAGCCCCTCCCCTGTGGCGTAGAGCGAGATCATTGCCGCCGTCGTCTCAACACTGAAGTCCGCAACCGCCGTCAGATCGCTCTGCGACGAGCCAGGAGTCGCCGGCGGAGCGAACGTCGACGTGCACGGCGCGCCCGCAGCGGCCGCCAGCGTGGTGCTCGACGACTGGCGCGTCGACGGCGCAGTGCTCCGCGCCAACGTGCCCTTCGCCGGCGTGGCCGACTTCTTCTTCGGCTTCATCCGCTGCTTGTACGCGCGGTAGTACTGGCGATGCGGCATCTGCAACACGCGCGTCCGTAGGCCCTTCACCCGCTCACCCCGCCGCGCAGTACGCGCCAGCATCGAGGAGAACGCGTCATACCCGCCGGCGTTCTTCACTGCACGCAGCAGCTGCTGATCGCCCACCACGTACGAGTAGAGCCACAGGCCCTGATTGCTATTCGCCCCGGTGAACCCAAGCGCGCGACGCACCGACGCCAGGTTCTTGCCAAACCCACCCGTGCGCGCCAGCGGCATCTTCGACGCCGCCGTCGTCGACGGATCAACACGCTGCAACGACAGCGACAGCTCGGGCACGATCGTCCTCAACGTCCCGGTAAACGCGCGACCCTGCACACGACCACCCGTCACGGTCACGACAAACGGCGCCGTCTTCGACGGCTCACCCGCCACACGCAACAGCGTCTGACCATGACGCGACGTCCGCCCCGTACCCATCGTCTCGCCCGACACCGGGTCCGTCACCGTCACCGTGCCACCCACCACGTACCGGAACGGGCCGGTAAACGCCTGCACCGCGAGGTTCTTCGGCGTACGCGCCCGCGCCGCAGCATCCGTGGAGTCAGCGAGCGCAGAGCTGCACACACACAACACCGCAGCCAACACGACGAGAACAACGCCCACACACCGAAAACGGCCAACAAAGTGCGGGGCGATACGAGTGTTCATCCCCGCATTATCTGCGAAAAACCCGTCAGAACACAACCACCGCGCACGTGTCTAGGTACCTGCACATGCTGTAGGAAGCGGGATTTCGCGCTGCGTAATCCGCAGGGAAGCGGGAGAGAGATTCTCGGGCCGAATCGGTCAGACTCGCTCATCGCGCACATCGGGTGAGGAACCACCCGGCGCGTCAAGCACGGCTCGCATCCCCAAAAGCTCGATGCGCCCCGGTCCGGTCACCTCAATCGCGACAACATCGCCTGCGCGGAGACCCGACTGATCCATGACGTCGTCGCAGATCTCAATGCTGAAATCCTTGCTGATTTGCGTGATGCACATGTGACGCAAGATACCGGACGATTACGGCTGCCGTTGATCCGGCACGAGAAGCTTCGGCACTACAGATCAAGATGCCGGCGGCCGATCGCAATCGGCACGAGGGCCAGCAGCACGAGGCCCGCGGCGGCGAGGAACGGCCAGGCGGCGGCAGCGGTGCCCGCGTTGCGGATGGCCTGCTCGAGGCTCGTCTGAAGCGCGTTCCAGGCGGCGAGCTGCTGCGGGTCGGACGGCGCGTTGGCGAAGACCTCGCTGATGTTGGGAATTCGGCCGTTGGCACCCTGTACGAGACTCCGCAGCTCGCCGCCGAGCCCGAGACGCGTCGTGATCGGCAGCGGCGAGTCGAGCAGCAGCTGCATGCCCTGCTGCTGCACCTTCTCCTGCTGGACGCCGAGCTGGTGGGTGAAGAGCGGCGTCAGCGCGACGATGCCGAGCACGAGGCCGAGGTGGCGGAAGCCGAGCGTCCAGCCACCGTGGATGGCCTGGGACGAGCGGCCGCGCAGCGCGGCGTCGGTGAGCGCCTCGATCGTCAGGCCGATACCGGCGCCGATCGCGATCTGGCCCGGCACGGTCCACCACCACTCCGGCGCGGGTAGGAGCGCGAGTGAAGTGAGGCCGGCAGCGAGCAGGATCGTGCCGGAGGCAGCGCGGGCGGGCACCGAGCCGACGTCGTTGAACAACCGGGCGGCGACGATCGCCGAGATCGGCATCACCGTCACGACAAGGGCCGTCGCGATCGGCGTCATCTGCCAGCCCTGGATCAGCAAGAGCACGATCAGGAAGAGCGCGGCGGTGAGCCCGGCGCTGAGGAGCATCAAGGCGATATTCGCTGCGAAGTGCGGGCGCCCAGCCGGCTCGTACGTGGGGTGGGTGCGGACACGCAGCGTCGGCAGCGCCAGCAGGATCGCCGGGACCTGGATGAAGAAGATCGCCTCCCAGGAGATCAGCTGCGTCAGCAGGCCACCGAGTGCGGGGCCGAACGCAGCGCCGAGCGCGCCGGCGGTTGCCCAGATCACCGCGGCGCGGCGCTCTGAGCCTGTCGTAACGGGCAGGATCTCGAGCGCGGCGGTGACGGCCATCGCGCCACCGATCGCCTGCACGGCGCGGGCGAAGAGCAGCACTTCGAATGACGGTGCAAGTGCGCACGACAACGACGCAGCGGCGAACACCGCCAGGCCGAGCAGCAGCAAGACGCCGGGGGCGCGGCGACGCACGACATACGCGACCGGCACGGCGACGAGCGCGAGCACGATGTTGAAGCCCGTCAGCACCCACGCGACCTCGCCGATGGTGAGGCTGAACCGCGCGAGGATATCCGGCAGTGCGAGGACAACGATCGACGAGTCGCTCAGCACCAGTGCGACGGCGAGCGCGAGGCAGATCGTCTGCAGTCGGTTGGTGCCTGGACGCGGAATCTCAAGTTCGCGCGGCAGCGGATTGGCCGACACTCCCTGCTCGCCCTGCACCACGGGGCGCAGCTCGCCTCGGCGAGCGGGGAGGTCGTCGGTCTCGTCCATACGACCAGTGTAGGCAATCCTTGACACCTGTTCGGTTTGGCTGGGTGCCTGCTCGCACTCTGAAGAACTCCTGAGAGTCGGCCTCAGTCGAGCAGGCTCGCCAGCAGAGGACAGAATGGGACCGGCCCCAAATTGACCGCAAAACGGACATTCTGGGGCCGGCCCCAAAATGTCCAGGCGTCAGTCGAGCAGGCTCGCCAGCAGGGCGACGAGGCCGTCGGTGCCGTCGACGACGACGTCGGCCGCCTCGAGTAGCTCCTCCGGCGTCTCGTCGGAGCGCACGGCGACCTTCACATCCACCACGGCGAAACCGTCAAGGTCGGTGCGGTCGTCGCCAGCGTAGAGCGAGCGGTGCACGCCTGGTCGGGTGAGCAGGAGCTCCTCGATCGCCGAGCCCTTGTCGACCGGCAGCGGCGGGCGCGCCTCGAGCGACATGCGGCCCCAGCGCGAGACGAGACCGACGGCGTTGAGCAGCGGGATGGCGCGCAGCTCGAGCAGGGCGCGGGCCGCCGTCGGGTCGGGCGCCTCGCGAAAGTGCACGGTGAGGCTCGCTCCCTTGTCCTCGATCCAACCACCGGCCTCGGCGACGATCGGCTCGATCGACGCGGACGCGGTGCGCAGATCGAGCAGCCACTCCTCCACCCCGCCCGCCAGGTGCACCTCGCCATCGACGAGCAGCTCGAGGCCGTGGTTGCCGGCGAAGTGCACGCCGGGCACCGGCACGAGCCGCGCGGCATCAAGCGCGCGGCGGCCGGAAACGCAGCCCACCAGCGCGTAGCGCTCGACGAGCGCGGCAATCACCGCGAGCGTCTCGGGCGGCACGGCGCTGTGGTCGGGATGCGCCACGATCGGGGCCAGCGTGCCGTCGACGTCGAGCAGAATCGCGGAGCTCTCCGGCGCCGTGCGGATTCGAGTCAGCGGATCGGCACCCATCGCTGGATAGGATAGAGGCGTGGAGAACGCCAACACCCTCCCGAAGGTGAGCGTCTACCCGCTGATCGGGATTGGCATCGTGTCGGGCCTGTTCGCCGCCATGTTCGGGATCGGCGGCGGCGTAGTGATCGTGCCGCTCCTGATTCTGCTCACGCGCATGCCGCCGCGCATCGCCGCCGCAACGTCGCTCGCCACGCTGCTGCTCACGTCGATGATCGGCACCGCACGCTACGCCGGCAGTGGCCACATCGACTGGGTCGCCGCGATCGTGATTGGCGTCCCGGCCGTCGTCGGCGTGGTGATCGGCATCTCGTTCCAGAAGCGCCTGCCGGCCGACTGGCTGATCATCGCGTTCGGCGTGCTGATCATCGCCATCGGCCTGAAGCTGGTGTTCAAGCTCTGATGGACATCACCACGACGACCATCTTGATCGCGATCGTGGCCGGCGTCGGCGCCGGCGTCCTGGCGGGCCTCTTCGGCGTGGGTGGCGGCGTGATCTTCGTGCCCACGCTCGTACTCGTGTTCTCGTTCCACCAGCTCGACGCGCAGGCCACGTCGCTCGCCGCGATCGTGCCGGTCGCCGCCGTCGGTGCGTGGCGCCAGTCGAACGACGACAACGTCTACTGGCGCGGCGCGATGCTGATGGGCATCGGCGCGGCCGTCGGCGTGGTGATCGGCGCGGAGATCGCCACGCGCATTCCCGACGGCACGCTGTCGCAGGTGTTCGGGGCCGTGCTGCTCCTATCGGGCGGCGAGATGATCGTCAGCGCCAGCCGTCGGTTGAAGGCGAAGCGGGCTAGCGAACCGGAGTGATGTGTTGATGTCCCAAAGGGGTCAGACCTTTTTGGGACATGAGTGACGCTGCCGCTCTAGTGCGAACGTTGAGAATGTCCCAAAAAGGTCTGACCCCTTTGGGACATCAGCGCCCCATCTGCCGATCAGCGTCGGCCTTAATCGTCTGAATGATCGCGGGGTCGCGGAGCGTCGTTGCGTCGCCGAGCTCCTTGCCCTCGGCGATGTTCTTCAGCAGGCGGCGCATGATCTTGCCCGAGCGCGTCTTCGGCAGGTCGGGCGCGAAGAGCAGCAGCGACGGGCGCGCGAACTTGCCGATGTCGGTCGCGACGTGGCCGGCTAGGTCGGCGCGCAGCTCCTCGCTCTGATCGACGCCATCGCGAAGGATCACGAACGCGGCGATCATCTCGCCCTTGATCGGATCCTCGGCGCCGATCGCGGCAGCCTCGGCGACGGCCGGGTGGCCAACGAGCGACGACTCGATCTCGGTCGTCGAGATGCGGTGGCCGGCGACGTTGATGACGTCATCGACACGGCCGAGCAGCCAGATGTCGCCGTCGGCATCGGTGCGCGCGCCATCACCGGTGAAGTAGACGGTGTTGCCGAAGCGGTTCCAGTACGTGTCGACGAAGCGCTGGTCGTCGCCCCAGATCGTGCGGAGCATCGACGGCCAGGGGCGCTGCAGCGTCAGGTAACCGCCGCCACCAATCGCGACCTCGACCCCATGCTCGTCAACGATCACGGGCTTCATGCCGGGCAGCGGGCCGATCGCGGAGCCGGGCTTCGTCGTCGACAGACCCGGCAGCGGCGAGAGGATGATCGAGCCGGTCTCGGTCTGCCACCACGTGTCGACGATCGGGCAGCGCTCGCCGCCGACGTGCTCGTGGTACCAGATCCACGCCTCGGGGTTGATCGGCTCGCCAACGGTGCCGAGCAGGCGCAGCGACGTGACGTCGTACTTCTCGACGGCCTCGGGGCCGGCCTTGATCAGCGCGCGGATGGCGGTCGGCGCCGTGTAGTAGATCGTCACCTTGTGCTTGTGCACGATCTCCCAGTGGCGCTCCCACGTGGGGTGCTCGGGCGTGCCCTCGTAGATGATCCCCGTCGTGTGGTTGGCGAGCGGGCCGTAGACGACGTACGTGTGGCCGGTCACCCAGCCGCAGTCGGCGGTGCACCAGTAGACGTCGTCGTCTTTGATGTCGAAGACCCACTGGTGCGAGAGAATCGCGCCGAGCAGGTAGCCGCCAGAGGTGTGGACGATGCCCTTCGGCTTCGCGGTCGTGCCCGATGTGTAGAGCATGAACAGCACGTCCTCGGCGTTCATCGGCTCGGGCGCGCAGTTGGGCGCGGCCGCAGCGAGGGCGTCGTGCCACCAGATGTCGTTGTCGGTCCAGGCGATGTCCTGCTCGGTGCGGCGCACGACGAGCACGTTCTCGATCGTCGGGCACATGGCGACGGCCTCGTCGGCGATGTCCTTGAGCGGGATGATCTGCCCGCGGCGCCACGCGCCGTCGCCGGTGATGACGAGCTTGCAGGAGGCGTCCTGGATGCGGTCGGCGAGGGCCGACGCGGCGAAACCACCGAACACGACGGAGTGGATCGCGCCAATGCGCGCGCAGGCCAGCATCGAGATCGGCAGCTCGGGCACCATGCCGAGGTAGATCGCGACGCGATCGCCCTTGCCGACGCCGAGGTCCTTGAGGGCGTTAGCGGCACGCTCGACGTCGGCGAGCAGTTCGCGGTACGTAATCACGCGCTCCTCACCGGGCTCGCCGATCCACGTGTAGGCGACCTTGTCGCCGCCGCCGGCCTCGACGTGGCGGTCGAGGCAGTTGTACGTGAGGTTCAGCTCGCCGTCCTCGAACCACTTGTAGAACGGGGGATTCGCGTCGTTGAGCGAGATCGTGGGCTCCTTCGTCCACGTGATCTCCTCGAGGGCGCGCTTCATCCAGAAGCCGGTGAAGTCCTGCTCGGCCTCGTCGTGGAGGGAACGGTCGTGGATGCGCGCGTGCTTGACGAACTCCGCCGGCGGGGCCACCCGCCGCGTCTCATCCATGTGCGCCTCGATCGCGTCGCTCATCGTGATCCCTCCTCCCGTGGATTCACCGGAAGGCTACCCCGATTCTGCGACCGCCGTGTACCGTTTCGGGTGTGCGCAACCGCACCGGCATCTTCGCCGTCGTCTTGCTGACGGCGACCCTCTGCGCGCTTGCAGTCGGCTTTGGCGCATCCGCGGCCGATGCGCCGGGCGTTGTGCCGCAGGGCCGTGCCGCGGGCTTCGTGTTGCAGGTGCGTATTCCGGGCGTTGCCCCCATCACCCATGCGCCCGCGATTTCGCGTGGCGGCTCGGCCAGCGCCAGCGGCGGCTTCGCCACGCAGCCCGACCCGTCGATCGCCAGTGTCCTCACCTCCGACACGACGGTCAACGTCGAAACGACCGACGTCGCCGCCCGCGGTGACGCCACCACGCGCGCGGCTGGCGTCACGCTGCTCGACGGCCTCGTCACCGCCACGTCGATCACCTCGCAGTCGGCCGCCCTCGCGGCCACGACGACCGAGGCCCAGAGCGCGTTGCAATCGACCGTTGACGGCCTCGTCGTCGCCGGCCAGCCCGTTGAGGCGACGCCGAACAAGATCGTCGCGATTACCGGTGTCGGCGATCTCGTCGTCGAGGAATCGGTCGACGCCGTGCGCGGCCCGCAGGCGGCGCGCACCTTTGCGATCGCACTGCACCTGCGCCTGCGCCAGGAGTACCGCGGCCTGCCGGCCGGCACCGAGATCATGGTCGGCTATGCCGACAGCGGCGCGGAGGTCCCGGACCCGACCTCGCTGACCAAGCTCGATCCGCTCAATCCCCTGCCGAGCGCGACCGGTCCGATCTCGCCCGTCATCGGCCTCAACTCGGAGGATCCGCCGCCGGGTGGCTTCACCCAGAACCCGCCGATCACGCAGGAGCACGTGGACCAGCTGCTCGACGGCACGTACATGTTCCCCGTGCTGGGTGCGACCGCGAACGACTTCTCCAACGACTTCGGTGCTCCGCGCGCCGATACGGGCTTCCATCAGGGCATCGATATCTTCGGCGCGGCTGGCACGCCGATCCTCGCGATCAACGACGGCGTGCTGTCGAACGTCGGTTGGAATACCCTCGGCGGCCGTCGCTTCTGGCTGACGGATCGCTACGGCAACCAGTTCTACTTCGCGCACCTGTCCGGCTTCTCGCCGCTCGCCAAGGAGGGCGCGCAGGTGAAGCGCGGCGACGTCATCGGGTTCCTCGGCAACAGCGGCGACGCCCAGGGCACGCCGCCGCACCTCCACTTCGAGATGCATCCGGCCGGCGGCTGGGCCGTGCCGCCGTTCCAGTACATCACCTCGTGGCTCACGGGCGTGCGCCAGCCTGTCGTCGCCACGCCGCTGGCACCGCCGCCGGTCGTTGTGACCGTGCCGGCGCCGACCACGACCGCGCCGAAGCCCAAGCCGAGGCCGATCGAGACGTTGCCGGTCACTACACCCGCGCCGACCACGACGCAGGCTCCCGCCCCGGCCCCGGCTCCCGCACCGCCAGTTACGACGGCCCCGCCCGCCACCACGGCGCCGACGACGACCGCTCCGCCGGCCACGACGGCGCCCACCCCGACCGACACCACGTCGACGGGCGCCACGACCGCGGCCGTCACGGGCACCGGCACCGTCTTCTCCGGCTAACCGCAACAGGTAGCGTTCGGGCATGGATCTCGACGCCGCGCTTGCCGTCCTCGCCGAGGAGGGCGCACCGAACTACCGCGCCGATCAGGTCCGCCAGGCCGTCAGCCGCGACTTCATCGATTCGTGGGACGAGGCCTCAACGCTGCCGAAGGCACTGCGCGCCGCGCTCGAGGAGCGCGCGCCGATCCACGAGCTGGTGCTCGAGGAGGAGCAGCGCGCGAAGGACGGCACCGTCAAGGCGCGGTTCTCGACGCACGATGGCTTCCCCGCCGAGGCCGTGCTGATGCGCAGCAAGGACCGCTATACCGTGTGCCTCTCGTCGCAGTCGGGCTGCGCTCTCAAGTGCGCGTTCTGCGCGACGGGCACGATGGGCCTCGGCCGCTCGCTCACGAAGGGCGAGATCTACGAGCAGCTGCTGTGGGCGGCCCGCACGGCACGCAAGAGCGATGCGCGCATCCGCAACGTCGTGATGATGGGCATGGGCGAGCCGCTGCAGAACCTCGACAACGTGCTCGGCTTCTGCCATCTCGCCAACGATCCCGACGGCTTCGGCCTCGGCGCGCGCTCGATCGCGATCTCGACGGCCGGCTGGCTGCCGGGGATCGACGCGCTGATCGAGGAGCCGATGCAGGTGAAGCTCGCGATCTCGTTGCACGCGCCCGACGACGTGCTGCGCACGGAGCTGATGCCCGTCAACAAGCGCTATCCGATTGCCGAGCTGATGAAGACCCTCAAGCGCTACCGCACGGAGACGCGTCGCCGGGTCTACGTGGAGTACCTGCTGCTCGATCAGGTCAACGATCGCGTCGAGCAGGCCGAGCGCCTTGCCGACCTCCTGCACGAGCATCTGCCCGGCGGGCACCATGTGAATCTCATCTGGTACAACCCGACCGGCTCAGGCCTCAACGCCTCGGCGCCGGAGCGCGTCGAGCGCTTCCAGGCGATCCTCGAGAAGCGCCGCATTCCGTTCACCCTGCGCCGCTCGAAGGGCTCCGACATCGACGCCGCCTGCGGCCAGCTGGCGGTGAAGGGCGCCGCGGCTGCGGCGCGCGCAGCAAAGCGCGCGGAGCGCGAGACGGCATGAGCTGGGACGCCGTCGCGTGGGCCCGCTCGACGGGCATCGAGGCAGGTACGCCGAACACCGTGCCGCCCCCGCCGCCCATGCCCGATGGTGGTGTGATCGCGATCGAGCGCGAGGCGTGGCTGGCCCGCGTGCAGCCGACGGCTGCGATCGGCACGATCGAGCTCGAGCTGCGCGCCGCGGGTTGGACACTCGGCCCGCTGCCGGAAGACTCCGAGCGCATGCCCGTCGTCTCCGCAATCGCGACCGACCAGTCGTCGCTGGCCGGCTCGGGCGCGGGTTTCACGACGCGCCGCTACGACGAGTCGTCGCAGGGCCTGCGCCTGCGCATCCGCCCCATGCCCGCCGCCCAGGCCGGCTGTGCGGTGCTGCTGCCCGACTTCACCCGCGGCCTCGAGGCGCTGCGGCAGCTGGGCCAGCGCGGCCACCTGCCCGACGAGGCGATCCTGCTCGATCGCAACGCCATCGACCTGTGGCTCAGTGCCGCGGAGATCGGCGAGTCGACCGCGCCGCTCCTGCGCCCCGAGGATTCGCTGCTCCTGATGATCGGCACGGGCCCGTCGGGCACGGCCGCCGAGCGCATGGCGCGCGCCGCCGCATCGCTGACCGACCTCGGCGCCGAGACACTCGGCCAGGACGTCGCCCAGGCGTGGGCGGCCACGCGTGATCGCGTCGTCACGGCCGCCCCCACGCTGCTCGGCGCGGGCTACGACTTCGAGCGCCGCGAGGCGCGCCGCTCGTGGAGCGAGCCGGTCGTCGATCCGCGCCAGGAGGGCTCGTGGGTCGGGCTCGAGGCGACGGGTGCCGACGCCCATTCGGTGCTGCTGCGCGCGCGTCGGCTGTCGGCCGCGGCCTAGTTCTCCGCGATACTTCGGACATGCCCATCTTCGAGCGTTCCATCGAGATCGATGCCCCGATTCAGTCCGTCTACGACTTCCACCTCGACACGCGCAACGCTGCGCGCATCGCGTCGGAGGGCCAGGAGTTCGTCTCCATCACGGGCGACTTCCCGCTCGCGCTCGGCGGCGAGGTCGAGCTGAAGGTCAAGATGAAGCCCCTGCCGGGCACGCAGACGTGGGTCGTGCGCGTGACCGAGCTGGCCGAGCCGATCCTCGTGGTCGACGAGATGCTGAAGGGCCCGTTCGCGAAGTTCCGCCACGAGCACCGCTTCGCCCCGACCGACAGCGGCGGCACGCTCCTGACCGACCACATCGAGTGGCAGCTCCCCGGCGGCATCGCCGCCAAGGCGATCGAGCCGATCGCGAAGGCGCAGCTCGAGAAGTCGTTCGCGGAGCGCCAGGCCGCCACGAAGGCGATCCTGGAGGCCGACGCGCGGGCCTAGCCCCAACGGCACGCAGCCGCGCTCCGGGAGAGGCGGCCGCGGCCAGCCTCTCCCGGTTGCACGACGCTGCGCACCATCACGTCGCGTGGGTCGACGTCATGCCGCTACTGGTGGTACGTCAGCGGCGTGGCCAGCGCCGGCGGCATCCCAGGCTGCGTGTAGGGCTCGAGGAGCAGAGGGTCACCAAAGAATTGGTTGTATTGGCCAGCGAGGTGGCAGTCATCGGGGTTACCGTAGGACTGCGCGGCCGGCAGGGTATCCCGGTGAACCTGACCGCCAACGGTGAGGACGGGTTCGTTTGCTCCCCCCTTGACTAGGGCGCCCTCTGCGGGGGTGACCTGCCCTGCCCCTTGGTTGAGGTACGCCTGGCCGCTGCAGTCTCCTGTCGTGTACAAGATCCAAGCACTACTAAGCTCACTGGCAGTGGCGCTGGGTTGAGCCAGTCCCGATGATGCATTGATTTTCCAAACGGCGCCATCCACCAGACGGTAGAAATCCCCGCTCACGACGGGGCTCCCCGGCGTCGGCGCGGGAAGCCACATGACACCGCTGACCGTGTTCCCGTTGGCGTCGCGGACGGTGACGCCACCGCTCGAGCCACCCGAGCCACTCGCTCCGGCCGGACCCGCCGGTCCCGCGGGACCCGCCGGACCCGCGGGACCCGCCGGACCCGCGGGGCCTTGCGCCCCGTCCTTGCCGTCAAGCCCCTTCAGGGCTCCCTTGCTCAGATCGGAGACCTCGATCGCGCCGCTCGCGATGTCACCCGAGCCGATGGCCCCGTCCTTGATATCGGACGACTGCACCGCGCCCTCCCTGATCTGCGCAGACCCGACCGAGTTGGGCGCCAGGGCGACGGCGGCGTAGCCCGTCCCTCCCAGCGCAACGAACAATGCGAGTGTGGCGATGACGGTCGCCGCCGAAGGTTTCTTCATGCGCGCCACCGTACGCCAGCCCTCAAGCCGGTTGAACGCCCTGTATGGGTACCCCTATCGCCCGCGGCGCATCTGTATAGGTACCCCTATCGCGACGTGACCTAGACTGGACACACCGTGCTTCGCCTCCTCCTACTCGAAGACGAGGACCTGCTGCGACTCACGCTCGCCACGGCCCTGCCGGACGAGTCGATGGAGGTCGTCGGCGCGTATGGCGATGCCAAGAGCGCGATCGCGGCGGGTACGGAAACCGCGTTCGACGTGCTCGTCACCGACCTCGACTTGGCGCAGGGCCAAGGGCCGAACGGCATCGTGGTCGCCAACGTGCTGCGCCGCACGAAGCCGGAGATCGGCGTCGTGCTGCTGACGTCGTATGCGGATCCGCGCCTGGTCGGCACGAAGCTCGACCAGCTCCCCGAGCGCACCGAGTACGTGCGCAAGCACGCGATCCGCGACATCGACACGCTGCGCGCCGCGATCCGTCGCGCAGCGCTGGGCGCGAATCAGCCGGAGGCGCTGGCGATCGAGGCGAACCTCACCGACACGCAGGTCGAGACCATGCGCCTCGTCGCGCAGGGCCTGAGCAACGCGGAGATCGCGCGGCAGCGCGTCGTTACTGAGGGCGCCGTCGAGGTGTCGCTTCGCAGGATCGCCCGCAATCTCGGCTACAGCAACGACTCGACGCGGAACATCCGCGCGCTGATCGTGCGCGCGTACTTCGAGATGGCCGGGGCCAGTGGTGCCCAGCACAGGCAACCGTCCTAGCGCGCGCGACCTGCTCGGTGGCCGCTGGGCGATCTCGCTGCGCGGCTGGCTGATCTTCTCCGCCGTCGTGCTGGTGATCGGGCCGCTCGGCCTCCGAGCCCAGCTGAAGGTGCCCACGCAGACGATCGTGGTGGTCGCACTCGCGGGGTGGCTGCTGATGACTCTCCTCTACGCGGCCGCCCACCTCACCGTCTTCCGCAACCGCCGCACCGCACCCGTGCACGTCGCGTGGCTGATCGTGCTCGGCCTCGCCGTCGGTATCGCCCGCACGGGCGTGGCGCTCGCCGTGCCCGCGAGCCGCGACGTGCTCGGCGGCGGCTGGGTGGCGGTGCTGACAGGCGCGCTGTGCTTCGTCCCGGTCTCCGTCCTCGTGGCGGTGCTGGTGACGTACCTGATCGCCGTCGTCGACTGGTACGCCGCCGAGCGTGCGCGACTGCTGCGCTTCGAGATCGACGCCGAGGCCGCGCGACTGCGCGCCGTCGGTGCGCTCAATGCCGCGCGCGCCGTCATCACCACACGAATCCAGACGGCGCTCGAAGACCAGCTGAGCGGACTCGAGCAGGCCGCCATGGCCGACGGTGCAGACGACCGGCTGTCCGACGCGCTGCTCGACACGGCCGCCGGCTACGTTCGGCCGGAGAGCCATCGGCTCTGGCAGGAGCGCGACCCCGCGCTGCGACGCGGCAGCCTCGCGGACCTCGAGCACGCGAGCCTTGCCGCGCCACTGCCGATCGCGCTGCCCTTCGCGCTGTGGGCCGCGATCGTCATGCCCGCTGCGGCGGTGCACTTCGGCGGTCTCCGTTGGATCCCCAGTGCGCTGGCGTTGCTCGTCGCCATGGCGGTGCTCTATCCGCTGGGCCGGGCGGCTGTCCGCCGCTACGCCCCCGCTCCGCGTTACATGCGCGCGCGCCTGATCGCCCTCGTCGCCATGGCAACCGCGGGCGCCGCAAACGCCGGCACCGCCGCCCTGCTCGGCTCGCAGACCGCCACCCCGCTGCAGCAGGCGCTGCCGGCGGTCTTCATCGTCATCATCACCGTCGTGGTCAGCTGGGCGCAGGCCGCCCTCCGCACGGAGGACGCGCGCTTGCGCTCCCTGCGGTCGCTCGCTGAGGAGGCCGACTTCGAGCGCCTCGCCCTCGAAGCCGCGACCGAGCAGATGCAGCGCGAGCTCGCGCTCTACCTCCACGGCACCGTGCAGGCCGGCCTCGTGGCCTCGGCCTACTCGATCCAGGACGCGGTGAACCGCGGCGACACCGTGGCGCTCGAGGCCGCGATCGCCGACGCCCGCGCCTCGATCGCGCGCGTCGGGCAGGACGCCGGCGAGCCGACGGTGCACGACCTCGTCTCCCTGCGCGCGGCGATCACCGAGCGCTGGGACGGCGCCATCGCCATCACGTGGGCTCTCCCGGCCACCGAGCCGGAACCCGCGATCATCACCCGCATCGACAACGTGCTTCAGGAGTGCCTTGCCAACGCGTCGATCCACGGAGCCGCCAGCGAGGCGACCGTGCGCATCACGGTCGAGGACGACTGCGCGATCGTGGAGGTGACGGACAACGGCACCGGTCCTGGCAATGGCAAGCCGGGCCTCGGCAGCGCCGTCCTCAACGAGGCGACCGGCGGCCAGTGGACGATCGCGTCGGTGCCGACCGGTGGTGCGCAGGTGCGTGCCGTCGTGCCCAAGTGACACGACGGCCGTCGTGAAGGCGACGCGCGGCGCGACGGGTAGTCCCGCCGCGCCGCTGGTCGGTCCGTCTACCCGACCTTGATCTTGATCGTGCGCACGATGCTCGTGCCGTTCTTGCGCTTGACCTTCATCTTCACCTTGTAGGTGCCGGGCTTCGACGCCACGAGCTTGCCGTTGACGAGGGTCAGGCCAGCCGGCAGGGCGTCGGCCATGTACTCGACCTTCGACGTCGGGCGCACCCAGATGTTCGCGCCGCGCAGGAGGTCTGCACCAGCAGCCGGCGTGGCGGCGTCCAGGATGGCCTCACCGCGCGTCTCACCGACGGTGATGCCCGGCGCCGGCGAGAACACCGGCGGCGTCTCGACAGACGGGGTCGTCGCAGGCGGTGTCACGACCGGCGAGGCCGGCGACGGCACACGAATCGACGACTCGCTCAGAATCGCCAGCGCGTCAATTCGGTTCGAACCTGTCACGCGCACCCGCAGGTACCGACCGGCATCCGCGGCAGCCACGGTGTAGCTGCTTGTCGCAGCACCACTGCCCGAAGCGGTCTCCCACGTCGAACCATCCGCCGACGACTGCCACGCGTAGGCGTAGTCCGTCGCGAAGTCCCACGTGCCTGTCGACGCGGTCAATGTCGAGCCGATCCCAATCGTGCCCGAGACGACCGGCACAGCCGACGACGTCGGCGCGGGAATCGCGACCTGCGCCGTTGCCGCCGAGAACGCCTCTGCTGAGGCAGCCGCATTGGTGGCCGTCACCTTCACGCGCAGGTACTTGTTGTCGTCGGTCAGATCCACGACGTACTCCGCCGTATCTCCACCCTCACCGAGCGCAGCCGTCCAGCCATCCTGACCATTGGACGACACCTGCCACTCATACGCGTACCCCGCGTCAGTATCCGGCGCATTCGACCACGTACCTTGCGAGGCCGTCAGCGTCTCGCCAACCGTCGCCGTGCCCGAATTCTGCGGCGCATCCGCACCGCCCGCATTCATCGGCGGAGCAGGCACCGTCACGACCGAGCTGTACGCCGCATCCGACCACGTCGCGCCGTTATGGGCAATGACACGGACCTTCAGATCCTTGCCGCCATACGACTCCGGCACCACGTACTCCGCGGTCGTCCCCGAAGCACCCGTGGCAGCCGTCCACGTGTCAGCACCACGGTTCGACACCAGCCAGCGATACGTATAGCGCTCCGGCGTATTAGTCCACTGACCGCTCGTCGCACTCACCGTGTTGCCAATCCCGACGTCGCCCGTCAGCTCCGGAGCACTACCGAACAGGATGGGCAACGCACCAACCGGAGTGCCTGGAATCGCCGCGAGGCTGTAATCGAGAGAGTTCACGGTCGCTAGACGGGCAGAGCTGGTGCCATCCAGCGACGCGATACCGACGCCGCTGTTCGCACCGTCTTGGATGACGTAATAGATGCCATTCTGGTCCACACCGATCCCGCCGTTGCCGTTCCCGGCATTCGAGCCGGCAGGGTTCGCGATGAACGACGGCTGCACATCGGAGCCAGTGACATCAGCACGTCCGATGGCAGCGTTGTTGTAGTAGGTCCAGTACACGTGGTCGCCATCGACCGCAATGCCTGCGACCCCAGCCGGCAGGCTGTCGACGAAGGTCTGACCCGTACCGCCGGTGATTGGTGCCCGGCCGATTGCGCTGCCTGAGCCGGGGCCTCGGTGGTAGTAGATGTAGTGGGCGTCGCGCGCGAAGAAATGCATCGCGGTGTACGTATTCGTGTCGATGAAGGTCGGGTCGTGCTCACTGCCGTCGATCTTCATCCGATGGATATACGTGTGACCGTTCACCCCGTTGTCGGTGAAGTAGATGTACTGATCGTCAATGAGCACCCCGAAGAAATTCTGCGCTCCAGCGCTATAGATGCTGGCCGGCGCCGTGCTGCCATTGGCGGGAGCCACATAGATGTCGCCGCTGCAGCCCCAGACGTTGGTCGTGCCGTTGGAGGAAAAGCCCCAACCACCCGGATTCGCGTATGGCTGCAACGACGCACCATCAGCCATCAGTGATGCGCTCTTGACGTAGAGATGAGACAGCGTCGATAGTGCCGCCACCAGCGTGCTAGCGCTCGAGGCCGTGGCCGTGTTGCCGTTGAAGGCTGTGACCGTCACGCGTACGTACTGGCCCACGTCGCCGGTCTGCGTGACATACCCGGCCGTGGCATTGCCAGGGCCCGTCGCGCTCACCCACGTCCCGAGAGCACCCGACGGCGACAACTGCCACTGGTAGGTGTACGTGATGTTCCCTGTGGACTCCGTCCACGCACCAGGCGTCGCAATCCTGAAGAGGCCGTTGAGCCTCACCGTCGGCGCGGTGTCGTTCACCGGCGCCGGTGGTGCGGCCACCACGACAGTCGCCGCCGAGTAGGCGGTCGTCAGCAGACCACCGGCCGCCCCGGCACGCACCTTGAGCCGTACCGTCTTGCCGATATCGGAGATGCCAGGCGCATAGGTGGCCTGGCCATTCGTGCCGGGAGCGGCCGACCACGTTGCGCCGCTATCGCTTGAGACTTGCCACACGTAGAACACCTGGGACGGCGTGGCCGACCACGTGCCGTCACCCGCCGTCAGCGTCTGCCCCACCGCAGGTGTCCCGCTGATCGTGGGCTGCGCACTGTTCGTGAGCGCAGCACCCAGTGGCGGCAGCGGGGTCCCGCCGCTGACATGCACCCGCGAGCGATTCGTCAAGTAGGTCATATCGGCGATTCCCGTCACAAGCGTCGGGTTGACGTCGGTACCGTCGAGCTTTGCGCTGCCAATCTGCCCACCGCTCCAATCGCGTGCCGCCCAGTACAGCCGGCTGCCCGTGGCAGTGATACCCCAGACCGTGCGCGAGTTCTGCGTGTCCAGCCACGTGTTGTTCTGATCGGTACCGTCGAGCTTGGCACGGCCGATGCGGTTGGAGTAGCTGGTGCTGACCCAGTACAGATAGGTGCCATCGGTGGTGATGCCGCGAACATCGCCCGTGTTGTTGACGAGCACCTGCGACGAGCCACCATCGATCGCTGTGCGGTAGATGGCATTGCCACCAAACGAGTACAGCCAGTTGGCATCGCCGGTCATGGCATGCCCCCACAGCACGCCGCTGCCGTCGGCGAAGTGCCGGATGTTGTGCTGGCCATCCACGTCGACTCGACCGATCCAGGTGTTCACCGAGCAGTTGTAATACAGGTACTCATCTGTGACGTACAAACTGCCAAGGCCGTAGTAGTTGCCGTCGTTACCCCGAACCGTGGAGCAGAGGGTGTCAACGAGCTCCGTTGCCGAGCCGGTTCCGTCGATGCTCTTCTGACAGATCTTGTCTGCATCCTGACGCCCATAGAACATGGTGCTGTTCCATCCGAACGCGTCTTCTCTCGAACATGTGGTGCTGATGCTGTCGTCGCGACCGCCGGGAATCGCCACGCCCGTGGTGTCATTGATCCATGTAGAGCCCACCGCAGTGTTACCCGCCCAGTAGAGCGTCGTCGAGGGCAGCGGCGTCAGCGCAGCGATCGTCTGCGCCGACGAGTGCGCCGACGTCAGCACGCCGCCCGTCGCGCCCGCGCGCACCAGCACGCGAAGCTGTTTGCCGACATCGCCGCGCTTGGGCGCGTAGCTGCTCGTTGTCGCGTCAGCTCCTGCTCCGTTGGACCACGTGGATCCGCTGTCTGCCGACACCTGCCACTGGTAGTACACATCGTCAGGCGTGGCCGACCACGTTCCCGCATCGGCAGTGACGATCTCGCCCACCTGCACCGTGCCTGTTATCGCAGGCGCCGCGGAGAGGGTGAGCGCCGGACCGAGGGGCACCTTCGGCGTGCCCCCGATGATCGAGATCTGATGGTTCTGGCCCGTTGCCGTGATGCCGGTGATCAGCGTCGGCTGCACATTCGTGCCGTTGAGGTTCGCCTTGCCGACCGTGCCTGGGAAGCGCGACGTCCAGAAGATGCTGCTGCCGTCGACCTCGACTCCCCAGACCTGGGCGGTCGACTGCGTGTCGAGCCAGGTGTGGTCGATACCGGTGCCGTCGAGGTTGGCGCGGTGGATGAAGCGGGAGTCAAACCCCGACCAGTAGATGTGCTGGCCGTCGACCGCGATCCCGCGCATGTCGAACCCGGCGTTGACGTTGTACGTCGGGTCGATAGGTCCGCCGCTCTCAGGATTGACCCGGCGAATGCCCGCATAGCTATACCCGATGTACAGCCAATTCGCATCCGTGGTGAGGCTGTAGGGATAGTTGCCGTCCACGCCCCACGCGAAGTGCGGGTTGTTGTGGGTGCCGTCGAGGTTCGCTCGGCCGATCCACTTGCTGCGGACGCACGTGTAGAAGATGTGCGAAGCAGATGCGGTGAAGCCCGCGATGCCGCACTGCGTATTCGCAACTGTTCGGTTCACGTTGCCGCCCGTCAGGTCCTGGGTGCAGATGTAGTTGCCACTCGTGCCGTACAGCGTGGTGGCGTCGGCGAAGAACGCGTACTCCGCCAGGCAGTTGGTGCTGACCGAGAAGTTGACGTTCGTGCCGTCCGTCGACGCGGTGCCGATGCTCGAGTCGGCGCCCCAGTACAGGGACCCTGCTCGCGCCTGAGCCGAGAAAGTGCCGAACAGCGCGACAAGGAAAATGGCGATGACGGTCGCCGCCGAAGGCTTCTTCATGCAAACCAACGTACGCGCGCGCTATAAGCCGCACGCGAAGGTGTCGTACTTACCGCCCCACTACCAACCGCAAGTGTCGTACTTCCCGCCCCTCGGCGCGGCTCCAGGGCGTAGGCGCGCCGCGGTGCCGCGCTACGGGTAGCGCGTCCCGGAGGTCGCCCGCGCCGGCTCAGCCGGTGACGCCCGGCAGAGCCGGCGGGGGCGACACCACGACGGTGCGTGTCGTCGTGCGCGCAGTGCCACCGGTCGGCGTGAAGGTCGTCGTGACGACCACGGCACGGCGCGTGGCGACGGCCTCGAGGTGGCAGATCAGCGTCACGGTCGTCGCGCGGGTCACCGTCTCGGTCGCAGTGCAGGCCGCACGCCGCGCCGATGACACCCGGCGATACACGCCACGCTGCGTGACACGACCAGCCGAAGGGAGGCGGATGCTGGTGATGATCGACGTACCGACGGTCCGCGACGACAGAGCACGAAACCGATTCGACGGCGGCGTCGGAGCGGCAGCGGTCGCCGTCGGCGTGGATGCGGTGGTCGCCGCCGCCGCGCCGGGAGTCGTCGGAGCCGCGCTATCGACGGTGAACGTCGCCGTCGCACTGGTCGCACCGGTGATCGTCACGCTGCACGTCGTCGAGGTACCCGTACAGGCTCCGCTCCAGCCCGCGAACGTCGAACCGCTGGCCGGCGTGGCCGTGAGCGTCACCGTGCTCGACAGCGTGAACGAGGCACTGCAGGTTGCCCCGCAGCTGATCCCGGCCAGTGACGAGACCACCGAGCCACTGCCGCTACCGGCAGTGGAAACGATGAGCAAGGCGCTCGTCGGGGCAGCGCGGGTGACGGCCTGGATCAACCCCGAGCCCACTTCGCCCCAGACAACGGTCGTGGCTCCGTCAGGCGCGACGGCGATCTGAGGGTACCGGGCGTCCAGTCCCGCAGCGGAGAGGTCCGCAGGGGGATCAGCCACAGGATCGGGCCAGCTACCGCCTGCAGGGCGCGTTGCGGCCTGGACGGTGTGCGCCGAGTAGACATCTTCGTGCGCCCACACGACCGTTGTTGACCCGTCAAACGCGATCGCGATCTGGGGGTTTTGGGCATCCTCAAGCGTCACGTAGAGCTCGGACGATGTGCCCCAGGTGTTCGACCCGGCAGGGCGGGTAGCAGCCTGGATGGAGTTGACCGCGAAGCCGTCAGTGTTGTGCCACACGACCGTTGCGGACCCATCGGACGCGATCGCGAGCTTGGGGTATCGGGCATCCTCACCCATCGCAGAGAGGACGGCCGGTATGCCCCAGGTGTTCGACCCGGCGGGGCGGGTGGCAGCCTGAATGGAGTTAACCGAGAGGCCGTCTTGGCGCTGCCACACGACCGTGGCGGTTCCGTCGGATGCGATCGCGATCTGGGGGTTCTGCGCATCCTCACCCGTCGCGGAGAGGACGGCCGGTGCGCCCCAGGTGTTCGATCCGGCAGGGCGGGTGGCAGCCTGGATGGAGTACCCCGAGGGGCCCTCGGAGTGCTGCCACACGACCGTTGCGGACCCATCGGACGCGATTGCGATCTCGGAGTAGAAGGAGATCTCGCCCACCACGGAGAGGTTCACGGGAGTGTCAACCGCAGGGTCGGGCCAGCTGCCCCCTGCGGGGCGCGTTGCGGCCTGGATGACGTAGCCGCCGGAGCCGTCGTCGGCGTACCACACGGCAGTTGCGGCGCCGTCGGCCGCAATAGCGATCTGGGGTAGATAGGCAAACGTACTCACCATGGAGATTTCCACGGGAGGACCCCAGGTGTTCGAGCCGGCGGGGCGGGTAGCAGCACAGATGCGGTCGTCGCTTGCCCAGATGGCCGTGGCCGATCCGTCGGCCGCAATAGCGATCTGGGGGTATGTGTTGTTCTGCCCCGTCACCGAGAGGACGTCCAACGTGCCCCACGTATTCGATCCGGCAGGGCGCGTGGCGGCCTGGATGATGTAGTTCGTGCCGTCGAAGTGGGACCAGACTGCCGTGGCGGCTCCATCGGGCGCGACGGCGATCTGCTGACTGCTATTCCCAGTCGTCGCGGCAACGTCAACGGGCGCACCCCACGTGACTGCCTCGGCCGACGACGACGACGCGAGGACGACGGCCATCGACACGGCGAATGCGAGTGCGGCGATGACGGTCGCCGCCGAAGGCTTCTTCATGCGCGCCAACGTACGCGCGCGCTATAAGCCGCACGCGAAGGTGTCGTACTTCCCGCCCCACCAGCAGCCGCAAGTGTCGTACTTACCGCCCCCCGTCGTGCTCTGGGTTGGTCGTAGACTGCTCGCATGATGCTGCGCGTGCTGCTGATCGAGGACGAGGACCTCCTTCGCCTCGCCCTTGCCTCCATGCTGCCCGACGAGACGATCGAGGTCGTCGGGGCGTTCGCGGATGGCGCGAGCGCCGTGGAGGCCGCGAAGACGACCGATTTCGACGTGCTCGTCACCGACCTCGACCTGGGGAACGAGCAGGCGCCGAACGGCATCGTTGTCGCCAACGTCCTGCGTCGCACAAAGCCCGACATCGGCATCGTGCTGCTGACGTCGTATGCGGATCCGCGGCTCGTCGGCGCCAAGCTCAACCAAGTGCCCGACCGCACTGAGTACATCCGCAAGCAGTCGGTGCGGGACATGGACGCGCTGCGCGCCGCGATTCGCCGCGCGGCATACGCCCACACCGACGTGATGACGCCGCTGCCCGAGGTCGAATTGACCGATGGGCAGATCGAGACGATGCGACTCGTCGCGCAAGGGCTCACCAACAGCGAGATCGCGCGCCAGCGCGTCGTGTCGGAGCGCACCGTCGAGAAGTCGATCCAGCGGATCGCACAGGTGCTCGGCGCGACCGGGGACTCGACGACCAACACGCGCGTGCTGCTCGTGCGCGCGTACTTCGAGCTCGCCGGGGGCAAGGGTGCCCAAGACAAGCTCCCGTCCTAGCGCGCGCGAGCTGCTGGGTGGCCGCTGGGCGATCTCGGTCCGCGGCTGGCTGATCCTCTCTGTCGTCACCGTGATCAGCGCGATCGGGATCCGAGCGCAGTTGGGCGTCTCGACGCCGGCCGCGGCAGCGTTCACGCTCGCGTTCTGGCTGCTGGCGACAGCCATGTTCGTGGCTGCGCACCTGACCATCTTCCGTAACCGCCGCACCAAGCCCGTCCACATCGCGTGGCTGATCGCGTTCGCCATCAGCATTGGGATCGTGCGCGTGGCCGTGGCGTTTGCCGTCCCCGAGATCCGTGCCGCGCTGGGCGATGGCTGGCCGGGCGCATTCACAGCCGTCGTCTCCTTCGTCCCGGGCACAGTGCTGCTCGTCGTGCTGGTCGCGTACCTCCTCGCCGTGACCGACTGGTACGCCTCCGAGCGCATACGGCTTCTGCACTTCGAGATCGACGCCGAAGCCGCGCGCCTGCGTGCCATCGGCGCGCTCAATGCCGCGCGCTCGGTGATCACCACCCGCATTCAAACAGCGCTCGAGGGCCAGCTGAGCGAACTCGAACGCGCCGCCAAGGTCGATGACGCCGACGTGCGCCTCTCCGACGTGCTCCTCGACACCGCCGTCGGGTACGTGCGCCCCGAGAGCCACCGGCTCTGGCAGGAGCGCGATCCCGCCCTGCGCCGCGGCACCCTTGCCGACGTCGAACGAGCGAGCCTCTCCGCCCCCCTGCCGATCGCGCTGCCCTTCGCGCTGTGGGCGGTCGTCATCGTCCCCGTGGCCATGGTGCGCTTCGGCGCCGGACACGGAATGTTGAGCGCACTCGCCGTGCTGACCGCCATGGCCGTGCTCTATCCGCTCGGTCGCGCTGCCGTCCGCCGCTACACGCCCGCACCACGCTATATCCGCGCGCGCCTGCTCACGCTCGTGTTCATGGCGGGCGCCGCCCTCGCCGGACCAGGCACGACGCTGCTGGGTGGGGCGAACACCACGCTGCAGCTGCAGCAGATCATGGCCGCCTTGATGATCGTCGTCGCGACGATCGCCGTCAGCTGGGCCCAGGCCGCACTCCGCGCGCAGGATGCGCGTCTGCGCTCCCTGCGCTCCCATGCCGAGGAGGCCGACTTCGAGCGCCTCGCGCTCGAGGCCGCGACCGAGCAGATGCAGCGCGAGCTCGCGCTCTATCTCCACGGCACGGTGCAGGCCGGCCTCGTGGCGTCGGCGTACTCGATCCAGGACGCCGCCAATCGCGGCGACTCCGAGGCGCTCGAGACGGCGATCGCCGACGCCCGCTCCGCCATCGCGCAGCTGGGCAATGACGACGAGCGCGCGGCGATGGTCGACTTCGCCGAGCTGTCGCAGCGGTTTGACGCGAAGTGGCGCGGCATGATCGCGATCACCTGGGAGCTGCCAGGCGAGGCGACGACCGACGTGGCGCTGCAGCGCGTCAGCGACGTGGTGCAGGAGTGCCTCGCCAACGCCACGATCCACGGTGCCGCGACGGAGGCGACCGTGCGCGTCGTCGTCGAGGACGACAGCGCGATCGTCGAGGTCACCGACGACGGCACCGGTGTCGGTGACGGCAAGCCCGGCCTCGGCAGCGCCGTCCTCAACGAGGCGACGGGCGGCCGATGGACGATCGCGTCGATGCCGACCGGTGGCGCGCAGGTGCGCGCCGTCGTGCCGGTCTAGCCGACCTTGATCTTGATCGTCCGCAGCTTGGTCGTACCGTTGGCGCGCTTGACCTTCACCTGCACCTTGTAGGTACCGGGTACCGTCGCGACGAGCTTGCCATTGACGACCTTGAGGCCCGCCGGCAACGCATCGGGCACGTACTCGACCTTGGACGTCGAGCGGACCCAGATGTTCGCACCGCGGAGGAGATCCGCGCCTGCAGCCGGCACGGCTGCGGCTAGATTCGCCTCACCACGCGTCTCGCCGACGGTGATGCCCGGCGCCGGCGAGAACACCTGGGGTGTCTCCGGCGAAGGCTCTGCCACCGGCGTGACGACTGGTGCGACCGGCGCAGCCGGTGTCGGCACGCGAATCGACGAAGCGCTCGTGGATTCCTGCGAGTCGACGCGATTCGTACCCGTTACGCGCACACGCAGGTACCGGCCCGCGTCCGCTGCGGCGACGATGTAGGTGTTCGTCGCGGCACCCGTGCCGGGAGCCGTCTGCCACGTTGAGCCGTCCACAGACGATTCCCATGCGTAGGCGTAACCCGTGGCGAAATCCCACGTGCCCGTCGAGGCCGTCAGCGTGGAGCCGATCGTGACCGTGCCCGTGATCGCCGGCACCTCCGTCGGCGACGGCGGGAGGATGTCGACAAGCGTCTGCGTGTACGCCGTCGCGACGTTTGAGCCGCCGTCGTTCGTTGCCGTCACCTGCGCCCGCAGGTACTTGTTGTCGTCGGTCATGTCCACGTCGTACGTCGCCGAATCCGCGCCGTCACCGAGCGCGGGCTCCCACGTATCCGGAGCCCCGGAGGCCGACACCTGCCACGCATACGCGTACGCCGTTGGCTGCTGCTGCGATGCCCATGAACCTGTATCGACCGACAGCGTTTCGCCGACCTGGACCGTGCCCGTCAGCTGTGGCGTGACGCTGCTGACCGGCGCCACCGGCAGCACCGCATTGGTCGCCATCGAGTACCCGACCGTGGCGCCGCCGTCGTTGGTCGCCGTCACCTTGACGCGCAGGAACTGGGCGTACTCGGCGGCAGCCGGGTAGTAGCTCGCCGTCGCGGTGCCCGTGCCCGCACCTGTCACCCAGCCGGACTCGCCGTTCGGCGATACCTGCCAGAGGTAGGTATACCCGCTGGCGTCGGCCGGCGGATTCATCCACGTCCCGGTCCCTGCCGAGAGCACCACATCAACCTTGGGCGTGCCGGTGATCGCCGGCGCCACCGTGTTGATCGGCGACGGTAGCGGCAGCAGCTTGGCCGTACCGCCAACGACCTTCAGCTGCGCGTGCTCGTTGCTCGAGGAGATACCAGCGCCGGTGATCAGACTCGAGTTCGCGTTGGCACCGCTGAGATCGGCGCGGCCGATCGCACCGCCGCCACTACGCCGCGCCCAGTAGATCGAGCTGCCGGTCACCGTCACACCGAACGTGTCCGAGCCGGAGCTGAGCCACGAAGCATTCGAGCCGGTGCCATTGAGTTTCGCCCGCCCGATGGTCGTACCGTTGTTGATGGCCCAGTAGACGTGCCGGCCATCGACGTCGATGCTGCGCACATCGCCGACACACAGGCTGAAGTTCGGATCGACGCCACTCCCGTCGATGTGGTAACGCTGCATGCAGCTGTACACGCCCGTGTTCCCCACGTACAGCCAGTCATCACCCGCCGCGATCGCAGTCGTGTAACTGTCGTTCGGACCTGCGGGCGTCGCCGTGAAGTTCAAGATCGGATTCGTGCCCGCGACATCCACCCTGCCGAGCCGGCTCGTGTTCATGCACGCCCAGTAGACGTATAGATCCGTCGCGTAGATGCCGCCGACCCCCAGGCCCCCACACCCGGTGGCGACGAGCGTCGACGAGCTGCCCGTGCCATCGAGCCGCATCTGGCAGATGTCGCTGTTGGAACGGCTGTAGTACATGGTGCTGTTCGCAGACCAGCTCCAGTCGCCGTTGCAGCCGGTGCTGACCGCATTGTTCGGGCTGCCCGATAGCACGCCCGTGGCGTCATCGATCTCCTGCGTGCCGACCGACGAGTTGCCCGCCCAGTAGATGGAGGCCGCCGATGCCTGTGCGACTGAGCATGTGAGCAGTCCGCACAGAGCGAGGACGCCCACGAGGACAGGGCGGTGAAGCCGTGGGCGGAGAACGGCAGAGAACGACAAGAAACGCGGCATTCGTCCACGCTAAGCCACGTCCCGCATCTGCTGACCGACCTGTCGTACTGCCCGTATCGCGCCTCGAGCGTGTGTCGTACTGCCCGTATCTGTCACTGACCTAGACTGGCTCCACGATGCTGCGCGTGCTTCTACTCGAGGACGAAGCCCTGCTGCTGATGATGCTCGCGTCCACGCTGCCCGACGAGACGATGACCGTCGTCGGCGCATTCGAGGACGCCAAGAGCGCGGTTGCCGCGGCGGCCGAGACGCCGTTCGACGTGCTCGTCACCGACCTCAACCTGACCGCCGGTCTCGGCCCGAACGGCATCGTCGTCGCCAACGTCATCCGGCGCGCGCATCCGGAGGCCGGCATCGTGATGCTCACGTCCTATGCCGATCCGCGGCTCGTCGGCGCGAAGCTCGAGCAGGTGCCCGACCGAACGGAGTACGTCCGCAAACACGACGTGCGCGACATCGAGGTGCTGCGTGCCGTGATTCGCCGGGCCGCCTACGGCTCCCTCGATCGCCTGGCCGACCTGCCGGCGATCGAACTCACCGACACGCAGGTCGAGACGATGCGACTTGTCGCCCAGGGCCTCAGCAATGCCGAGATTGCACGGCTGCGCGTCGTGTCCGAGCGCGCCGTCGAGCAGACGGTCAACCGGATCGCCCGCAGCCTTGGCTGCGGCAACGACTCGAGCGTCAACTCGCGGGCGCAGATCGTCCGCGCGTACTACGAGCTGACTGGCAGCGGCGGTGCCCACAACTCTCTCTCGTCCTAGCACCCGCGAACTGCTTGGCGGGCGCTGGGCGATCTCGCTGCGCGGCTGGGTGATCAGTTCGGTTCTCTTGCTGATCGCGCCGCTGCTCTCGTTCCGTGCTCTGCCGCACACAACACCCGGGGCGCAACTGGAAATCGGGGTCGCGCAATGGGCGCTGATCTCGGTGCTCATGCTCGTCTTTCACCTCACCGTGTTCCGCCGCAGACGGCTTGCGCCGGTGGCGATCGGTGTGGTGATCGCCTTCGCCTCGGTGCTGGGCCTCGCACGTGTGGTCGCGGTCTACGTCGTTCAGCGTGCCCAGCCCAGTCCGCCACTGGCGGCGATTGACCTGGTCCACGTCGCCATCGCGATGGTGCCCGCCACGATCGTGATCTTCCTGATGATCATCTACCTGCTCGCCATCGAGGACTGGTACGCGACAGAGCGCGAGCGCCTACTGCGCTTCGAGGTCGACGCCGAGGCCGCCCGCCTGCGTGCGCTCGGCGCGCTCGACGCCACGCGCGCCGTCGTCACCGCGCGCATCCGCGAGGATCTCGAGAGCCAGCTCGCGGGCCTCGACTCGTCCGGCGATGCACGGCTGCAGTTGTCCGACACCGTGCTCGACGCCGCTGCCACATACGTCCGCCCCGAGAGCCATGCGCTGTGGACGCAGCGGGAGACACCGTCGCGCCGCAGCAGCTTCCGCGAACTCGAGCGCGCCAGCCTCTCCGACCCGCTGCCGCTGCTCATGCCCTTCGTGCTGTGGGCCGTGAGCGCCGGTCCGTTCGCAGTCATCCGCACCGATATCACCCGCACCTCGCTCGCGGTCGTCGCCGTACTCGTCGGCATGCTGATCGCGTACCCGCTTGGCCGTCGAGCGATCCGCCGCTACGCACCCGCGCCGCACTTCGGCCGCGCCCGTGCTCTCGCCGTCGCCGCGATGCTGATCGCCGGTCTGCCGACCATTGCGCTCAATCGCTTCAATCCGCGCTTCGAGACGATCAACGGCCTGCTTCTGGCGGTCGTGAGCGTCACGATGATCGTCCTGTTCACGATCATCGTCAGCTGGGCGCTGGCGGGCCAGCGCGTGCAGAGCGAGCGCCTGCGCGCCCTACGGTCACAGGCGGAGGAGGCGGAGTTTCAGCGCCTCGCCCTCGAAGCAGCCACCGAGCAGATGCAGCGCGACCTCGCGCTCTACCTCCACGGCACCGTGCAGGCCGGCCTGGTCGCCTCGGCCTACGCCATGCAAGACGCGGCTTCCCGCGGCGATGAGGTTGCGCTCGAGCACGCGATCGCCGACGCTCGTGCTGCCACTGCTCGGGTGAGCGACGAGCCTCCCACGCTCGCCGGCCCCGACCTCGCCTCGGTGCGCGCCGAGATCGACGAGACCTGGCAGGGCATGCTCACAATCCGCTGGATCCTGCCCGACGTGGAGCTCGCCGTGCCCGTCGTCGATCGGCTCGGCAACGTCGTGCGCGAGTGCCTCTCCAACGCATCGATCCACGGCGCCGCAACCGAGGCGACCGTGCGGATCGTCGTCGAAGACGATTGCGTGATCGTAGAGGTCACCGATAACGGCAGCGGCCTCGGCGACGGCAAGCCCGGCCTCGGCAGCGCCGTGCTCAACGAGGCGACGCGCAGCCAATGGTCGATCGCGACGGTACCGACCGGTGGTGCGCAGGTGCGCGCCGTCGTGCCGGTCTGACTACGGCGATTGCCGGGCCAGGACGCGCAGGTGCCGGAGAGGTCCCGCAGGACCTCTCCGGCACCTGCAATTACGACCGGTCGTACGTGAACGGACCGTGGAGCGGGCTGGGGGTACTCACCGGCGTGAGCTGCAGCACATCCATGTCCGCATTGGCCCTATTTGCCCACATCCACCTGCCGCTAGCGCTGTTCGTGCAGACGACCGGATCGCTCAGATGGGATGGGTCTGAGTCGTATCCGGACACCGGGTGGCCAGCGACGTGATGGACCGTCGTGCCGCTCACTCTGTAACTCTGACGATCATTGTAGTCAGCCCGAAGACCGTCGCCGACACGCTCGGCGGGGAATTCCCCGGAGGCGGTCTTTTGGACGTACGCGGGACCGGAGCAGTCATCAGAGAGAAAGAAAATGACCTCCCGAACAATTCTGAACCCCTGCGAGCCATCCGAAACGACAAGCAACGTGTCGCCATTCACGGTGCGGTAGAAGGAGCTGACCGCGCCGGTCCAAGGATTGGCATCGGGTGCCGGTAGGGGCAACACACCGCTGACCACATTGCCATCCGCATCGCGGATCGTTACGCCACCGCCACCACCGGAGCTGCTGCCGGCCGGACCGGCAGGGCCCTGAGCGCCGGTCGCACCCTTGGGGCCGGCGGGACCCGCCGGACCCTGCGCGCCGTCCTTGCCGTCGAGCCCGTTCATCGCGCCCTTGCTGAGGTCGGAGACCTGGATGGAACCGGCCTTGATGTCGTCGCCGCCGATCGCGCCGTTGGCGATGTCGTCCGAGCTGACGGCACCATCCTTGATGTCGGACGACTGCACCGCACCGTCCTTGATCTGCGCGGAGCCGACCGAGTTGGGCGCCAGGGCGACGGCGGCGTAGCCCGTCCCTCCCAGCGCAACGAATAGTGCGAGTGTGGCGATAACGGTCGCCGCCGAAGGCTTCTTCATGCGTCCACGCTATGCCAGCCCGCAGGGCGGTTCATCGTCGTGTGAGGATTCCCGTAGGTGGTTTCCCACAACTGTCGTGTTTACCGTAGACGGCGGTGAACTACACTCGCCACACGATGCTCCGCGTGCTCCTGCTCGAGGACGAAACCCTGCTGCGCCTCACCCTCGCGTCGACGCTGCCCGACGAGACGATGACCGTCGTCGGCGCGTTCGAGGACGCCAAGAGCGCGGTCGCCGCGGCCGCCGAGACGCCGTTCGACGTGCTCGTCACCGACCTCAACCTCACCACCGGCTCGGGGCCGAATGGCATCGCCGTCGCCACGGTGGTGCGCCGTCGGTTTCCCGAGGTGGGCATCGTGCTGCTCACCTCCTATGCCGATCCCCGTCTCGTCGGCGCGAAGCTCTCGCAGGTGCCCGACCGCACCGAGTACATGCGCAAGCAGGACGTCCGCGACATCGAGATGCTGCGCTCGGTGATCCGCCGCGCCGCCTTCGGCTCGGTCGATCGCCTGACCGACCTGCCGGCCGTCGACCTAACCGATGTGCAGATCGAGACGATGCGGCTGATCGCACAGGGGCTCAACAACGCGGAGATCGCGCGCCAGCGCGTCGTGACGGAGCGCGCCGTCGAGCAGTCGATCAACCGGATCGTGCGCAGTCTCGGCTATGACAACGACTCGAGCCTCAACCGGCGGGCGCTGATCATCCGCGCGTACTACGAGCTGACCGGTAGCGGCAATGCCCCTAACGCGACCTCGTCCTAGCACCCGCGCCCTACTGGGCGGGCGCTGGGCGATGTCGATCCGCGCGTGGGTGATCGGCTCGGTGATCGTGCTCGTCGCGCCGCTCATCTGGCTGCGGGCACTGCCGGAGATGACGACCGGAGAGCTCCTGCAGATCACGATCGCCCAGTGGCTGGCGATCTCGGTGCTGGCGCTGGCGAGCAACTTCACGATCTTCCGTCGCCGCCGCGTCGAGCCGGTGGCGCTCGGGTGGGTCGTCGGGTTCGCGGTCGTGCTGGGGTTCTCCCGCGTCGTTGTCGTCTTCGCCGTGCAACGCGTCCAGCCCGGGCCGCCGCTGACGTTGCCGGAGCTGCTCAACGTGGCAATCGCGAGCGTCCCCGCCACGGTCGTCGCCTATCTGCTGACCGTCTACCTCCTCGCCATCACGGACTGGTATGCGACCGAACGCGAGCGTCTGCTCCGGGCGGACCTCGAGGCGGAGGCCGCCCGACTGCGCGCGATCGGCGCCCTCGACGCGACCCGTACGGTCGTGACGACCCGGATCCGCGAGAACCTCGAGAATCAACTGGCCGGACTCGACGCCGCCTCCGCGAGCGAGCACCTCGAACTCTCGGACAGGGTGCTCGATGCCGCCGAGTACGTACGCCCCGAGAGCCAGGCGCTCTGGTCGGAGCAGCAGTCGCCGTCGCGGCGCGGGAGCCTGCGCGACCTCGAGCGCGCCAGTCTCGCAGCGCCGCTCCCGCTTCTCGTGCCCTACGCGCTGTGGATCGCCAGCGCTGTGCCGTTCACCGCCATCCGCGCAGGCCTGACGCACACGCTCCTCGCCGCGGCTGCCGTGCTCGCCGGCATGGTGATCGCCTACCCGGTAGGTCGTCGCGCGATTCGCCGTTTCGCACCCGCGCCGCACTTCGCCCGTGCCCGGCTGCTCACGCTCGTGACCATGCTGATCGCCAGCCTCCCCGTGCTCGAGCTCAGCCGCCACCTCAACGGCGGTGACGCCCAGACCGTCAGCACCCAGCGCGCGTTGGTGAGCATCGGGATGATCGTCGCGTTCACGATCATCGCCAGCTGGGTGCAGGCGGGCCTGCGCGCACAAGGCGAGCGCCTGCGAGAGCTGCGCTCGCACGCCGAGGAGGCCGACTTCCAGCGGCTCGCGCTGCAGGCGGCGACCGAGCAGATGCAACGCGACCTCGCGCTCTATCTCCACAGCACGGTCCAGGCCGGTCTCGTCGCCTCGGCCTACGCGATGCAGGATGCGGCCGCACGCGGCGATGACAGCGCGCTCGAGCAGGCGATCATCGAGGCACGCATCGCCGCCGCCCGCGTCGGTGAGCACGCACCAGCGCCCGCCGAGCGCGAGCTGTCCGCGATGCGCGCGTCGATCGACGAGACGTGGCAGGGCCTGCTCGAGGTCGACTGGACGCTACCCACGGGCGCGCTCGAAGCGCAGCAGCTGGAGCGCGTCAGCAACGTCGTCCAGGAGTGCCTCGCCAACGCGTTGATCCACGGCGCCGCATCGGAAGCGACCGTGCGCATCCGCATCGAGGACGACAGCGCGATCGTGGAGCTCACCGACAACGGCCGCGGCGTCGGCGACGGCAAGCCCGGCCTCGGCAGCGCCGTCTTCAACGAGGCCACGGGCGGCCAGTGGACGATCGCGTCGGTGCCGACCGGTGGCGCGCAGGTGCGCGCCGTCGTGCCGGTCTAGCCCAGGAAGTCGAGTTGCACGGGGCTCGGCAGCAGGCCGGCCTCCGCACCGCGCTCGAGCAAGGCGGCGACGGCCTTGCGACCCTGCTCGCCGTAATCGAGCGTGAGGTCGTTCACGTACATCGCAACGAAGCGGTCGTTGAGCTCCGGCGCGATGCCGCGGCCGTACTCGATCGCGTAGGCCAGGGCTTCCTCGCGGTGCTCGAGGCCCACGGCCACGGCCTCCTTGAGAACGGCGGAGAGATCGAGCGCGCGGTCCTCCGGCACGTCGCGACGCATCGCGACCGCACCAAGCGGCAGGGGCATGCCGGTCTCGCCCTCCCACCACGCGCCGAGATCGAGCACGCGCTTGAAACCCTCCTGCTCCCACGTCAGCTGGCCCTCGTGGATCACCACGCCGGCTGCGACGTCGCCCGAGGCGACGGCGTCCATGATCGCCTCGAAGTCGAGCTGCACCGGCTCGAAGGTCGGTAGCGCCAGACGGGCGGTGAGGAAGGCGGTGGTCTGCGGACCGGGGACGGCGACGCGCTTGCCAGCGAGGTCGGCCGGCACGAGGTCGGTCTTGGCGACGACGACCGGGCCGTAGCCCTCGCCGAGCGAGGCGCCGTGGCCGAGCAGGCGGTACACGTCCTGCACACCCGGGTACGCGCCGACGGACATGGCGGTCGCCTCGAGGCGACCTTCACCCGCCCACACGTTGAGCGTCTGGATATCGGCCGGCACGAGCTCGATCTCGAAGCCGCGCAGGTCGAGCGCGCGCTCGGCAATCGCCCACACCATGAAGGCGTCATCGGGATCCGGGCTATGTCCGACGCGTACGTGCACGAGGTCTCCAGCGGTCGATGTGGTGCGAGCCTACCAATGGTCTGTTTCGCCCACGCCGTGCGCATGGACGGGTAGCGCTGGGCTAGGCTTTCGGCAATGAGCGATCACGACGTCATCCCGCCCAGCCCCCAGCACCGCGACGAGGAGATCCTGCAGCACGTGCTGCGCGAGGTCCACGCCGGCCGGCCGCTCGATCAGGTTATGCAGGACCACTACGTCGTCGAGCGCCAAGAGGCCGGCTCGCACGAGAAGGTGCTGGACCATCCTGAGGTCGCCGAAGTCGTCGGCGACGAGATCATCGCGCAGATGCGCGCGATGCTCGACGGCCTCGAGTCCTAGAGCGCGGCACGCGCCAGGGCGAGCAGCCCCGGCGTCGAATCGATCAGCTTCGCGACGACGAGATCGTCGGGCTTCACGCGCGCATCGACCGCGCCGGTGATGACGTCGCGCAGCGGCGTGACCTCCTGCCAGTCGAGGTGGCCCTCCTCGACGCACTCGCGCAGGTCGTCGGCGATCACGCGCGCCACCATCGGCGCATCGCACGTGACGAAGGCGGCGTCGGCGAGCAGGCGGTAGTCGAGCTCGCGGCGGCCGCGACGGTCGGCACCCAAGGCGAGGATGGAGGCACCCGGCGCGACCCAGTCGGCGCGCAGCGCCGGGTCGCGGGCATTGGTGGCCGTCACGATGAGTGACGCATCGCGCACGGCGGTGGCGGCATCTCCCACGATCTTGCCGAGCGCCGCGGCCTCGGCGGCGGCGGCCGGGTCGGGGTCGTGGATCGTGATCTTCGCGAGATCGAGCGCCTGGCCGAGCTCCTCGATCGTGCGCCGCGCCAGCGGGCCAGCGCCAAGCACGCCCAGCGTGACCGGCCCCTCCCCCATCAGCCGCGGGGCGAGCAGGCCGGCGGTCGCGGCGACGGCGGCGACTGCTGGTGTGTCTGTGCGGAAGGCGCCGATCGTCGCACCCTCCGGATCGATGATCGTGCACGTGCGCGACGACGAGCGGCGCCCGCCGGCGGTGATGAGCACCGCGCGATAGCCGTCGGCGTCGATCGTGGTCGTGACGCCCGTCCAGCCGTCGCCACGCAGCATCACCTGCGGCGCGGGCAGGTCGTCGAAGTCGTCGGGCTCCACACGCAGCGCGGCATCGATGATCGTGCGCACCTGCGCGGGCTTGAGCCGCGCGATTGCCTTCTGCAGATCGACGGCCACCGCTACTCCATCGCGCGATGCAGGGCGACCACGGCAAGGGCCTCGACCGCCAACACCGCATCGCCGCGCAGATCCTCGACGACCGCAGCGGTGCACGGGCAGGTGTTGGGCACCACGCCGGCGAGCTCGGCGAGCGCACCCTGCAACGCATCGCCGTAGCCGTCTTCCATCAGGCCCGACGCCGTCTCCAGCGCGGCGCGCGAACCCGCATCCGACGACTCCTTGGGGTTGCCCTCCGCCGCCGCAAGCAGCAGGCCGCGTCGCGTCACCGCGTTGAGTTCGTCCTCGTCGATCGCCAGCGCGTCGAAGACGAGGTCGATCAGCACGGGCGCAGCCGCAGCCGTGCGGTCTTCGGGAGCGAGACCGACGAGCGCCTCCTCGATGGCAAACAGCGCCTCCATGCGGGGCAGCGTAGCCGGGTTCGGCTTGCGGATCTGCCTACGGCCTGCACGGCGATCTGAGCGTGGCAGGAGTGGCAGTGAAGGTGCTTCGGAGCGGTGATCCAGTGTGGATGCTCCAAAGGGGTCAGACCCGTATGGAGCATGTGCGCGGATCACGGCAAACCGATGACGCCACTAATGCTCCATACGGGTCTGACCCCTTTGGAGCATCCACACCTGACTGACGACCGGCTGCGTCGTTCTGGCTCAGAGGCTGAACGCCTAGCGAAGCCCGAGCGCGGTGCGCAGCGCGCGGGTCTGGCGGCGAGCCACCTCGAGCACCGTGCCGTTCTTGTCGGACAAGCGCACCTGCACGCGGCCCTCGCCGACCGGCTCGAGCGCCGCGACGAGTGTGAGGTTGACGATCTGCGAGCGATGGATGCGCATGAACGTGCTGGGCAGCAGGTCTTCGAGCGCGCGGAGCGAGCGGGGCGAGCCAAGCACGCGGCCGTCGGCGAGGGCGATGCGCGAGCGGTCGCGGTCGGCCTCGGCGTACGCCACCTCGGCCGGGTCGACGAGCAGTGTCTCCTCGCCGTCGCCATCGACGGGGATGCGCGCTTCCATGGCGGCGCCTGGCGCAGTGCCCGCGCGGATCGCCGCGACGCGGCGGACGGTGGTGAGCAGGCGGTCCTCGCGCACCGGCTTGAGCAGGTAGTCGACGGCCTCGACCGAGAACGCCTGGATCGCGCGATCGTCGTGCGCGGTGACGAACACGACGGTCGGGCGGTGCGGCAGATCGGCCAGCGTCTTGGCCAGCTCGATACCGCCCTTCCCCCCGGGCATGGAGATGTCGAGGAAGACAACGTCGTACGCCATGCGCTCGGCGAGCACGAGCGCCTCGCGCGCGCTCGCGGCCTCGCCCGCCACCTCGATGCCGTCGATGCCAGTGAGGAGATGACGCAACTCGCCGCGCGCCGGTGCCTCGTCGTCGACGATCAGCGCGAGCAGACTCATGCCGCCACCTCGACGTTGGCTGGCGGTTCAATCGGCACGAGGATGCTGATCGACGTGCCGAGCACCGGCGCGCTCGCGATGCGCAGCCGGCCTTCCTCGCCGTAGTACGCCTGAATGCGGCGGTGGACCGACGCGAGGCCGAGCCCTGCTGCGCCACTGCCGTAGCCCGGCTCGAGCACGCGCTCGGCATCTTCTTGTGCGATGCCGCGCCCGTTGTCGCGCACGATCACGCGCAGGCGACCGAAGCGCACGTCGGCGCGCACCACCACGCGCAGCGGCTGGTCGGTCTTGCCGTGCTTGATCGCGTTCTCGACGAGCGGCTGCACGAGGAACGGCGGCACCATCACCTCGTTGGCGGCTGCGCTGATACGGCGGTCGATCACGAGCGCCTGGCCGAAGCGCGCCTGCTCGAGCTCGAGGTACGCCTCGACGTGACGCATCTCGTCGGCGAACGAGACGAACTGCGACGGCTGGCGCAGCGTCGAACGGCAGTACTCGGCGAACGTGGTGATCAGGTGCCGCGCCTCGTCGGGCTGCGTGCGGATGAACGCGGCGATCGTGTTGAGCGCGTTGAAGAGGAAGTGCGGCTCGATCTGCGCCTGCAGCGCCGCGAGCTCGGCGGAGGCGCTGGCACGGGCGTGCACCTCGACCTCGCCGGCGGCGAGCGCGTTCGAGACGAGGCCGCACAGCGACTCCATGACCGCGCGCTCCTGGTCGGAGATCTCGAGCGCACCCTCGGAGAACGCGATGATCGAGCCGACGGCGCGGCCGCGCACGATCAGCGGGCCGACGACGGCCGAGCGCAGCGGGCACGTCGAGGTGCAGCCATGGCGCCAGCCCGCGGGCAGACGCGCGACGCGCTCCTCGTCCATCGCCTGCACCGCGCCGGGCGGAGCGGCCGTGCCCGCGCCGTGGTGGTCGGCGGCCAGGCCAACGTGCGCGAGCACCTGGCCGCGATCCGACACCGCGAGGGCGGCGTACCCAAGCCGCTCCTGAGCCTCACGGGCCAGCAACTGAGCAGCCGCAGGCGTGAGCCCCTCACGCAGCACCGGCGTGGTGATCGCCACGATCTCGAGAATCGCCGCGGCCGGACCACCGCCCAGCACGCTGCCATCGCGCATCGACGAGCGCACCAGACCGAGGAAGAGCACGAGCAGAAAGGTCGTGATCGCGACGACAGGCACGACGGCCACGGCGCGGACGTCCCAGCGCGAGAACGCCTCGAGCGCGAGTCCAACGAGGCCGGCCTGAAAGAGGCCGATGATCGCCGCCGCCAGCATCGGCCCGCGCAAATCGGCCCAATGGCGGCGCCCGGCGCGCGCCGAACGGCCCCGCTGGCTCGAGATCCACGTAAACGGCGCGTCGCGCCGCTGCTCGTCGGGGTCGGGAAGCTCCACTGCGCTTGATGCTACCCGGGTGCGAGCGGGATCGCAGTGGGGGACGCAGACGACGGGTATCATGGGCTGCCGGTAGCAATGGCCCAATCCCCGCCTGCCCGCACCCCTCTGAAGCCCGGCTCCGGCCCCGGCCCGCGCACGGTTTATCGTGCCGCGCCTCGGCGTGCCCGCAAGAGCACTCGCAACCGTCGCATCGCCGTGCTGGTGATCCTCGTGCTGGTCGCACTTGTGATCGTCCGCGGCCTCACGATGCAGGGCAACGTCGCGCCGGGTGTATCGGTCAACGGCGTTGACATCGGCGGCCTGTCGCCCGACGACGCCAAGCAGAAGTTGAAGGACCAACTCGTCCCGCAGCTCAACAAGAACGTGACCGTCACGCTCGACTCGCAGTCCGCGCCGATGAACCCCGCCGAGCTCGATACGCGCATCGACGTGACGCGCACCGTCGACCGCGCCATGCAGACCGGCCGCCTGCAATCGCTGCTCCTGCCGCTCGTCTACTCGTCCGAGATGACACCGACGATCGCCACGCCGGCGCGCCCGCGCATCCCCGCGAACCTGCGAATGATCGCGGAGCCCGCGCACAACGCCACCGTCCGCATCGCCAACGGCAAGACGACGATCTCCCCCGCGCGCGACGGCCACTCGATCTCGCCGCGCGCGATCCTGCTCGCGACCGCCACGGCCGCCCTCGCCGGCGAGCGCAAGCTCGTGCTCAAGTCGACGGTCACGCAGCCGGCGATCTCCACCGCGGCGGCCAAGGAGGCGGCGAGCCAAGCCGTCGAGCTTGCGTCCGCACCCGTCGCACTCAACGCCGACGGCAATCGCGTCGGCGCGCTCTCCACCGCCACGCTCCAGAACGCCGTCATGGTGCGCAACGTCGACGGCAAGGCAACCATCACGTTCTCGCCGAAAATCCTCGCGCCCGCCATCACCGAGGCGCTCGGGGCGAAGGTACGCGAGCCGCAGAACGCCATGTGGGGCACCAATGGCCAGCGCGCGTGGGTCGAGCCCGCCAAGGACGGCATTGGCTTCGACCCCGACAAGGCCGCCGACGCCGTACGCGCGGCCGCAGTCGGCGGCGGCGCGCGCCAAGCCGATATCGAGCTGACGCACATCGCTCCCAAGCGCTCCACCGCCGACGCCGAGAACCTTGGCATCACCACGAAGATCGCCGGCGCCGTGACCGAGCTCGGCGACTCGTCGGAGAACCGCATCCACAACGTGGCGTTGATGGCCGAGATCCTCGACAACCGGCTCGTCATGCCCGGCCAGGAGTTCTCGTTCAACGACGCCGTCGGCCCGCGCACCCCCGAGCGCGGCTTCCTCGAGGGGTCGGCGATCGTCGACGGCCTGATGATCCCGTCGATCGGTGGTGGTGTCTGCCAGGTCGCGACCACGCTGTTTGACGCCGTGTTCTACGCGGGCCTGCAGGTCGACGAGCGCCACAACCACGACCTCTACATCTCGCACTACCCGCTCGGCATGGACGCCACCGTGTCGTGGGATGACCTCGACTTCCGCTTCACCAACGACCTCTCGCACCCGGTCCTGATCCGCGCCACGGCCGACGCCAGCACGATGATCGTCAACCTCTACTCGGCACCCGACGGGCGCACCGTCGAGTCGACCACGTCGAATCGCTACGCCGTCGAGAAGCCGAAGAAGCGCTACATCATCGACAAGTACGCCGCCCCCGGCCAGGTCGCCAAGTACGTCGACGGGCAGGAGGGCTTCTCCGTTGACGTCCACCGCATCGTCAAGAAGGACGGCGAGGTGCTGTCCGACAACACCTTCGTCTCGACGTACGTGCCGCAGCCCGACACCTACCTCGCGGCACCCGACGCGAACCTGCCCGGCGACACCGACATCCAGCAGCCGCCGTACGGATGGGTCAGCCCGAACGACCCGACCGGCACCCCCTCGACCGGGTAGGGCCTAGGCGACCGGACCGGTCGACTCGCGCACGACGAGCGACGGCGCGATCACGACGCGATGCTCGCCCCGCTCGCCCGCGAGGTGATCGACGAGGAACCCGACGGCAGCGCGCGCGGTGCGGTCGATGCTCCAGTTGACGCTCGTCAGCGGTGGCGAGACGAGACGCGAGAGCGGATGGTCGTCGAAGCCGACGATCGAGACGTCGCCGGGGACAGACAGGCCCAGTTCGCGGCAGCCATGCAGAACGCCGTAGGCGATCGAGTCGGACAGGCAGAAGATCGCGGTGGGGCGGTCGGGGCGATCGAGTACCTCGAGCGCCAGTGGACGCGAACCGTCGAGCGAGTAGGCGCAGGGCACGAGCTCGCACTCGAGTCCGAGCGTCGCGGCCTGCTCGCGCACCGCGCGCTCTGTGGGACGATCCGGCGACGACGCAACCGCCCAGGACAGCACGGCGATGCGCTGGTGCCCAAGTGCGTGCAGATGGCGGAGCACCTCGCCCACGCCGGACGTCTGGTCGAACGCGACCTCGCCGGCGAGCTCGGCCCCGGGTAGGCGGCCGGCAATCGTGACGGTCGGCGTGCGCGCCGTCAGCTGCGCCCAGTCTCCCCCGGCCGGACCGATCGGCGCAACCAGGAGGCCGTCGACGCGCTGCGCAGCGAGGCGTGCGGCGAGCGTGAGTTCCTCGGCCGGGTCGCCATCGGCGTCGGCCAGGATCGTGTGGAGTCCATGCGTGCGCAGCTCGCGCTGTACCGCGTGGGCAAGCGTCTGCTGCCAGAAGTCGGCGAGGCTGCCGACCAACAGGCCGATCGTGCCGGTGCGGCCGCCGCGCAAGGCGCGCGCCACCGGATCGGCGCTGTAGCCGAGCTCGTCGGCGACGGCCTGCACCCGCTCGATCGTGGCCGGCGAGACGCGCTCGCCGCGCAGCGCATACGAAACCGCGGTCACGGAGAGGCCCGTTTCCTCCGCAATCTGCTTGATCGTCGGGCGTTTCGGCGAGGCAGCCATGGGTGGAGCGTACCGCCACCCTCGCGCCACGGCTATTGACAGGACGCAGAGCACGCGTCACACTCCGCGAAGAACCCCATGAACACACAGGTGTTTCGTTTCAGTGAATCGATACACCGGTAGAGCGCAGGAGTCCATCTGTGAGCACGCCGCCCACCTCGATCACCACCCCCCTCAGCAGCGCAGAATGCGCCGCGAAGGCACGCGAGCATGCCGCCAACGAGGCGACGTGGCGCCCGCACGTCAAGCACGAGCCAGACACGCGCCACTTCCACCGCCTTGAGCACAACGACGCGTACGAGACGTACGTCATCTCGTGGATGGACGACCACGACACGGGCTTCCACGATCACGACGTCTCCTGCGGTGGCGTGCACGTGATCGAGGGCGGCATCTTCGAGGAGCGCCTCGGCTTTGGCACCGACCATCTCGAGCGCCTCGTCGGTCCCGGCGAGACGATCGAGTTCGCGCCGTCGTACATCCACCGCTTCCGCCCGACGGACGGTATCCCCACCGTCACGATCCACGTCTACTCGCCTCCGCTGCGCACGATGGGTGCGTACCACCGGGCCCCGGATGGCGCTCTGATCCGCACGCCGATCGACGGCGACGAGGAGCTCGTCAACCTCGACGCCTAGGTCGCGGCCGCACCGCTCCCCACCCGAGACCGCTCTCCCCTGCACTCCGGTCTCGTGGCGGGCGAGCCGTGGCGCGCGCTGCGAGAATTCGACGCGTGCAGCCCGAGCAGATCGCCGCTGGCCTCCTCGATGCCAGCCTCCCCCAGCCTGAGTGGACGCACCGCGGCCACATCACCGCGGCGCACGTGCTGATCTCGGCGCACGGGGCAGAGGAGACGCTCGCTCTCTGTCGCGAGCGCATCCCGCTCCTCAACGACGCGCACGGCGTCGAGAACTCCGACACCGGTGGGTACCACGACACCCTGACGGTCTTCTATGTCGCCGCCGTCGCGGACGCCGTGGCGCGCGGACTGACGATCGACGAGACAGTGGCCGAGCTCGGCCGCGACGTAGCGCTGCGGTGGTGGAGCGAGCCGGTGCTGATGAGCACCGAGGCGCGCCGGGCCTTCGTGGCGCCCGACGTCGCGGTGCCGCCGTTCGCCCTATCGCCCTAGTCGGCAATCAACGTCCTAAAGAGGTCTGACCCCCTTAGGAAGTTGAGAGACCGTCACTCGCTTCGTCGTGCCGGCAGAGGCGCGCGTGAGGAGTGCGTACTAATGGTGTACGCCGCAGGCGGGCACCAGAAGTGCGCACTCAGCACGTACGCCGGCAACATTGAGCACGCTAGGAAGTGAGCTGGATCCGACCAGGGCGTACGTGCCAAGTGCGAACGAGTGACGCCCGCCTAGCCGCGCTTGCGGAGCTTCTGGATCTGCGGCCAGGTGCGCGTGTTGACGATGTCGGCCTTCGATGCCCAACCGCGGCGCGCGGTGTCGACGCCGTAGCGGAGGACGTCGAGGCCGCCCGTGTTGTGCGCGTCGCTCGAGATGCAGAGCTTCACGCCCGCGTTGATCGCGGCGCGCGCGTGCTCGGGGCGCAGGTCGAGGCGCTTCGGGTTCGCATTGATCTCGAGGAAGGTGCCGGTGCGGGCGCAGGCGGCGATCAGCGCCTCGACGTCGACGTCGTATGGCTCGCGGCCGTCGAGCAGCCGCCCGGTCGGGTGCGCGATCACGTCGACGTGCGGATGCTCGATCGCGGCGACCATGCTCGCCGTCAACTGCTCACGGTTCTGGCCGCGCACGCCATGAGCCGAGGCGACGACCCAGTCGAGCTCGGCCAGCACCTCGTCGGGCAGATCGAGCGCGCCGCCCGGCAGGATGTCGACCTCGATGCCGGTGAGCAGGTGGAAGCCCTTGGCCTCGAGCCCCTTGGCGGCCTTCTGCACGCGCTTGGCGTTCGCGAGCGTCTCGGCCGGATCGAGACCGATGCCCATGCCGACCGCCTTCGAGTGGTCGGTGACCGCGTAGTACGTGAGCCCGCGTTCCATCGCGGCCTGCGCCATCTCGGTCGGCGTCGCCTTGCCGTCAGACGCATCGGAGTGGCCGTGCAGATCGCCCTTGATGTCCTTCAGCTCGACGAGCTTCGGCAGCGTGCCGTCGGCCGCGGCCTCGAGCTCCCCCTGGTTCTCGCGCAGCTCGGGCGGAATCCACGCGAGGCCAAGGCGCTTGTAGACGTCGGCCTCCTTCGCGCACGGTTCGGGCTCGCCGCCATCGATCGGCGCGAAGCCGTGCTCGGACAGACTCAAACCCTGATCGCGGGCGCGCTCGCGCAGCGCAACGTTGTGCGCCTTCGAGCCGGTGAAGTGCTGGAGCAGCGAACCCCACTGCGTCGGGTGGATGACGCGCAGGTCGACCTGCATGCCGTCGTGCAACACGACCGAAGCCTTGGCGTCGCCCAGCGCAATCACGTCCTGCACTCCCGGGTGCTCGGCGAACCGCTGCAGCAGCGGACCGGGATCGTCGGACGAGGCGACGAGGTCGACGTCGCCGACGACCTCCTTGCGGCGCCGCAGCGAACCGGCGATCTCGGCCTCACGGCACCCCGTCTCGGCGCGCAGCGCGTCGACCAGCATCTCCGCACGGTCGAGCGCGTGGTCGAGCAGGATCACGTGCTTGCGCGGCCCGCCACCGGCGTTGAGCGCATCGAGGATCGTCTGCTCTTTCTTGGCACCGAGACCCTTGAGCTCGCGCAACTGGCCCGCCTCGCACGCGGCCTTGAGCGCGTCGGGCGAGTCGATACCGAGCTCGGCATAGAGGCGCTTGGCGGTCTTCGGACCGACGCCTGGCACTCCCATCATCTCAACGAGACCATCCGGGTACTTCTCGCGCAGCTTCTCGAGCGCCTGCAGCGTGCCGGTCTCGCGGTACTCATCAACCTTGGCCGCGATCGTCGCGCCGATACCGGGGAGGTCGGTGAGGCGCCCCTCCTCCGCCATGCGCTCGACCGATTCGGCCGTGCTGCGGAACTGGTCGGCCGCGCGGCGGTACGCGATCACCTTGTGGACGATCGCGCCGTCCAGTTCCGACAGGCTCGCGAGGAGGTCGAAGAGGTCGGCGACCTCGCCGTTCTTCACCGCCATGGTCGACTCCGCCGCGCGCGCATGCCCGCAACGTCGCACACCCGGAGGACGCCCGCAAGCAGCCACCAGTGCGCTGCCACTCAGGAACGTGCGGCATGATCCGTCCGGATGAGCACTGCCGCCACCGAGCGATTCGTCGTCTGCGTGCCGACGTACAACGAGCGCGAGAACCTCGAGCGCATGATCGAGGCGATCGCGGTTGCGCGCGAGCGCGCAACGATCCCCGGCGACGTGCTCGTGATCGACGACGGCTCGCCCGACGGCACCGGCGAGATCGCCGACCGCCTGGCCACCCAGCACGACTGGGTGCACGTGCTGCACCGCACCGCCAAGGAAGGTCTCGGGCGCGCGTACCTGGCCGGCTTCCGCTGGGCCCTCGACCAGGGGTACGACTACATCTGCGAAATGGACTGCGACTTCTCGCACGACCCGGGCCGCCTACCCGACCTCGTCGCCACTGCCCAGCGTGGCGCCGACCTCGTGATCGGGTCGCGCTACACGCGCGGCGGCGGCGTGCGCGACTGGTCGCTCGGTCGGCGCGCGATCTCGCGCGGCGGCTGCCTCTACGCGCAGGCCTTCCTGCAGCTCGGCGTCCGCGACCTGACTGGCGGTTTCAAGTGCTTTCGTCGCGCCGTCCTCGAGGCGATCGACCTCGGCGATGTGACGGCCGAGGGCTACGCCTTCCAGATCGAGATGACGTATCGAACCTCGCTGCTCGGCTTCCGCATCGAAGAGGTGCCGATCACCTTCACCGATCGCGTCGCCGGGGGTTCGAAGATGTCGCGCCGCATCGTTGCCGAGGCTTCGTGGCGCGTGCCGTCGCTCCGCGTCCGCGCGTTGCGGCACGAATTGCCGAAGCGCTGAAGCCCGGCTTACGGAACAGCCGCAGCTCACAGGTGTGCCCTGTTGTAGCGTGAGGCGGTGCGCACCGGAACGCTCATTGGTCTGATCGTCGTCGCCGTCGTTGGCGTCGTCGCGATCGGTGGCGTGCTCGTCGCTCGCGCGTACGCGGAGCGCCCGGTCGTCGAGTCCGTCTCGCCCGCACCAGGCTCGACCATCAACGGGACAACGCCCCTGCGTATCGTTCTGCGCTCTGCCGATCAGGCCACGTCCGCCACGATCAGCGTGGACGGCGCCGACGTCTCTGCTCAGGCCGAGCGCACGTCCAGCGGGTACGTGTTGCCGATGCCAAAGCTGGTCGATGGGCCGCACCGCGTGTCCGTCGTCGTCACCTCCTCGGACCTGATCGACGACACCGCCACGTACGACTGGACCTTCACCGCCGATGGCACCGCACCGCAGTTGACCGCCACCACGGCCGGCGGCTGGGCCACGAGCGCCGAGATCAAGGGTGTCTCCGAGCCCGGCTCGACGATCACCGCCACGTGGCAGGACGGGCAAGTTTCGACCACCACGGACGCTGACGGCCACTTCTCGCTGGTCCCTGGCATTGCCGACGGCATCACCCCGCTCACGCTGATCGCCGCCGATGCCGCAGGCAACGAGACGCGCGCCGGCCACACGATGCGCGTCGATACGGGCCGCCCGAGCGTGCGCCTCGGTGGCATCGACGGCTGGGTGACCGACACCGATCGCCCGAAGGTCTATGCGTTCGTCGACTCGGCCAGCCCGACGAAGGTCGTGGCGAAGGTCAATGGCCAAGACGCGAAGGTGACGACCATGTCGATCGGCTACACGATCGAGACCAGCAAGTTGCCCCAGGGCACGTCCAAGGTCGAGCTGTTCATCACGAACGCAACGGGCAAGACGGCGACGCGCACCACGGAGATCAACGTCGACTCGACCGAGAAACTGACCAACGATCTGACGCTCGCCCCCGGCGCCAAGGGCGACGACGTCGCCAACCTGACGCGCCGCCTGCGGCTGGCGAAGATGTGGAAGGGCAAGCTCAGCTGGGAGTACAACAAGAAGGTCGAGCAGGCCGTCCGCACCTACCAGCGCAAGGAGGGCCTGCCCGAGGACGGCATCGCTCGCCCCGCATTGATCAGCGCCACGGGCGGCAAGATTGTCGTCATCCAGAGCAAGTTCGTCCTCAACCTCTACCTCGACGGCAAGTTCTTCAAGCAGTACCCGGTCGCGGTCGGCCAGTCGGCCTACCCCACGCCAACGGGCAGCTTCGTCGTGACGGAGATGATCAAGAACCCAACGTGGACGCCGCCAAACTCGCCGTGGGCTGCGGGTCTTGAGGCGATTCCGCCCGGCGCGAGCAATCCTCTCGGCACACGCTGGATCGGCACGTCTGCCTCGCTCGTGGGCATTCACGGCACGCCACAGGATTGGACGATCGGGTCGGCGGCCTCCCACGGCTGCGTGCGCATGCACATCTCCGACGTGGAGGACCTCTACACCCACGTCGCGGTCGGCATGCCGGTCGAGATCAAGCCGTAACCGACGCGCCCCGCGTCAGGCCAGGTGGTCCCAGCCGCGCAGCGCCTCGTCGGCGCCCGCGCCGGTGAAGCGCACACCCGCCGGGCCGTCTTCGACGCGGCCGATCACCGTCAGGGGCACGCCGCAGGCGTCGACGGCCTCGGGCGGCATCGCCGTCACGAGCTCGTAGTCCTCGCCGCCGGTGGCGGCGTAGGCGCCCGGTGCACGGCGCAGCGTCTGGGCGATCAGGCGCACGTCCTCGTGCAGCGGCAGCGCGTCGAGATCGACCACGAGCGAGACGCCACTGCGTTGCGCCAGCCGCGGCAGGTCGGTGGCCAGGCCGTCGGACACATCCATCATCGCGTGCACGTGCGGTGCGAGGAGCGCGCCGTCGGTCAGGCGCGGGTGCGGGCGGCGGTGGCGCTCGATGCACTCGTCGGCACCGGGCAGATCGCGCAGCGTCGCGTCGAGCAGCGCAGCCAGGCCGGCGGCCGATTCGCCGAGTGTGCCTGTGACGGCGATCACGTCGCCCGGGCGAGCACCGTCGCGACCCGGCGGATCGATGCTGGCGCGGCCAAGCACGCTGATCGACAGCGCCAGGCCCGAGCCGCGCGCGACGTCGCCGCCGACGATCGGACAGTCGTACAGCCGGGAGCACACCTCAAGGCCGCTGTAGATCGGCTCCAGCGAGGTCGCGTCGCCCTCGCCGATCACGATCGAGACCAGCGCGGCCAGCGGCAACGCGCCCATCGCCGCGATATCGGAGAGGTTGACGGCCAGCGCCTTCCAGCCGACATCGGCGGGGCTCGACAGATCGCGGCGAAAGTGGACGCCATCGACCTGCGCATCGACGGTCCAGACGAGATCGGGCGACAGCACCGCGGCGTCGTCACCCATGCCGCGTGGGATCCCGGGCGTGTCGCGGCCGACGATCACCGCGAGACCGGCCATCAGCGCGTCCTCGTCGGCATGCGCCGTGCCCTCTCCCCATCCCGGCTGGTCTGCCATGTGCGGGATCGTAGCCCGGTCGGCGATCAGGCCGCGGGGTCGGGCCGCCACGACGCGCTCCACGCGGCGTCGTCTGTGCGGTAGGTGCGATCGGCACGGTCGCGCGTGGCTTCGCGGGCGAACGTCACCTGCTCCTGCGCGGCCCAGCGGTCCCAGTGGTCGAGGTACACCTCACCGTCGCGAGCGATGGCGCGGGCGTAACGCTCCTCGGTCTCGGCCTCGAGCCAGATCAGCAGGCTGATGAACGGCGCCGCCGCGCGCGAGCCGGCACCGACACCTTCGATCACCAGCAGCGGCTCCGTCATGAGCGGCTCGCGCTCGCGTTCGCGCATCTCGAGCCAGTCCCAGCACCGGATGGTCGCCTGTTCGCCGCGCGACAGCGGCTCGAGGACGTCGTCGACGAGTCGCTGGGCGCCCTCGTCGAGCCCGTCCCAACCGGGATACATGTCCTCGAGACGCAGCAGGCCCGCGCCGCTCGCCTCGGCGAGTCTCGTTGCGAAGGTCGACTTGCCGCTGCCCGACGGGCCGTCGATCACGACCACCGTCGTCGCACCCGCCCGCGGCTGGAGCTGCCGTACCTCCTGCGCGAGTGCTGCGAGGTCGGCGGCGTCCATCAGCCCTTCGGCAGGTAGTCGTTCGTCCAGGCCTGCGACCAGTCGGGCTTGGCGGTGAGCGCCTTGCCGTCGGCGTCGGTCAGCAGCTTGTTGGCGTAGAGGAAGTCGTAGAACGTCGAGACCATCGGGCCGTCGATCGTGCCAATCGCGCCGGCGGCGCTCGTGTAGTACCCGTCCTTGGCCAGCAGCTCCGCACTCTGCTTCACGACTGCGGGGTTCTTGAGCGTCTGTGGGTTGGCGTCGAGCAGGATCTGCGCCGCCTCGTCAGGATGCTCGGCCGCGTAGGCGTACCCCTGCTGGGTCGCGGCGAGGAAGCGCCTGGCGACGTCGGGGTTCGCCGTGAGCCACGCGTTGCTCGCGATGATCGTGCTGGAGTAGCTCTCCGGGTAGCCGTAGTCGGCGGGGTCGAAGTACTTCATCGGCTTGCCGTTGACGGCCGCCTCGACCCCCTCCCACGTCGAGGCCGAGATCGTGAAGTCGGCGCGGCCGTTGTAGACCGCGTCGTAGGCCGCGGTGTCGAGCACGACCTTCTTGAAGTCGCCCTTGCCGCCGTCGGCCTTGATCACCGTCGCGACCTCGGACTCCTCGCTCGGCGTGCCGAAGCCCGCGTACGTCTTGCCGTCGAGGTCCTTCGGGGTTGTGATGCTCGGGTCGTCGGCGCGATAGGCGAGCAGGTACTGCTGCTTGCCGATGTTCGCGAAGACCTGCACGACGTCGAGGCCCGCGGCGCGCGCGAAGGCGATGCCGTTCGAGTACGAGAAGCCGAACTGCGCGTCGCCGTTCGACACGAGCGTCTCGGGCGAAGTCGAGGCGTAGGGCAGCAGCCTCACCGTGAGGTCCTGATCCTTGTAGTAGCCCAGCTGCTGCGCCACGTAGACGCCGATGTGGTTCGTGTTCGGCGTCCAGTCGAGCGCGACCTTGACCTCGGCCGGTTGGGCCGGCACCGTCATCGGCTCCCCCGCCGTAGGCGTGCCCGACGACGAGCCGCTGCCACCACACGCCGCGAGTGCCGCGACGACAAGAACCACGACGACTCCGAATCCATACCGACGGAGGATGGAGGCGAGCGAGGTAGTCATCGTGATGAGCCCTTCTGCGCGAGCGCGCGGGTGTCGGCAACGTGCCGAGGGACGATACCGTTCCTCCATGCGCCGCACCGCTCGCCTCGTGCTCCCACCGCTCGTCGTCGTGGTACTGCTCGGCGTGATCTGGCAGCTCTACGCACTGCACGGCTCGTTGGGCAACGACGTGCTGCCGTCGCTGACCCGCGTCCTCAGCGCCGGGTGGGACGACCGCGCCTCGCTGTGGGACAACACGCTGCCGACGCTGCGCGAGGTGCTGATCGGCTTCGCGGTCTCCGTCGTCTTCGCCTTCGCGATCTCGATCTTGCTCGACGCCTCGGGGCTCGCCCGCCGCTCCGTGATGCCGGTGCTGATCGGCAGCCAGACGATCCCGCTGGTCGTGCTCGCGCCGCTCGTGGTGATCTGGTTCGGCTTCGGTCTCACGCCGAAGATCCTGCTCGTCGCGCTGGTGACGTTCTTTCCGATCGTGGTTGGCCTGCTCGACGGCTACGCCTCGAGCGAGCGTGATGGCGTGACGCTGCTGCGCACGATGGGCGCGAGCTGGTTCACCGTCTTTCGGCTCGTGCGGTTCCCCTCGGCGCTGCCGGGCTTCTTCACGGGACTGCGCATCGCGATCACGTACGCCGTCGTCGCGGCGATCTTCGCCGAGTACGCGGGTGCCGAGTCGGGCCTCGGCGTCTACATCCAAGGGGCGAGCAATTCGTTCCGCACCGACCTCGTGCTGGCGGCGGTGCTCGTCTCGGCGGTGCTCACACTCGCGCTCTATGCCGCGACGTTCATCGTGCAGCGCCTGACGATCCCGTGGTACGCCGACGCGCGGAGGGTCGAGCAGTGAGCACCCCGGCAATCGAGGTGCGCGGCCTGTCGAAGGCCTTCGACGACCTGCAGGTGCTCGACGATCTGTCGCTACACGTCGAGCGCGGCGAGTTCGTCTCGATCCTCGGCCCGAGCGGCTGCGGCAAGTCGACGATCCTCGCAGTCCTCAACGGCACCGAGCCGGCCGACGGTGGCGAGCTGCTGCTCGATGACCAGCCGCTCGATCGCAGCGCGAACCCCTTCGCCTGGATGCCCCAGCGCGACGTGCTCTTCCCGTGGCGCACCGTCGAGCAGAACGTCGCGCTCGGCGGCGAGGTCGCGGGCGGGCTGAGCAAGCGCGCGGCGCGCGAGCAGGCCCGGGCACTGCTGCCCACGTTCGGCCTCGGTGAGTTCGGCGAGATGCAGCCGTACCAGCTGTCGGGCGGCATGCGTCAGCGCGCCGCGCTCGCGCGCACCGTCGCCCAGGGCCGCGACATCCTCTTACTCGACGAGCCGTTCGGCGCGCTCGACGCGCTCACCCGTACCGAGCTCCAGCTCTGGCTCGAGCAGATTTGGGAGCGCGAGCGCTGGACCGTCGTGCTGATCACCCACGATGTACGCGAGGCCGTGCTCTTGTCGGATCGCGTCTACGTGATGGGGCCGCGCGCAACGGGCATCACCCTCGAGCTCGAGATCCCACTGCCGCGCCCGCGCACGATCGACCTGATCGGCGATGCCACCGCCGCCGCGCTCGAACGCGAGCTCCTGCAGGCCTTGCACGCCGGCCGCACGGCCTAGCCTCGGCTGCTTGGTACCCTGCTCCGACCTGCTGGTACCGCGCCATGAGCAACCTTCACCCCACCTCTGTCGTCTATCCCGGCTCGGCCGGGTCGTATACGTCTGAGGCAGCGGATCGGCTCTATCCCGAGATCGAGGCTACGTCAGCTGGCTCGTTCGCCGACGTCTACGCCGCGGTCGGAGACAACTCGGCAGAGATTGGCGTGCTGCCGATCGAGAACACGCTGGCCGGCATCGTGGCCGACACGTGCGATCTGATCGCGGACGGCTCGCGGCCGATCGTGGCCGAGACCATTATCCACATTCCGCACTGCCTCGCCGGCGTGCCGCGCGCGACGACGGCCGGCATCACGACGATCCACTCGCACCCCGTCGCGCTCGCGCAGTGCCGCACGTTCCTCAACGGCCATTACGAGCAGCGCGCCGCCAGCACCACGGCAGACGCCGCGCGCATCGTGGCCGAGCTCGGCGACCCCACCTGCGCCGCGATCGCCTCGCCTGCCGCCGCCAAGCGGTACGGCCTCGAGGTGCTCGAGCACGACATCTCGGACCACCCCGAGAACATGACGCGCTTCATCGCCGTGGCCCGCGAGCCGCTGCCGTACAGCGAGGGCACCGCGTGGAAGACCGCGCTGCGCGTCGTGACCGGCCACCAGCCGGGCGCGCTGCACGACGCGATCGAGCCGCTGCGCTACCACGGCGTCAACATGCAGAGCCTGCACTCGCGCCCGATCCCGGGCGAGCCGTGGCGCTACCAGTTTTTGATCGACATCGAGGGCCATCGCGACGATCCGCGCATCGAGCGCGCGCTCGCCGATGTCACCAGCCGCTCGGCGCTGGTCGTCTTGCTCGGCTCGTTCCCCGCCGCGACGCATCCCGACGCGCCATGAGCCCGCGGGCGTCGTGGGATACGGCGCTCGAGTTTGGTGCGCCACCCGATGATCGCCTCGTCTTCCGCGGCGAGCAGCCTGCCTCGGCCGGAATCTCCGCACCGCTGCCGGCCGATCTGCCGCCGGCGCTGACGGCCGCGCTCGAGCGCAACGGCATCACCTCGCTATGGGCGCATCAGGCCGAGGCGATCGCCCTCGCGCGCCAGGGCAACCACGTGGGCATCACCTCGGGCACGGCCAGCGGCAAGACGCTGGCGTACACCGTGCCGGTGCTCGAGACGCTGCTGACGGAGTCGCACGCCCGCGCGCTCTACCTCTCGCCCACCAAGGCGCTGGCGCAGGATCAGGCGCGCCGTCTGCACGCGCTCGGCCTCGGCCGCGACCTGCGCGTCTCGCTCGTCGACGGCGATGGCGACACGGGCAGCCGCCGCCTGGCGCGGGCTGAGTCGAACCTCGTCCTCAGCAACCCCGACATGGTCCACGTCGGCATCTGCCCGCACCACCACCGCTGGGACGAGTGGCTGTCGGGCCTCAGCGCGATCATCATCGACGAGGCGCACGTCTACCGCGGGGTGTTCGGCAGCCATGTCGCGCACGTGATCCGCCGGCTGCGCCGCTGCGCCGCGCTCTACGGCGCCTCGCCGCAGCTGCTGCTCGCGTCGGCCACCGTCGGCAACCCGCACGAGGCGTTCAGCGCGTTGACGGGCGTGGACGTGACGATCGTCGACGACGACGGCGCGCCGAGCCCCGGCCGCGACGTCGCGCTGTGGAACCCGACGCTGCTCGACGAGGCGACGGGCCAGCGCGCCTCGCGCATCCACGAGACCGTCAACCTCGTCGCCCAGCTGGTGTGCGACGACCAGCGCGTCATCTGCTTCGCGCCCGGCCGGCAGCTCGTCGAGCTGATCCTGCGCGGCGTGCGGGAGGAGCTCACACGGCGTAAGCCCGCGCTGGCCGAGCGGGTGGAGCCGTACCGCGCCGGCTATCCGCCCGAAGTGCGCCGCCAGATCGAGCAGCGCCTCGCGGGCGGCGACCTGCGCGCGGTGATCGCCACCAACGCGCTCGAGCTCGGCATCGACATCGGCGATCTCGACTGCGCGGTCGTGGTGGGCTTCCCCGGCTCGGTCGCGGCGCTGCGCCAAGAGTGGGGCCGCGCCGGCCGCCGCCAACGCGGGCTCGGCGTCCTCGTGCTCGGCGATGACGCACTCGACCAGTGGTTCGCACGGCACCCACAGGCGCTGCTCGATCGCCCGGTCGAGGCGATCGCCCTCGATCCGCATAACCCCGAGATCCGCATCGCGCACCTGGCGTGCGCGGCAGCTGAGGCCGCCGTCGGTCCGCGCGACGAAAGCATCCTCGGCGTGCACATCACCGAAGACGCCGAGGCGATGGTGCAGCTCAACCCCGACGACTTCGCGATGACGCCCGCGGGCCTGATCTGGACTGGGCTCGACGACCCGGCCATGCGCGTGTCGCTGCGCAGCTCGGGCTCGGAGGTCGTGACGATCGTCGACAGCGAGTCGGGCCGTGTGCTCGGCGACGTCGAGCAGGACCGTGCGCCGCGCAGCGTGCACCCGGGCGCCGTGCACCTCAACCTTGGCGAGCGCTACCTCGTCACCGAGCTCGACCTCAACGAGGGCACCGCTCTGGTCGAGCCCTTCCGCGGCGACTGGTTCACCGTGCCGCGCGCCGACTCAACGGTGGCCCTCGACGAGCCGGAGGCCGAGGAGTGGCTGGGCAACTGGCGCTGCCACCTCGGCGAGGCCGAGGTCGCCACGCGCGTGACGGGCTACCAGCGCCGCCGCACCGACGACCTCTCGGTGATCGACAGCCGCACGCTCGACCTGCCCGAGCGCCGCTACCGCAGCGCGGCCCTGTGGATGACCCGCCCACCGACCGACGACGAGCCCACGCTCGGCGGCCTGCACGCGATCGAGCACCTGCTCGCCGCCGCCCTCCCCCTCGCCGTCCCGAGCGACGCCGGCGACATCGCGGGCTTCTCCACGATTTTGCACCCCGACACCCTCTCGCCAACGATCATCCTCCACGAGACCCGCCCAGGCGGCGCAGGCATCGTGCGCACGGCCTTCCCCGCCCTGGCGCGCATCGCCGAGGCAGCGCAGTCGATCGTCGCCGATTGCCCGTGCGAGTCGGGCTGCCCCGCGTGCATCCAGAGCTTCTCCTGCCCGAGCCTCAACGAGCCGCTCGACAAGGCGATGGCGCTCGTGCTGCTCGGCGAGCTGGTGCAGATCGCCTAGCTCGCCGCATTCTGTAACGAAAATCACCACTTCGTGTGGTGCTACCCGGACATGGAGACCGATTTTTAGCGTTACGGCTTGACCACAGGTGCTAGCGAACGAATACTCGTCCAATGCGATCCGCTAAGACTACCGCTCTGCGCACATTGCTCCTGCTCGGCGCCGTGCTCACCGCGAATCTCTGCCTCGTGTCCACCGCACTCGGGGCCGTCGTGACCATTGACGGCGTCACCTACACGACGAGCAACACCACGGCCAGCGTCACCGGCTACACCGGCGCGCTACCCACCAACGTCACCATCCCCAGCACGATCAGCTCCGGGGGCACGGTGTACACCGTCACCAGTGTCGGCGGCTGGGCATTCAGCAATGCCACCGGCCTGCGCAGCATCGTCCTCCCCAACACCGTCACCAGCATCGGCAACTCCGGGTTTGATGGAGCGAGCAACCTGCAGAGCATCACCGTTCCCGACGGTGTCTCCAGCATCGGCACCTACGCGTTCTCCGGCACGGGCAGCCTGACCAGCTTCACGATCCCCAGCAGTCTCACCAGCATTAGCCGCGGCATGTTCCAAGGGTCTGGTCTCACCGGCATCACCATCCCCAGCACCGTCACCAGCATCGGCAGCTATGTGTTCAACGGCACCAACGGGCTGACCCACATCACCATCCCCAGCAGTGTCACGAGTCTCGGCGACTGGACCTTCTTCTACTCGTCCCATCTCACGCGCCTGGAGTTCCTCGGCGACCAGCCGTGCACGTGCAGCAACAGCCTGCTCAACGGCACGCAGGCAACGGTCTACCGGTTCGCGAACGCCAGCGGCTGGCCGGCGATCGGCTCGACATGGAACGGCAAGCCGCAGGCGTATCTCGTGCTGCCGAGCGCGGCACCCACCGCGGTGGCCGGTGATACGTCGGCCACGATCACCGTGACCCCGCCCGCCTCCGGCCCGACGCCTGACACGTACACCGTGGCCGCCGTCAGCGACGGGTCGAAGACCTGCACCGTCACCGCGCCCGCGACCAGCTGCGTCGTCAGCGGCCTCACCAACGGCACGAGCTACACCTTCACCGCCGTCGCCAATACGGCTTCGCCGGTGGCGAGCTCGGTCGCGTCGGGTGCGTCGAACGCCGTCACTCCGCAGTTGTCCGCGCCGAACGCCCCCGGGACACCGACCGCCATCGCCGGCGACGCGCAGGCGACGGTCACTGTGACCGCAGGGGTGGGCAGCGCACCCGACACGTACCTCGTCACCGCCGTTCAGGACAACACGAAGACGTGTACCGTGACCGTGCCAGCAACCAGCTGCACCATCACCGGCCTCACCAACGGCACCAGCTACACCTTCACCGCCACCGCTACCAACCTCGCCGGCACCTCAGGTGCATCAAGCGCATCCGCGGCGATCTCCCCGACCGCAGCCGTCGTGCCGCCGACCCGGAGCGAGTCCAGTGGAACCTCGTCCAGCACTGCGCCGGCTCCCGCCCCGACCACAGCACTCACGTCTGCATCGTCGGCGATCCTGCGGCTCACGAGCACTCGGGTGACGCCGGACGGCACCGCGGTCATCACCACCTTCACCGCGCCCAGCGCAGGCAGCGTCCACCACGTCGGCACGATCCGCACCGGCCGTCGCAACGCGCGCGCCGCAACGATCACGGTCTGCACCTACGACCAGGCCATCAACGCGGCAGGCGTCACGCACGTCACCTGCAACCTCAACAACGCCGGTCGCCGTCTGCGCACACAACAGGCGCTCGTCATCACGCTGACCACGACGTACACGCCCATCAGCGGCACGCCGCTGGTGTCGACCAAGAGCATCCGCCTACCGCGGACGAACGTCGCCAAGGCCCCGGCTCAGACCAGCACCGTGCCGAGTAGCGTCACGGGCTGAGTCGGACTACCAGGCGCCGGCCCACGACTCGCGGCGCGGGTCGGCCCACGCAGACACGAGGCCCGTGGTGAGGTCGATCTCGGAGGCACAGATGCTGCCGAAGAGGCTGTCGCCCGGCTTCTCGTCGATGACCTCGTGGCCGAGCTCCACCAGGGCTGCGCGCAGCGCGGGGTCGATGTCGCTCTCGACGTGAAGGCGGTCGTCGACGACGCGCCACCGCGGGCGCTCGGTGGCGTCCGTCAGGTCGGCGCCCTCGTCGAGGTGCGCGAGGATAACCTGCAGGAGCGCCTGCACCTGGCCGTCGGCGCTCGGCGTGGAGATGCCGACGATGCGCTGGCCATCGATGAACATCGCCGGGGCCAGGGTGTGGACCGGGCGCTTGCCACCCGCCGGGGCGTTGGGCGACTCGGGGTCGCGCGAGAACGAGAGTAGGCGGTCGTTGACGAAGAAGCCGCCCTCCGGCACCCACGTGGCGCAACCGAACGCATCGAAGACGCTGACGAGCATCGAGACGACCGTGCCGTCGCGATCGGCGACCGTCACCGACGTCGTGTGGTTGTAGCCCTTGGCGTGGTCGACGCGACTCGCACGCTCGGCGATCGGGATCGAATCGGCAAGCTCCATCAGTTCCACATCGGCGCCGTCCTGCATGATGCGATCGCGGAACGCGAAGGCGCCCGTCATCGCCTCGACGGCGCGATGGTGGGCGACCGAGGAGCCATCAGAGGCCGGCTCGGCGGTGAGACGCCGCAGCGCCATCGTGAGCAGCATCGCCTGCGAGGACGGCGGCTGGGCGAGCACCGTCACGCCGCGATAGTCGGTGGCGATCGGCGGGCGGATCACGCTGTGGTGCGTGGCGAGGTCCTCGAGCGACATGGCACCACCCTCACGCGCCATGGCGCGGACGATCGCCTCAGCGATCGGACCGTTGTAGAACGCCTCGGCCCCACCGTCGATGACAGTCTGGAGCGTCGCCGCGGTCTCGGGCAGCTTCACGATCGTGCCGGCGCCCTTGTCGCGGGCTTTGACCCACGGCGAGTCGTCGGCACCGCCGCGCGAGAGGCGCTCAACGTAGGCGAGCAGCGCCTCCTCGGTGTCGCGCGTCATCGGCACGCCATCCCGAGCCAGCTCGAGCGCCGGCGCCAGCACCTCGGCGCGCGTGAGCGTGCCGGCCTGCTCGATGAGATCGCATACGCCCCGCACGAAGCCCGGCACGGCCGCGACCTGCGCGCCGTCCGTCGGCAGCGGCAGCTGAAGTCCAGCGGGCGCCTTGCCCACGCCGTTGATGGCCGTCGTCGTACCATCGGCCTTGCGGATGATGCAAAGCAGATCGCCGCCGAGTCCACAGGCATCGGGCAGGATCACCGTCAGCGCCGCAGCTGCAGCCGCAGCAGCGTCGGCCGCATTGCCACCGGCGGCACCGACGCGCAGCGCCGCCTGGACGGCGAGAGGATGGCCGCACGAGACCGCGAGATGCTGGCCTTCGATGCGAGGACGGGGCAGGCGCTGAGACATAGCGCGAGCATGCCACATCGCGGGTGCTATCGTCAGCCTCGGAGGAAGGGGAAGTCCGGTGCGAATCCGGCACGGTCCCGCCGCTGTAAGGAACGTCCGCTCGTCGCGGTGCATGCACCGGTCACTGGATCCTCGGATCTGGGAAGGCAAGACGATCGGCCTCGGCAACGAGGAAGTGCGCTCCGAGTCAGAACACCCTGCTCCGACCAGGCGGACCCGCCTGGACAATCCTCGAGAGAAGGACGACCCACCATGCGAACGAGGTATCTCCTCGTGGCGGCCGCCATTGGCGCAGCCGCCCTCATCCCCACCACCGCAAGCGCGGCCACCCTGCGCGTCGTCACGGACGCCAAGACGATCTTCGGCGAAACCGCCACGCAGGTCGGAAGTGCACGCTCGTACGTGGACACCAAGGGCCACGTCCACAAGCTGAAGGCGAACACCGCACTCGGCCAGCTCGTTGCCGCCGCCGCATACCGAAACACGCCCCTGAAGGCGGTCTACTACCCCGACTTCGGGGATGCGATCGTCACCACCATCAACGGGCATACGGCACCCAAGACCGGCTACTGGGAGCTGTTCGTCAACGGCTACCCCGCGCGTCTCGGGGCGTCGGCAACGGTGCTGAAGAACTCCGATAGCGCCGTTTGGATCGCCGACACGGACTACTCGGCCAAGAACGGCCCCTTCGTGTTCGATCTCATGTCGAAGACGAACACCGACGGCACGGTGACGTTCACGGGCTGGAAGATCGGCGGACCCAAGCCTGTCCCCGCGGTCGGCGAGCGCCTGCTGATCAACAACGTCCTGACCGCACCCCTGGACGCTAAGGGCAAGCTGACCGTCGCCGTGCCGGAGGTATGGACGGCATCGATCGGTTACCGCGGCAACATCGTCGGTTCCGAAACGCTCGCCGGGTAGCCCGTGCTGCGGGTCCTCCCCGCACTCCTGCTGGTTGCGGCACTCGTCGCGGCCTGCGGCACATCGAAGACGCAGCCCCTGGCGCAATCCGCGCCAGGGGCTCGCGTCAGCGTGACCGCCGACTGGGGCACGACGAAGATCGCCAACGGCCGAGGCAACCCGGGCACGGTGATCGACGCGACGCGCTCGGTCGCCAAGGTGACGACCAGCTACGGCGGTCGTTACGTCGCGAGCATCGCCGGCGACAAGGGCAACGGCACGCGGGACTGGATCTTCTGGGTCAACGGCATCGAAGCGCCCGCCGGTGGTGCAGATACCACCATCGCCGCAGGCGATCGCGTGTGGTGGGACCTGCACCGGTGGAGCGGCCGTGTGCACGTGCCCGCCGTCGTGGCCGACTGGCCGATGCCACTGACCCGCGGCCTCGGTGGCGCCACCGCTGGCGTCTCGGCCGATCCACCGCTGTCGACCGCACTGCGCGCGGCAGGCGTCCAAGTCGCTCAGCCCGCCGCGACAAGCGGCCCGCGGGCGATCGTCGGCAGCAATGCCGAACTGATGGATCGGGACCCGCGCTGGGGACCAGCCGTCGCCGACCCGAACGCGTCCGGTCTCACGGCGTGGATCGACATCAAGGGCTACGTGCGTGTCTGGGACGCGGGACTCGGGCGACCGAAGGCCGTACCGCGAGCCGTGGCCGTGATCGTCGCCACCACTGATGGCTACTCCGCCTCGGATCCACCGGTTGTCGTCGTCGCGGGCATCACCCACGCCAGCGCCGTCGCCGCCGCCCAACTGCTGGGGCAGAACCCCTCGATCGTCCGCAACGCGACCGCCATCTGCCTCGACGCAGCCGGAAACGTCGTCTGCCGCGGTGGTGTCGGTCGCGTCAAGTGAGAGCACCGCTACCACCGCTGCTCGTCGCGATCGCGCTGATCGTGATCGCGCTCGGCACGTCGCAGCCGCTGATCGTGGGGGCTGCATTCATCGGCGCGCTCCTCCTGCACCACGCAGCGCCCCCGCCGCACCGGCTGATGCTGCGCGTCGCGCTCATCTCCGGCCTCTTCATCTTCCTGCTCAATCCCTTTGTCGCCGTCGAGGGCGACCACGTGCTGATGAGCGGCCCGCACTTCCTGCTCTTCGACTTCGAGATCACGAGCGAGGAGCTGCTCTACGGCCTCGTTGCCGGGATGCGCCTCGCAACGGCGATCCTCGCGACGTCGGCCTTCCTGCGCCTCGCCGACCCCGACCGCACGCAGGCGCTGGCCAGCCGCATCGTGCCGCGCTCGGCGCTGACGGTTGCGCTGTCGGCGCGGCTCGCCCCCACGTTGCGTCGTGACGCCACCGGCCTGCACGAGACGCTGCGCCTACGCGGGTCTGGTCCCAAGCACGGACGCCGAGCGGCGATCCGGCAAGGCGCTGTGCTGATCGAGCCGCTCGTGGCGTCGAGCCTCGAACGCGGCGTCGACATCTCCGAGGCGATGGTGGCGCGCGGCTACGGCGCGGGCACCATGACCCGCCTACCCGAGCCGGCCTATACCGGCGATGAGCGCGTCGGTCTCGTAGCCGGCATCGCGGGCTGCATCGTCGGCATCGCGCTGATCGCCGGGCTCGCGCCGTACGAGATCTATCCGCTCGCCGATCCGGTGCTGAGCACCACCGGGCTCGTCGTGGCAGGCGCAGTCCTCCTGCTGTCGCTGCTGGGCGCGGGTGCACTGAGGTCGCGCGCATGAGTGTGATCGCGATTGAAGACCTGCGCTACCGCTACACCGCCGACGCGCCCTGGGCACTCGACGGCGCGAGCTTCACGATCGAGCCCGGTGAGATCGTGCTGCTGCAAGGTGAGTCGGGGAGCGGCAAGTCGACACTGCTGCGGGTCCTGGCCGGCCTTGCCCCGGCCTTCCATGGCGGCGAGGCCAGTGGCAGCGGCTCGGTTGACGGACTGGACCTACGAGCCGTCGAACCGGCGCAACTGGCCCAGCGCGTCGGCTTCCTGTTTCAAGACCCCGAGACGCAGGCCGTGATGGCCGAGCCCGTGCGCGACGTGGCCTTCAGCCTCCAGTGCCACGGCTACCCCGCCGACGAGATCCTGCCGGCCGCCCGGGCCGCCCTCGCGCGCATCCAGTCGGAGCATCTCGCCGACCGGCGGATCGACCAGCTGTCCAGCGGCGAGCGCCAGCGCGTTGCGCTCGCGGCGGTACTCGCCCCCGAGCCAGCCGTGCTCTTGCTCGACGAGCCCACGGCACAACTCGACGACGACACCGCCTGCGAACTCGTTGGCGAGCTGCGCCGGCTGGCCGACGCCGGCCTCGCGATTGTGATTGCCGAGCACCGCCACGACCGCGTTGGGCATCTGACCGATCGCATCATCGGCATGCGCTCGGGCCACCTCTGCGCCGCACCCGAGCATGCCGCGTTACCGACACTCGCGACGTCAGCTGCTGCAGGTTCGCCACTGTTGGCTGTGGAGAGCCTCGTCGTGGATCGGGGAGACCGCGCGGTTCTTCGTGGGGCGACGGCATCCTTGCCCGCAGGCGGCGTGGCCGCATTGATCGGCCCGAACGGCGGCGGCAAGAGCACGCTGCTACGCACACTCGCGGGTCTCGAGACACCGGTGTCAGGCGCGATTCGCGTCGCGGGCGACAACATCACGGACCACGCCGTTGAGCAGCGAGTACCGCGGCTTGCGTTCGTGCCGCAGGACCCGGGCCGGCGGCTGCTGTGCGAGACCGTGCATGACGAGGTGCTGCTGGGCCCACAGACGGTCGGCATCGATGCAATGCCCGCAAAGCGGGCGATTTCAAATTTGGATCTCGAGCACCTGCTCGCACGCCACCCGCGCGACTGCTCTGTCGGGGAGCGCGAGCGCGTTGCCATCGCCGCAGCCCTCGCGCTTGACCCGCAGGTGCTGCTGCTCGACGAGCCCACGCGCGGGATGGATCCAGCCCACCGCGCGGCGCTGGTGACGACGATTCGCGAGCACGCGGCCCGCGGTGGCTGCGCCGTGATCGCCACGCACGACCTCGAGCTCGCGCGAGCGTGTGCCGACCGGCGCTGGGAGCTCGTCGACGGACGTATCGATGAGACGGTGATCGCATGAGCGCTGCCGCCATCGTCGCGCTTGGTGGGCTCGCCGCGCTGATCGTTGGCCTCGTCTTCTACGAGCGCACACGCGGCGGTGCGAGAGAGCTTGGCCTCGTTGCCGTGCTGGTTGCCGCCGCGACTGCGGGACGCATCGCCTTCGCCGCCATCCCCAGTGCACAGCCCGTCACCGCCATCGCGATCGTCACGGGCGTGGCCCTCGGGCCGCGGGCCGGTGCGGCCGTCGGCGCGGGCGCGGCGTTGCTCTCGAACACGTTCCTTGGCCAGGGGCCTTGGACGCCGTGGCAGATGCTGCTCTGGGGGCTCGCCGGGGCGAGCGGCGGCTGGCTGGCTCCCCTGCTCCGGCGCAGCCGGATCGCGTTGATGGCCTTCGGCGGCGCCTGGGGCCTGGTCTTCGGCGCGGGCATGGACATCTGGCAGCTGGCAGCCTTCGGGCCCGCCCTGACGCTGTCTGCCTTCATCGCCGTGCACGCGCGGGCCGTACCCTTTGACCTCGTGCACGCCCTCACCAACGTCATCCTGCTCGGCGTCGCGGGCATGCCCCTAATTGCCCTGCTGGATCGCAGCGCCCGACGCATGCGCGGACGCTGGCTCCCGGCGAGGGAGGCGGAGTGAAGCGCGCGCTTGTCACCATCATCGCCCTACTCGCGTTGGCGGCTCCTGCACAGGCAGCCAGCGTCTCCTCGGCCGGTGCATATCTGGCCGGCACCCTCGATGCCAATGGCTGCGCACGCGAGCCCGGCGGGACACCGACCGTGAACCTCAGCTCGTGGGTGGCCTTCGGCCTCGTGGCGGCAGGCCGGAGCGCCAGCGGTCCCGCACGCTGCATCGAGCGCCACGCGGCCTCCCTCAAGGCGCTGACCGATGTGGAAGTCGCGACACTGGCCCTGGTTGCCGCAGGTCGTAACCCGCGGAACGCGGGCGGCCGCGATTTTGTGCAGAGCATCCAGTCCTCGCTGCGCGGCGGGCGCATCGGCACGCTGGTGGCGACCAACCAGTTCGGCATCTTGGCGCTGAAGGCGGCCGGCGCGCCCATTCCAGCGTCCGCGAAGCGGACGCTGCTCGCGGATCAAAACGCGGACGGCTCATGGCCTGTCGGGGTCGGCGGCAACGGCGACTCGAACCTGACCGCCACGGGTATCCAGGCAGCGATGGCCGCAGGGATCTCGCGAACCGATCCCGTTATCGCGCGCGCACTTGCGTCGCTGAGGCGCTTCCGGAGCCGCGGCGGCTACGCGCTGTCGACCGGCACGCCACCTGACGCACAGTCGACCGCCTGGGTCCTCTCTGGTCTCGGCAGCGCGGGGCGTTCCGACGCCGCAGCGCGGACCTACCTCGCGGGACTCCAGGCCGCCAACGGCTCCTTCGCCTACCAACGCGGCACGGCAATCACGCCCGTCTGGGTTACCGCGCAAGCCACGATGGGACTCGCCGGCCGTAGCTTCCCGCTGCGCCCCTGACGCGGATGTTCCAAAGGGGTCAGACCCTTTTGGCACATGGCCGACAGCTCGATGGTCGGAGAACGGCGCTGATGTTCCAAAAGGGTCTGACCCCTTTGGAACATCCACGTCCGATCGCCGACTGACTTCGCGCCGCCGGCAGGGCGACGCGACTAGAAGTCCTGGTTGGTCGGCTCGTCGACCACGCCCCAGACGCCCATCTGGCGGAACTTGGCACGGCGGGCGCGCCGGCGCTCGGCGGCGGGAATCATTTCGGCCTGGGCGAGCGCCTGGCGAATGGCGTCGTCGAGAAACTTGGCCGCTGCGTCGACATCCTCGTGCGCCCCGCCCTTGGGCTCCTCGACAATGCGGTCGATCACACCGAGGTCGAGACAGGCGTTGGCCGTCGGGCGGAACGCGTAGGCGGCCTTGCGGGCCTGGCCCGAGTCCTTCCAGAGGATCGCGGCGCAGCCCTCTGGCGAGATGACGGAGTAGATCGAGTTCTGCTGCATCAGCACGCGGTCACCCACGGCGATTGCGAGTGCGCCACCGGAGCCACCCTCGCCGATCACGGTCGAGACGATCGGCACGCTGGCCTGGCAGAAGGCGAGGATCGAGCGGGCGATCATGCCGGCCTGGCCACGCTCCTCGGCGTTGACGCCCGGGTACGCACCCGGCGTATCGACGAACGTGATGATCGGATAGCCGAAGCGCTCGGCGAGCTCGACCGCGCGGATCGCCTTGCGATAGCCCTCCGGGTGCGGCATGCCGAACATGCGGCGCGTGCGCTCAGAGAGATCGCGGCCCTTCTGGTGGCCGATCGCCACAACGGTCTGGCCGTGGTACCGCGCCAGCAGGGTGATGAGCGCCTCGTCGTCGGAGAATGCGCGGTCACCGCGCAGCTCGAAGGCGTCGGTGAAGAGCCGCTCGGCGTAGTCGAGCGTGTACGGGCGATCGGGATTGCGCGCCAGCTGGACGGCATCCCAGATGTGAGACTCCTCGGCACGCGCCTCGAAGCGCTTGCGCAGGCGGCGGACCTCATCGCTGACCCTAACCACGTCGTCGCCCCAGTCCCAGACGCCCGAGCACCTTGTCGATCGGATTCGCGTCGCCCTCGACGATGGTCATCAGCGGCTCGTGATCACCCGTCGGCTCGTCCTCGGCCGGCGAGAAGAGCATCAGCAGCTTGGCAAGCTCGCCGCGGAGCTCGCGGCGCGGCACGACCGCGTCGAGCTGGCCGAGGCGCAGATTCGACTCGGCGCGGCCGAAGTCGGCGGCGACCTTCTCGCCCGTCGTCTGCTCGACGACGCGCGGGCCGGCGAACGACAGCAACGCACCAGGCTCGGCGATCACGATGTCACCGAGCGACGCGAACGAGGCGATCACGCCACCCGTCGTCGGGTGTGCGAGCACGGAGATGTACGGCAGCCCCTCTTCTCGCAGGCTGTCCACCGCACCAACGGTCTTGGCCATCTGCATCAGCGCGAGGATGTTCTCCTGCATGCGGGCACCACCGGAGCCGGTGACGCTGATCAGCGGGATGCCGTAGGCGACCGCGTAGTCGGCAGCCAGACAGAAGCGCTCGCCCATGACGCTGCCCATCGAGCCGCCCATGAACGAGAAGTCCATGACGGCCAGTGCGGTCTCGCGCCCAACGATGCGGCCGTGGCCTGCGACGAGCGAGTCGCCCAGCCCGGTCTGCAGCTCGGCGTCCATCAGGCGATCGGTGTACGGCTTGAGGTCGACGAAGGCCAGCGGATCGGCCGCGCGCAGGTCGCTCCCAATCTCGACGAAGGTACCGGGATCGACGAGCTGCTCGATGCGCTCCATCGCGCCCACCACGAAATGGTGGCCGCACTGCGCGCAGACCCGCTGCGCGTGGCGCAGCTCATCGTCGCGGTAGTGCGAGCGGCACTCGGGGCAGGTGTTCGGATGACGGCGGCCGCCACCCTCCTCGCCGCCCTGACGCTCGACGTTGACCTCGACGGGCGTCACAGGTCGCGCTGCTCCTTGAACCGCTCGATCACCAGCGAGGCGTTGTGCCCGCCGAAGCCGAAGCCGTTGGAGAGAGCGATATCGATGGTCTGCTCGCGCATCACATTCGGAACGTAGTCCAGGTCGCAGTCGGGGTCCGGATGATGCAGATTGATGGTCGGGGGCAGATACCCACCCTGGATCGCCAGCACGCAGATCGCGGCCTCGGTGGCGCCCGTCGCGCCGAGCAGATGGCCCGTCATCGACTTGGTCGAGGAGACCGGCACCTGGTAGGCGCGCTCACCGAAGACCTTCTTGAGCACGCGCGTCTCCGACGCATCGCCGATCGGCGTCGAGGTGCCGTGGGCATTGACGTACTGGATGTCGTCGATCGTGCGGCCGGCGTCGGCAATCGCGTTGCGCAGCGCGCGGGCCGGGTTCTCGCCGGTCGGATCGGGCTCGGTAACGTTGTGCGCGTCGGACGACAAGCCGTAGCCCGTCACCTCGGCGAGGATGTTGGCGCCGCGATTCATCGCGTGCTCGAGCTCCTCGAGGACGAGCACGGTGCTCGCCTCGCCCAGCACGATGCCGTCGCGCGTGGCGTCAAACGGACGGCTGGCGCCGGCCGGATCGTCGTTGCGCGTGGAGCAGGCACGGATGCCGTGGAACCCACCGATGCCGACGGGCGTGACGCCGCACTCGGAGCCACCGGCCAGCATGCCGTCGGCCAGACCCGCGCGGATGTACATGACCGCGTCGCCAATTGCCATCGACGACGCTGCACACGCGGTGCTCGACGAGGCCAGCGGGCCGCGCGTGCCGAACTCCATCGACACATAGCCCGCGCCCATGTTGGGAATGATCCCCGGCGTCCAGAACGGCGAGAAGCGCCCGATGCCGCGCTCGAGGTAGTGCTCGTGGGCCGCCTGCTGCATGTCCATGCCGCCGATGCCACTGGCGATCGAGGCGCCGATGCGGTCGCCCTCGGCCGGAATGTCGAGACCGGAAGACTCGACGGCCTCGCGCGCCGCACCCACGGCAAGGTGGATGTAGCGGCTCGTGCGGCGGGCCGCCTTGCGGTCCATCACAGTCTCGGGGTCGAAGCCCTTGACCTCGCAGCCGATCTTGACCGGGCTGTCGGAAACATCAAAGCTCGTGATCAGCGCGCCGCCGGGCTTGCCCTCGCGCAGCGCGATGTCAAAGTCGGAAATGCTGTTCGCAATGGGGTTCACCGTCCCCATGCCCGTGATCACAACGCGGCGCATGGCTACATTCCCAGCCCGCCGTCGACCGACAGCACTGCGCCGGTGATGAACGAGGCATCGTCGGAGAGCAGGAAGCGCACGGTGCGCGCGATGTCCTCGGGCTCGCCGAGGCGGCCGAGCGGCGTCTGGCCAAGCAGCACGTCGCGAATGTCCTCGCTAAGCACGTCGGTGAGCTCCGTCGAAATGTAGCCCGGGGCGACGCAGTTGACGCGGATGCCGCGCGAGCCGACCTCCTTGGCCAGCGCCTTCGTCAGCGCAATCACGCCGCCCTTGGAGGCCGCGTAGTTCGTCTGCCCAAAGTTGCCGTGCAGGCCCACGACGCTCGACATCGTGACGATGCTGCCGCGCTTCTTGCGAAGCAGCTTGCGCGAGGCGGCCTTGCAGACGTGGAAGGTGCCGCCGAGGTTGACCTCGATCACGCGATCCCAGTCCTCGACCGTAATGCGCGAGATCAGGTTGTCGCGGGTGATACCGGCGTTGGCCACAACGTTCCAGAGGTCGTCGCCGAGGAGTTCCTCGGTCTGGTCGATCATCGCAACGGCGGACTCGGGGTCGCTCACATCGCCAGGGATCGCGACGGCGGTGCCCCCGACAGCGGTGATCGCGGCGACGACAGCGTCGGCCGCATCCTTGTTCGCGGTGTAGTTGACGCCGACCTTGGCACCGGCAGCAGCGAGCTCCTGCGAGATCGCAGCGCCAATGCCGCGCGAGCCGCCGGTGACAAGCGTCACGCGACCTTCGAGGGGACGATCAGCCATTGCCCAGCACCTCCTGTGCCTTCGCGAGGCTCTCGGGATCGCTGATCGCGAGAGCAGTGAGATTTCGATCAATGCGGCGCATCAGGCCGGCGAGCACGCCACCGGGGCCGACCTCGATGCAGGTTGTGACGCCTTCGGCGGCCAGCTTCTGAATCGCCTGCGTGAAGCGCACGGGTGCACCAAGCTGGTCTTCGAGGATCTGGACGATGTTCGCCTCGTCCTCGAGCTGGCAGGTGACGGTCGAGAAGAAGGCGCTGGCCGGCGCGTTGAACGTTGCGACCTCGAGCGCAGGGCGGAGGTCATCAGCCGCAGCAGCGGTGAGTGGCGAGTGAAACGCGCCGGAGACGGCGAGGGTGAGTGCACGACGCGCACCAACCTCCTTGGCCGCCTCGTTCAGCTGCTCAACCGCGGCGCTCTCGCCCGACACGACGATCTGGCCGGGACAGTTGTAGTTGGCAACCCAGACGCCCTCGATGCCATCGCACAGTTCTTCAACCTGCGCGTCCTCAAGGCCGATGATCGCCGACATCGCGCCCGGGGTGCGGGCGGCGGCAGCGGCGGTGGCCTCGCCACGAGCGCGCGTGAGGCGCACGGCGTCGCCCACACTCAGGATCCCGGCCGCCACCAGCGCGGCGTACTCGCCAGCGGAGTGGCCAATCGCGACGTCGGCGGTGATGCCCGCCTCCCGCACGGCAGCGAGACACGCCACGGAAGCGGTCGTCAGCGCAGGCTGCGTGATCTCGGTCTGGTCAAGGCGCTCCTGCGGACCGGAGCGGCAGAGCTCGAGCAGATCAGCGCCGAAGGCCTCGGAGGCCTCAGCGAAGACCGCAGCGGCAGCCACCGAGGTGTCGGCGAAGGCCACGCCCATGCCGACGGTCTGCGAGCCCTGGCCGGGAAAACAGAAGGCGGTCTTCATGCGGGTGCTCCCATCCAACGAATCATGACGGTGCCCCACGCCAGACCGCCGCCGAGTCCCATCATCATCAGTCTCTGGCCCGGCTGCAAGCGGCCGGTGCGCCAGGCGTAGTCGAGGCACAGCGGAATCGACGCCGACGAGGTGTTGCCGTACTTGTCGAGCGTCACAACCACGCGTTCGCTGGGGAAGCCGAGGCGCTCCACGCCGCTCTCGATGATGCGCAGGTTGGCCTGGTGCGGCACGAAGAGGTCGATGTCGTCCTGCGTGTAGCCGCCGGCGTCGAGGACGCGCTTAGCCGAATCGACGATCACCTGCGTGGCAAAGCGATAGACGGCATTGCCATTCATGCGGATGCATTTGTCGAGCGGCTCGTCGCCCCTTGGCGTCAGGTCGCCGTAGAGGTCGAAGCCCTTCGAGCCGTCGACGCCGAGCTCGACGACGACCTTCTCGCTCGTCGGCGCGGCGCCCTTGCGCACGATCACCGCGCCAGCTCCGTCGCCAAAGAGGATGCACGTGCCACGATCGTCCCAGTCGGTGATGCGCGAGAGCACCTCAGCGCCGATCACCATCACGGTGGTCGCCATGCCGGAGTTAATCTGCGCGATCGCGTGGCTGAGGGCGTACGCGAAGCCGGCACACGCAGCGAGCATGTCGATCGCACCCGCGCTGTGCGCGCCGATGTCGTCGGCGACAAGCGCCGAGATCGAGGGGAACGAACGCTCGGGTGAGGCCGTGGCGGTGAGGATCAAGTCGATCTCAGCCGGCGCGACATCCGCGCGTTCGACGGCCTGGCGTGCCGCGATGATCGCAAGGTCTGTGACCGTCTGGTCGTCGGCCGCGATACGCCGCTCGGCGATGCCGGTGCGCTCGCGGATCCACGCGTCATCGGTGTCGACGCGCTGCGAGATCTCCTCGTTGGTGAGGATGCGCTCGGGGATCGCGGCGCCGACGCCGATGATCGCGACGTCGCTGTCGGTCGCTCCAATCACGCCGGCGGCTCCTCGAGCAGACCGAATGTGAGCGTGCCTTCGACGGCAGCCTCGCCCTCGACGGTGATCTCGGCGTTGACGCGACCAATGCGGCCCCGCAGGCGATCGACGGTGATGACCATGTCGAGCACGTCGCCCGGGCGGACGATGCGGCGAAACTTGACGCCATCGATGCCGGCAAAGACGCCGAACTTGCCCTGGTGGTCAGGATGCGTCAGGGCACAGATCGCCGCGGTTTGGGCGCTGGCCTCGACCATCACAACGCCCGGCACGATCGGGTTGCCGGGGAAGTGGCCCTGCAGAAACCACTCATCGCCCGTGATCGTCCAGCGCCCGTGGGCGCTGACGCCCGGCTCGAGCGCGACGATCTCGTCGACAAAGAGGAAGGGATCGCGGTGCGGGATGATCGCCTGGATGGCGTCGCGGTCCATTGCGGTCATCGAATCCTCCGAAGGGTCGTCGTGCCGAGGGGAGCAGCCACGCAGGTATCGTAGCCGCGTGGACGACGCCGCCTCGCACCGAACGGGATCGCGCAACATCATCACGCGCGCCAGCTGTCCCTCGACGCAGGACATCGTCCGTGAGGAGGCCCTCGCCGGCGCTCCGGCGGGCACGATCTGCGTGACGGACCATCAGACCGCAGGGCGCGGTCGACGTGGTCGCACGTGGTCGGATCCGCCGGGGAAGGCATTGATGTTCTCGTACCTGGCGCGCGTCACGCGAGCGCCTGAAGAGCTCGCGACGCTCTCGCTGCTCGTCGGCATCGTGGTGGCCGAGTCACTCCCGCTGGAGCCTCGGCTGCGTTGGCCGAACGACCTCGTGCTGAACGACGGCAAGGTGGCCGGCATCCTCGTGGAGCTCGTCACGCCGCCCGACCAGCCGCTCTTCGCGATCATCGGCATCGGCATCAACGCGAACCTCACCGCCGACGAGCTGCCGCCGACCGATCGCCTGCCCGCCACCTCGCTGCTCGTGGAGGGTGGCGAGGAGATCGACCGTATCGCCCTGCTCGACACGCTCGGTGCCGGCCTCGACGCTGCGCTCGAGCTGTTCGACCGCGCGGGCTTTGCGCCGTTCGTCGCTCGTTACGCCGCCCTCGACGGCCTCGCGGGCCATGCGATCACGCTGAAGCTGCCCCGCGAGTCGCTCCCCGGCACCGCCGTGGGCATCGACGCGAGCGGCCAGCTGATCCTGCGCCTCGCCGACGGCTCCGAGCAGGCGTTTTCGGTCGGCGAAGTGGAGCGCGTGCTCGACTAGTTGGCGTTCACGGTGAACGTAACCGTGCGCTCGGGCTTCTTGCCCTGCCCCGGCGGCATCAGATCGAAGTTGATCGTGCCGGTCCCCGGCGTATCGGCGCTGAAGACCCACTGCTCGGCCGAGCCCTGTCCGACGATGTTCCCCTGATCCTGCGATTGCAGGATGTTGTCGGAGACCTGTACGTACCCCATCGGGACGTTGGGCACCCACGTGTAGCCCGTGCTCGGATTAATCGGCAGCTGGACCGTGAAGCTGTCGCCCGTGGCGATGTTCACGGTGGTGTTGTCCTCGGTGTACACCTTGCCCCCGTTCGACTGCGACTGCTGCTGGGTCTGCTGCTGATCCTGCGTCTGGGTCTGCTGCTGATCCTGCGTCTGGGTCTGTTGCTGGGTGTCCTGCTGCGTCTGCGTCTGGGCCTCGGTGACGGTCTGCGTGGCCGTGGTCGTGGAGCCACCGCCGCAGGCCGAAAGCGCGAGAGCGATGAGCACCAAGGCGGAAACAGGCGTGATCAGGCGAAAGCGATGCATGCCTTCACTCTATACCCCCGCCTGAACGGTCGCAACGCGACCGCGCCGGCTAGTCCTCGTCGTCCTCAGAGGCGTCTTCTTCGGCCTCGAGTTCGCCGTCCTCGTCGTCGTCGGCCATGATCTCCTCGGCCTCGTCGTCGGCGGCCTCGAGCTCCGCAATGGGATCCACGGTAGGCACCTCGGCGACGGCTGCGCTGGCGGTTACCTCGGCGTCGGGCTCAGCAATCTCGTCGACCTCATCCTCTGCCGGCACGATCGCGCAAGACGAGACGCGATCGTCTTCGCCCTTGATGCGCTGCACGCGGACACCCGACGTGGAACGGCCCATCGAGCGGACCTCGCCGACCGACATGCGCGTGACGATGCCACCCGCCGTGGTGACGATGAGGTCTTCCTCGCCCGTGACGCAGTGCGCGGCCACGAGCGCACCGCGCTCGGCCTCGGCCTTCGCCGAGATCGTGCGGACGCCCTTGGCTCCACGGCCCGTCTCGCGGTACTCGGAGATCGGCGTGCGCTTGCCATAGCCACCGTCGGTGATGACCAGCACGTCTTCGTCGTCCTGCGGCACGCGCAGGGCGATCACCTCGTCGTCGCCGACAAGGCGCATGCCCATGACGCCCGAGGCAGAGCGACCCATCGAACGGACCTTCTCCTCGGAGAACAACGCGGCCTGGCCCGATCGCGAGACGAGCAGGATGCGGTCCTGGCCATTGGTCAGGCGCACATCGACGAGCTCGTCGTCCTCACGGAGATTGATGGCGATGATGCCGTCGGCCTTGAGAATCGTGTTGTACGCCAGGAACTCGGTCTTCTTGACGACGCCCTTTCGCGTACCGAAGAGGAGATACTTGCCCTCGGTGTAGTCGCGGGTCGTAAAGGCCGCCATGACCTGCTCGCCCTCGCGCAGCGGCAGCACGTTGACGAGCGCGCGGCCCTTGGAGTCGCGCGTGCCGATCGGCAGCGTGTACGCCTTGGCGCGGTAGACCTTGCCGAACGACGTGAAGAAGAGCACGTAGTCGTGGGTCGACGCCGTAAACAGGTGCTCGATCCAGTCGTCTTCCTTGGTCTGCATGCCGCGTACGCCAACGCCACCACGGCGCTGGGCGCGATACGTGTCGACCGGAAGGCGCTTGATGTACCCGCCGTTGGTGATGGTGATGACCATCTCCTCGTCGGCGATCAGCTCTTCCATGTCGATCTCGCCCTCGACCGCGCTGATGTCGGTGCGACGGTCGTCGCTGAACTCGGCGGCGATGGCCTCGAGCTCCTCGATGATGACCTCGGAGACCTTGCTCTCGTCGGCAAGGATCGCGCGGAGCTCGGCGATCTTGGCGGTCAGCTCGGCGTGCTCGGCACGGATGGAGTCCTGCTCGAGGCCGGTGAGGCGGCCGAGGCGAAGATCGACGATGGCCTGCGCCTGGACCTCGGACATGCTGAACTCGGTCTGCAGGTTCTGGCGCGCCTCTTCGGGGTCCTTCGAGTTGCGGATCAGCTGGATGACCGCGTCGAGGTTCGTGAGCGCAATCAGGTAACCGTCGAGGATATGGCAACGGCGCTCGGCGCGATCGAGCTGGAATTTGGTGCGGCGGACGATGACGTCGCGCTGATGCGCGATGTAGTGCCGGAGCATGTCGTGCACACCAAGGGTGCGCGGGACGCCCTCGACGAGCGAGACCATGTTGGCGCCGAATGTCGTCTGCAGCTGCGTGTGCTTGTAGAGCTTGTTGAGGACGACCGTGGCGATCGCGTCCTTCTTGAGCTCGATGACGATGCGCATGCCCTCGTCGGACGAGTGGTCCTTGACGTCGGAGACCTCGGGAACGATCTTCTCGACGGCGAGCTCGGCGATCTTGGCGATAACGCCGTCGTCACCACCCTTCTTGACGGTGAACGGCAGCTGCGTGACGACGATCGCGCTCTTGCCGTTCGGCAGGTCCTCGATGTCGGTGCGCGCGCGGAGGCGGATCTTGCCGCGGCCCGTCGCGTAGGCCGCGCGGATCCCCGCGTGACCCATGATCACGCCGCCGGTCGGGAAGTCCGGGCCGGGCATGATGCTCATCAGCTCGTCGAGCGAGATCTCGGGGTTGCGGATCATCGCGATCGTGGCGTTGACGGCCTCGCCCAGATTGTGCGGCGGAATGTTCGTGGCCATGCCGACGGCGATGCCAGACGAGCCGTTGACGAGCAGGTTCGGAAAGCGCGCAGGCAGGACCAGCGGCTGCTCGCGCGAGCCGTCGTAGTTGGGGCCGAAGTCGACAGTGTTGGCGTCGATGTCGCGGAGCATCAGCGTCGCGACGCGCGACAGACGGCACTCGGTGTAGCGCATGGCGGCGGCGGAGAAGCCGTCGACGTTGCCAAAGTTGCCCTGCCCATCGACGAGGATGGCGCGCGACGAGAACGGCTGCGCCATGCGAACGAGGGTGTCGTAGATGGCCTGGTCGCCGTGCGGGTGATACGTACCCATCGTCTCGCCGACGACCTTCGCGCACTTGACGTGCGGGCGGTTCGGCTGGAGGCCGAGCTCGTCCATCGCGTAGAGCACGCGGCGATGCACCGGCTTAAGACCGTCGCGGACGTCGGGCAGCGCGCGCCCGACGATGACGCTCATCGCGTAGTCGAGGTACGACGTCCGCATCTCGTCGGCGAGTTCGCGCGGCTCGGAGCCGCCGTACGGCTCGTCTACGGGTGCTTCCGGCTCAGACATCGATCCCCTGTGCGTCGCGGGCGTGCGACTCGATGAACGCGCGCCGGTCTTCGACCTGGTCGCCCATCAGCGTCACGAACAATGCGTCGGCTTCGGCCGCGCTTTCCATATTGACCTGCAAGAGCGTGCGCGTAGACGGTGCCATCGCGGTCTCGCGCAGCTGCTCGGAGTTCATCTCGCCAAGGCCCTTGAACCGGCTGATCTCGATGCCGTCTTTGCAGCAGTCGAAGATCGCCTGGCGCAGCGCGGCGTGGCCGATGGCCTCGATCTCCTTGCGACCCTGCGTGACCGTGTACGGGCCGGTGCCGATCAAGTCGAGCAGAACCTGGTGGCTGTGGCGGAGTCCCTCGTACGCTGCGCCCGCGAACAGCCTGGGCGGCAGCGGAATCGTTTCAACGGCGCCGGTATGGCGCTCGGTGCGGCGCAGGAGCAGCGTGCCGTCGTCGTCGGTGGCCACGACCTCAACCGTGACGCGCTCGTCGTCGGCCCCGCCCTTGGCGAACCAGTCGGCGATCGCCTCCGGGTCGAGCTTGGCGGCAAGCAGCGAAGGGTGGCGAGCCAGATCGGCGACGACCGTGCCGTGCGCGCCGCGGATGCGGGTGGTCATCAGTTCCTGCTCGCGCAACGCCTTGACGATCGCACCGTAGAGCTCGGCGTTGACCTTGAGCGGGCCATCGGCCGTCGTGACGGCGACCTGCTCGAGGCGCTGGCCGACGGCGTACTCCTCGACCTCCGAGTCTTTCGACAGGTAGATCTGCTCCTTGCCGAGGCGCACGCGATAGAGCGGCGGCTGCGCGATGTACACGTAGCCGGCATCGATGAGCGGCCGCATGTGCCGGTAGAGGAACGTGAGGATGAGCGTGCGGATGTGGGCGCCGTCGACGTCGGCGTCGGTCATCAGCACCAGCTTGTGGTACCGCGCCTTCTCGGTCTCGAGCTCGTCGCCCGTGCCGATGCCCATCGCAGCGACCATCGCCTGGATCTCGGCGTTGCCAAAGACGCGGTCGATGCGGGCCTTCTCGACGTTGAGGATCTTGCCGCGCAGCGGGAGGATCGCCTGGAACTCGCGATCGCGCGCATCGACGGCGGTGCCGCCGGCGCTGTTGCCCTCGACGAGGTAGAGCTCGGAAATCGACGGGTCGGTCGAGACGCAGTCGGTGAGCTTGCCGGGCAGGCCACCGCTGCCGAACGCCGTCTTGCGCGCGGCCTCGCGGGCCTTGCGGGCGGCGGCGCGGGCGCGCGCGGCAGAGACGGTCTTCTGCGCGATCGCCTTGGCCTCGGCCGGGTGCTCCTCGAAGTACTGCGCGAGCGCCTGGTTGGTGGCGCTGTCGACGATGCCGCGCACGTGCGTGTTGCCGAGCTTCGTCTTGGTCTGGCCTTCGAACTGCGGCTCGGGCAGGCGCACGGAGATGACGCCGGCAAGCCCCTCGGCGACGTCTTCGCCGGTGAGGTTCTCGTCCTTCTCCTTCAGCAGGTTATTCGCCCGCGCGTAGGAGTTGACGACGCGCGTGACGGCGGTGCGGAAGCCCACCATGTGGCTGCCGCCCTCGTGCGTGTTGATCGCGTTGGCGAAGGAGAAGATCGACGGCTGGTACGTCATGTTCCACTGGAGCGCGACGTCGATCTCGACGCCGGCCTCCTCGTCGCGGGCGCTGACGACCACGACGCCGGGATGCACGACTTCCTTGCCGTGATTCATGAACGCGACGTACTCGGCAATACCGCCCTCGTACTTCCACGTCTCGTCGGAGCCGTCGCCGCGCTCGTCGATCAGGCGCAGCGCAAGCACCGGCGTGAGGAACGCCATCTCGCGCATGCGGCTCGCGAGCGTATCGCGGTCGTACCGGATGTCCTCGAAGATCTCGCCGTCGGGCAGGAAGGTGACGGACGTGCCACTCGGGCCGTCCCACGCCTCGCCCTGCGTCAGCGCATTCTGCGGATCGCCCTTGGCGTAGTCCTGGCTGAAGACGAAACCGTCGCGACGGACCTCGATATGCAGGCGCTCGGATAGCGCGTTGACGACGGACACGCCGACGCCATGGAGACCGCCGGAGACCTTGTAGCCGCCGCCGCCGAACTTGCCGCCGGCGTGCAGCTTGGTGAGCACGACCTCGACGGCGGACATGCCCTGGTCGGCCATCATCGTGACGGGGATGCCGCGGCCGTTGTCGGCGCAGGTCACCGACCCGTCGGGATGGAGCGTGATGGTGACCTCGGTGCAGAAGCCGGCGAGCGCCTCGTCGACGGCGTTGTCGAGCACCTCCCAGACGAGGTGGTGCAGACCACGGGTACCCGTCGAGCCGATGTACATGCCAGGACGCCGCCGAACCGCTTCGAGACCCTCGAGAACGGTGATGTTGTCGGCGCCGTAGGACTCGCTCAAAGGGCTCTTTCGATCGGCGTCACCGAGTGGTGAACGCACTCCCAACACTACCAGAGCAATCCCCTGGAATTGCTGATTCCTACGGGGTTTTTGGCCGCGACAGCGAGGTCGCGATCGCGCGGTTGAGCGCGGCCTTCAGACGGGGGTCTGTGGTGGTCTCGGTCAGCTCGTCGGCGCGCGCCTGCGCAGCCGGCTGGATGACGATCGGCGGGTGCGCAATCGCTTCGGCAGGGACACTGATCGGACCAATTTCCACCTTCATCGCAGGGGGGCCGTCGCCGGCCATTCGCTCGCCGAGTTTGCGGAGGATCGTGCGTTCCTCGAGCGTCAACGCGTGCACCCAGGAGGCGTCGGCGGCGTGAACGATCAGGGTGCCATCACGGGCAATGCGCGCCGGCTGGGCGACGCGCGCGAGCCCCTCTCCCACCACTTCGGGCCAGACGTCGGCGATCCGCCGCACCGGGCCGAGGTCGCCCGGCATCGAGCCGGCGATGTCGCTCCCGATCGACGCCGGCATGCGCAGTGCCGATTTCGGATCGCGGCGGCGACCGGTGCTCACACCAACACCTCGAGGGCGTGGACGAAATCCGCCAGGTCGTCGACGCCATCGGCGCCGGTGGCGGTCAGGATCACCTGCCCGTGCTGACGGCCGAGCTCGACGAGCCGCGTCCGGCGGTCGCGGTCGAGCTCCGACAGCACATCGTCGAGCAACAGCAGTGGCTGCTCACCGCGCGTCTCGCTGATCAGCGCGGCCTGCGCGAGCAGGAAGGCCAGCACCAGCGTGCGCTGCTCACCCTGGGAGGCACTACGGCGGGCGTCGCGCCCACTCAACTCCACGACAAGATCGTCGAGGTGTGGGCCGATGCCCGTCGTCTGGCGCTCAATGTCGTTGCGGCGCCGCTCGCGCAGCGCGGCGAGGAGCGCGGCCCCATCCCCCGGCAGCGAGGGCTCATAGCGCAGTCCCCCGGTGTGCGGCGAGCCGAGCAGCTCGACGCGCTCCTCGAAAAACGGTGCGAGGCGCTCGACAAGGCGCTCGCGGGCCTCGGTGATGAGCGCGCCGTGGTCGGCCAGCTGGCGATCCCACGGGTCGAGCTCGTCCTCGGTGCCCTCCCGGCGGCGCACACGGCGCAACACGGCGTTGCGCTGCTCCATCGTCTGCCGGTACGCGCGCTCGTGCTCCTCGAAGCGCGGCCAGGCGCCCTCGATGGCGCGATCCATCGCGACGCGCCGCACACTCGGGCCGCGCTTGACAAGATCGAGCACGTCGGGGATGAACACGACGGAGGCCCAGCGCTCACGCAGCGTGCGGCCGTCAACCTGCACGCCGTCGAGCTCCAGCGTGCGTGCGCCCTTAGTGAGGCGCACGCGTGTCGTCGTGGATGCGCCACCCGCCGCACCTTCTACCCGGACGCCGAGCTCGTCGGCGCCGTCGCGGATCATCCGGCTGTCGGCGGTGGGCCGCAGGCCCGTGCCATGTGTGCCGAGGTGCACCGCTTCGAGCAGCGATGTCTTGCCCGAGCCGTTCGGCCCGACGATCGCGGTGACTCCGGCAACCGGCCGCAACTCGCCCGCGGCGTGACAGCGGAGGTCGGCGACCCGGAGCAGGTCGACGCGCATCGACTCAGATGCGGATCGGCATGATCACGTACCAGAACGTGCCGTCAACGCTCTCGAGGAGCGCGGGCCGCAGCGAGGAGATCAGGCTCAGCTTGACCTCGTCGCCCGGGACGCTCTCGATGCCGTCGCGCAGGAACTCGTGGTTGAAGCCAATCTCGATCGTCTCGGTGCCGGTCGCAGCCACCGGGATCGACTCGGCACCCTCGGCGACGTCGGCGGTGCGTGCCTGGAGGCTCAGCTGCCCGGGCGCAAGCTCGACCCGGACCGGTGTGTTCTGGCGGACGACGATGCCGACACGACGGACGACCTCGAGGAGCTCGTCCTTGGCGATCGTGGCGGACTGCTCAACCCCGTCGGGCTTGAGGGCGGTGAAGTTCGGAAACTGGCCCTCGATGCGGCGCACGCTCAGCCAGCTGCCGTCGACACCGAAGGTGACCAGGCCCTCACCGATGGCGACACTCAGAGCGCCGTCGGAGCCGGCAATGCGGACGACTTCCTCGAGTGCCTTGATCGGGATGATCGCCTCGATCGCCTCCGGCGGCGCCTTCGTCAGCGGTGCCTCAGCAACCGCCAGACGGTAGGAGTCGGTGGCGGCCATCGTGATGCGGTCGGACTCGAAGCGCACCAGTGCGCCCGTCAGGACGGGGCGGCTTTCGTCGCGCGAAGCGGCTCGCTTGACGCGACCCACCACGTCGGCGAAGACCGCGCTGTCCGTTTCGAAGACCTGTTCGTGATCGATCTCGGGCAGCTGCGGAAACTCATCGACAGGCAGCCCGTACAGCGTGTACGACGACGAGCCGGACGAGACCAACACGCGACCATCAGCTTCAGCCGACAGCTCGATGGTTTCGCCGTTGAGCGCGCGGATCAACTCCGGTGCGATCTTCGCCGGTAGGAGGACCGAGCCGGGCTGATCGACATCGGCGTCGAGCGGCACGCGCAATGTCATCTCGAGATCGGTCGCTGCGAGCTCGACAGGAACCTCGGAGCTCTCGGCAGTGAGGCGTACATGCGCAGCGCTCTGGAGGTTGGCGCGCGTCGAAGCGGCTCGTGCGGCTTGCGCGAGACGATCGGCGAGGTGCTCTCGATTGCATCGAATCTTCATGCAGCGGCTATCCCGATGATGGAAGTTGTTGAAAGAGAAGTTCTTAGGTAGTCATCACCATAGGGGCTGGGGATGACGGGGAGAAGTCGAACGACACCGCTTGCAGCCTGCGGTTCGTGGCTGTTGGGGTTGGGGACGAGGCGGGGGCGCTCGACGAAACGCCCCCCAGACGACCGAGAAGCTCCCGCGAGGATCGACGTGTCTGGGGAGAGCGACCGGCCTACTCCCGTGTCGGTGCCCAGCTCGCCCCCAAGGTTGTCCCCACGCTGCGGGCTCATCCGAGCCGCCGGATCGTCGAGGTGAGCTCCTGAATCATGTTGTAAAGCGAACGATCTTCCTTCATACGCTTGGCGATCTTGTCGTGTCCCCAGTGGACCGTCTTGTGGTCGCGGCCGCCGAAGAGCTGCCCGATGCGCGGGAGTGACATGTCGGTCAGCTCGCGGCTGAGGTACATCGCGACCTGGCGGGGGAAGACGACGGTCTGCGTACGGCGCTCCGAACAGAGATCCTCGATCGTCAGCGAGAAGTACTCGGCGACGACACGCTGGACGCTCTCCACCGTGACCGGGCGCGAGTCTTCCGGATACTGCGAGCTGAGGACATCGCGCACCAACTCGACCGTCAGCGGCTCGCCGTTGAGCGTCGCGAACGCGATGCTGCGCGTCAGTGCACCCTCGAGCTCGCGGATGTTCGTCTGCACGCGCATGGCGATGGCCGCGAGTACTTCGGGGTCGTCGATCTGGATCTGATCGCGCGCCGCCTTCTTGCGCAGGATCGCGATACGCGTCTCCAGGTCCGGAGGCTGCACGTCGGTCATCAGGCCCCACTCGAAGCGCGAGCGCAGGCGATCCTCGAGGCGGGTGATCTCGCGCGGCGGACGATCGGAGGCGAGCACGATCTGCCCGCCGGCCTCGTGCAGCGTGTTGAACGTGTGGAAGAACTCCTCCTGGATCCCCTCGCGCCCCGAGAGGAACTGGATGTCATCCACGAGCAGCACGTCGTACGTCCGGTAACGGTTCTTGAAGTGCTCGATCTTCTTCTCGCGCAGTGCCTCGATGAACTCGTTCGTGAATGCCTCGCACGTCACGTAACAGGCTGTCAGCTCGGTGGAGGTCGTCACGTAATGGGCGATGGACTGCAGCAAGTGCGTCTTGCCGAGGCCCGTGGCGCCGTGGATGAAGAGTGGGTTGTAGGCTTGGCTCGGCGACTCGGCGACCGCGAGCGCAGCGGCGTGGGCAAAGCGATTCGACGGGCCGATCACGAAGGTGTCGAACGTCGCGTTGCGGTTCAGGATGAGACTTTTCGGCTCGACGGCCAGGGGCAACGCCGTCACCGCGGGTGTCGGCGCCACGGACACGTCTGCGATCGGCGCCTCGGGCGCTGCTTCGGAAGCGACGGCGACGTCAACTGCGTCCGCACCGACGGTGAGCGCAACCGCAAGCGGCGCACCGTGCGCGTTGGTTGCCGCCGAGGTGACGAGATCCATGAAGTGCCCGCTGATCCACGAGCGCACGAACTCGTTGGGCACCTCGACCTCGAGCTCCTCCGCCGTCAGCGCCTTCCCACTGGCGCGACCGAACCACGCGCTGTACGTCGGCGCAGCGAGCGTCTGCTGTAGCTCGTCGGCGATCGCGGTCCAAAGCGCGGCAGCAGGCGTGTGGTCGGTGGAAGCAGTCATACCGGAAGGCGCGACGGTAGCAGGGTGCGGGGGTCGGGGTGAAGCGAACAACCCTTCTGGATTTCCGCTGTTTGCGGGAAAAACAAACGACTCCCAGCGTTATCCCCAGAGTCATCCCCAGCAGGGGACAAATCTCCCCCATGCCCGCGACGGTTCTCGTTTGCTCCCTTCCCCGCCTGACCGGTATGCTTCGCGCTCCCCGGAGACCGGAACCAGCATGAAGCGCACTTACCAGCCCAACGTCCGCAAGCGAGCCAAGACCCACGGCTTCCGCAAGCGCATGTCGAATCGCGCCGGCCAGGCCGTCGTTCGTCGCCGGCGCGCCCGCGGGCGCAAGCGCCTCTCGGCCTAGGCCTCGATGGCGACCGGCGCGCAGGGACGCGGCCGCCTAACGCGGTCGGCCGAGTTCGACGCCGTTTACCGCCGCGGCCGCTCGGCCGCGAGCCGCCACCTCGTGGTCTATGCGTTCCCCTCCGAGCTCGCCGAGGTGCGCCTCGGCGTGGCCGTCTCGCGCAAGGTCGGCAACGCCGTCGTGCGCAACCGGCTCAAGCGCCAGCTGCGCGACGCCTTCGATGCGCTCGACCCGCAGCCGACGCAGCTCGACGTCGTGCTCGTCGCCCGCCCCGGTCTCGACGAAGCGGTCGAGGCACAGGGCTTCGCGTGGCTGCAGACCGAAATCGCCGAACTGGTCACCAAGAGCATCGGCGCATGATCGGCGACCTCGCCCACGGGCTCTACGCGCACGTGCTGCGCCCGCTCTGGCCGGGTGGCGCACCCGCGACGCGCAACTGCCGCTTCGAGCCCACCTGCTCGCGCTACGCCATCGATGCCGTCCGGTATCGCGGCCCGTTCGTTGGCCCCGTTCTCGCCGTATGGCGCCTCCTCCGGTGCAACCCGTGGAATGATGGTGGCTACGACCCGGTGCGCCGGAGTCGCGACTAACCCGTGAATTCCGTCTACTCCCTTCTCAGTCCGCTGGTCCGGCCACTCACGTGGCTGCTCGAGACGCTGCACTTCTCGCTCGGCATCCCGTGGGGCTGGTCGATCGTCGTCCTGACCGTGATCGTCCGCGTCGCGATGATCCCGCTGACGGTCAAGCAGCAGCAGTCCTTCCGCGCCATGCAGGCGTTGCAGCCGGAGATCAAGAAACTCCAGACGAAGTACAAGAACGATCGCCAGAAGCTCAACGAGGAGATGATGGCGTTCTACAAGGAGAACAAGGTCAACCCGTTCGGGTCGTGCCTGCCGCTCCTGATCCAGCTCCCGATCTTCTTCGCGCTCTACGCGACGCTGAGGGACATCGGCAAGGAGGTGACCGCGGGCGAGGATCTCTCGATGATGGGGGGGTGGATCCCCGACATCTCGGCGTCGCTTAACTCACTACCCGCCACCACGCTCTATCCGTTGATGATCGTCTACGTGGTCTCGCAGATGGGCTCGACGCTGCTGATGCCGACCTCGGTTGACCCGAAGCAGAAGTACATCTTCCTGTTCCTGCCGATCGTCTTCGCGTACTTCATCGTGCATCCCCCGATTGGCGCGTCGAGCTTCCCGGTCGGTCTCCTGGTCTACTGGATCACGACCAACCTCTGGACCGTCGGCCAGGCCTTCGTGATTCGCCAGTGGTTCCCGCCGCCGCTGCCGCCCTCGGCCAAGTCGCAGCCCACGAAGTCCGCGGGCGGGCTCGCGGGTCTGCTGGGGCGAAGCCAGCCGGCGAACCAGATGCCGAAGGCCAAGAAGGCCCCGAAGGCCGCCAAGGTGGAAACGACCGTCGCCGATGGCGCCCCGGAGGAGTCGACGAACGGCAGTAGCAACGGCGATGCCCCGACACAGGCGCCGAAGAACAAGGCACAGCGCCAAAAGCGGCCGGCCAAGCCCCCGCGGGAGAAGCCGAAGGACGCCTGATGGCGACCGACGAGACATCTGTCGAGGGCACTGGCGAGACCGTCGGTGAGGCACGCTGGGCGGCGACGCGCGAACTCGAGCGCCGCTTCCCCGGTCTCGACAAGGAAGCCATCGACTTCCAGACGCTGTCGGAGGGCGAACGCGGGCTGATGGGCGTGGGCCGTGAGCCGGCCCGCGTCGCAGCCCGGTTGCTGACGCTGCCCTCGGCCGACGCTGCCGAAGCGGCACGCGCGAGCCGGCCGTCTGCGCCGCACGAGGGGCGCCGAGCACCTCGGTCCGCGCCGAAGCAGCGGGCTGCGGCCCCCACGCTGCCCACCGCCAGCGGTGCCACGGCCGACCGGGTCAGCGAGCTGCTGCAGTCGATCTGCGGTGGCATTGGCCTCGACACCACCATTCATGTCGGTCAGGGTGAGAGCGGGCTTGTCGCCACGGTCGAGGGCGATGATCTCGGCCTCCTGATCGGCAAACACGGGCACACCATCGATGCCGTCCAGTACCTGGTCAACGCAATCGTCCTGCGTGGCGAGGAGAACGCCACACCGATCGTCGTTGATGCGCAGGATTACCGCCGGCGCCGCGAAGCCGTGCTGCGGGATACGGCCGAGCGCGCCACCCAAGATGCGATTGCGACGGGACGTCCTGTCTCGCTGGAGCCCATGTCCAGCGCCGAGCGCAAGATCGTGCACCTCGTACTGCAGGATCACCCCCAGGTCGTGACGGAATCGGGCGGCCGCGAGCCCAATCGCTGCGTTGTCGTCCGTCCGCGCGACGACGCGTAGACGAGCGTGCAGGACGTGCCGCTTCGCGGTCGACTCGCGTTTCACGTGAAACGCCGCCCCACCCCATTGCGGAGTTTCACGTGAAACAGGATCCCCTCGCCCGCTTTCTTCAGCTGGTTGCGACTGCACCCCAGCGACTCGTCGCGTCGACGGACGCCGACGCATTGGCTGCGCACGTTGATGACGCGCTCGGCACGCTGCCACTGATCGAGGCCGAGACCGGACCCCTGGTGGATGTCGGGGCCGGGGCGGGCTTTCCGGGCGTCCCACTCCTCCTTGAGCGCACGGATCTCGACGGCACGCTGCTCGACAGTCGTGCCAAGCGCTGCCAGCACCTGCAGCAGGTCGTGGACGAGACCGGCCTGGCCGGACGGGTCCGGGTGCTCAATCTGCGGGCCGAGGAGCACGCGGCGGCAGCAGGACGGGAGCACTACGGGATTGCCGTAGCCCGCGCACTGGCGCCGCCCCCGGTGGCCCTTGAGCTCTGCCTCCCACTCCTGCGCACCGGGGGCGTCTGCATCCTGCACGCCGGGGCCGTGGAGCGCGGTGACGTCGAGCAGGCAGCCGCGGCATTGGGTGGCACGCTCGAGCTGATCGATCCCGTCCCGGGTTTCGCGGCGCGTCATCGCGTTGTGGTGCGCAAGACCTCTCCCACGCCCGCGGGCTTCCCACGCCGCATTGGGCTCGCCGCCAAGGAACCACTCGTCCGAAGCCAGGACTAGCGTTACGGGCATGTCCCGTATCTACGCACTGGCCAACCAGAAGGGCGGCGTCGGCAAGACGACCACCGCGGTCAACGTCGCCGCCTGCCTCGCCGAGGCCGGCGCGCGCGTGCTGCTCGTCGATCTCGACCCGCAGGCGAACGCCACCACGGGACTCGGGCATCGCCCGGTCCGCGGCCGCTCGACCTACGAGGTCCTGCACGGTGTGCCGATCGCCGACATCGTGATTCCGTCGGGCGTCCCGAACCTCGACCTTGCGCCCTCCCATCCCGACTTGGCCGCAGCCGCGGTCGAGTTGCCGGATCGTGAGGATCGCGAGCAGGTGCTCGGCAACGCGCTGGCCGAGGTCGATAACGACTACCCCTTCGTGATCGTCGATTGCCCACCGGCGCTCGGCATGCTCACGGTCAACGCACTCGCCGCAGCCAATCGCCTGATCGTGCCGGTGCAGTGCGAGTACTACGCGCTCGAGGGCCTGGCGCAGCTGCTGGAGACCGTCGAGCTGATTCGCGCGCGCATCAACCCGCACCTGCAGTTGTCGGGCCTGCTCTTGACGATGCACGACGGCCGCACGCGCCTCGCGCAAGACGTCGCCAGCGAGGTGCGCGAGCACTTCGGCAGCAAGGTCTTTGATTCGGTCATCCCGCGTTCGGTGCGCCTCGCCGAGGCCCCGTCGCATGGTCGCCCGATTTCCCAGTTCGACCCGCGTTCGCCCGGAGCGGACGCGTATTACCGACTCGCCCTGGAGGTGGTTGAGCGTGGCTAGACCCACTGGACTCGGACGCGGACTCAACGCCCTGCTGGATCCCGCAGGCGGCGAGCCGACCCTCGTGACCCTGCCGATTGATCAGGTGCAGCCCAACCCACGCCAGCCGCGACGTTCCTTCGATCAGGACGCGCTCGACGACCTCGCACGGTCGATCAAGCAAGACGGCATCATGCAGCCGATCATCGTGCGCTCGGCGCCCGACGGTCGCTACGAGATCATCGCCGGCGAGCGCCGCTGGCGGGCGGCCAACCAGGCTGGACTCAAGACCGTGCCTGCGATCGTCCGCCGCGCCGACGAGCGGCAGACGCTTACGCTGGCGCTGGTCGAGAACGTCGTCCGCGAGGACCTCAACGCGATCGAGGCAGCGCGCGGGTACGCAGCGCTGATCGACGAGCTCGACCTCACGCCGACCGAAGTCGCCGAGAAGGTGGGGAAGAGCCGCCCGACCATCGCCAACGCGCTGCGTCTGCTCGATCTGCCCGATGAGGTGCTCGATGCGATCATCGCCGGCGAGCTGACGGAGGGCCACGGCCGCGCGATCTTGCAGCTTGACGACCACGACGCTCGCCGGACACTCGCCAAGCGCGCAATCGCCGACGGCCTGTCGGTGCGCGAGGTCGAGGCGCTGGCGCGTTCGGGACCGAAGCAGAAGCGCGCGCCGCGCGCCGCCAAGAACGGTGCCGCCTGGTTCGATCACGACCTGGCCGCCGCGGCGACCGACGCGTGCTTCCGCGCGCTCGGCATGGTGGGCAAGGTCTCGCCGACACCCGATGGCGCCCGCCTCGAGATCCGCATCCGCTCGCACGAGCAGCTCGAGGACCTCGTTGCCCGCCTCGAGCAGATGGACGGCGTGGCGCTGCATAACCGCGCCGCCTAGTCTGTAGCAAACGCCACAAAGTAGGGCGAATAGAGAAAGTGTGCTCTACTATTGCTATGCGGTCGCCGCGACATCCTGCTGGGGAACTTGGTGCGGTGCGCCGGCGCTCGGCATGGCTGGTTTCGCTGCCGCTCGTGGTGCTCGGCTCGCTGCTTGCGCACCAGCTGGCCTACCTGATCGTCGCGGGACATCACGCGGACGCGTTGTTGGCCGAGACGGGGCACGGCTACCTTGAGCAGCTGCCGACTGCGGCCGTTCTCGGTCTGAGCTGCCTTGCGCTGGGCCTCGGTCTTGCCGGGTTCGATTACGTGCGTGGCGCACGCGGTAAGGCGATTCCGGCCTGGCTGATCGCCCTTGTCCCACTCGTGGGCTTCACACTGCAAGAGCACATCGAGCGCCTCGCGCACAACGGCCACATGCCGTGGGCGGCCGCGCTCGATGCCACGTTCCTCGTCGGGCTTGGGCTCCAACTGCCGTTCGCAGCGTTCGCCTTCGTCGCCGCCCGCGCACTTCTGCGCACGGTCGTGGCTGTTGTCGAGGCGCTGTTGGGAAGCCGCCAGGCACCAACGCGACACCGAACAATCAATCGTCGTGCGCCACGCGCCCGAGTGTCGCTGGGCACGGGGATCGCCCGCAGTCTCGCGCCTAGGGGGCCACCGGCAACGCCGTTCGTCTGACTTCGCCGCGTCGAGTGACGCGGCATTCATCGACAACGGAGAATCACATGAAGACCATTTCGACGCGCGCTCGCGCGCTGATTCTGGCGTGCCTGACGGGTGCGCTCGTGTTCGGCATCGCCGCACCGGCCTTCGGGCATGCCACGGTGCAGCTCTACGGCGGTTCGCCGAAGGCCGATGGCTACGGCGCCTTCTGGATGCGCATCGGTCACGGCTGCGAGGACGACAAGGGCAATCCGGTCGCCGTCAATCGTGTCGTCGTGCTGGTGCAGGGAGCGTTCCAGTCGGCCAAGCCGCAGCAGATTGCCGGCTGGAAGTCGTCGGTGGTGGAGCTCAAGAATGGCGGCGGCTATCGCGTGCAGTGGGTGGCCACGGGCGATGCGCTGCGGGACGATCAGTTCCAGGACTTCGGCATCAGCACGAAGTATCCGATGACGCCTGGCAGGTACCGCGTCCCGGCCATCCAGCACTGCGGGGCGTACAAGATCGCCTGGGTCGAGACGGCAGCGGATGCGGAGCATCCGTCGTCTTCGATCACCGTCGCGGCGGCAACGAGTTCGTCGCACTAGGGCATAGGGTGGGGGTCGGCTCGTGCCGGCCCCCACTGACCCCACCGTCTCACCATGTACCAACGCCTCCTGATTTCGCTCCTCGCGCTCTTGCTGCTTCCCGCGGCCGCTGCCGGGCACGCTTCGCTGCGGACGGCCGTACCGGCTGCGAATGCCACGCTGCAGAAGAGTCCTGCGAGTATCCGGCTCGAGTTCAGCGAGCACGTCAAAGGGAGCAGCGATGCCCTCGTGGCCGTTGGCGCAGACGGCGTTCGCGTCAGCGGGGCACCGACCATCAACGGCGGCGTGCTCACCGCTCCGCTGACTGCGCTCGGGCCAGGCCGCTACGCCTACACCTACACCGTCGAGAGTCTCGACGGGCACGTCATCACCGGCTCGGTCGCCTTCGCGGTGCGCACGCGCACCCGAGCCGCCATGCCCGCGAGTGTGATGCTCACCGGTCGTCGGGTGCGCCTCTCTGGAGCGCGTGTGGGGCAGCGCACACTGCGATTCTGGGCCGGCGTCCACGAAGGTACGGTTCGCTGGACGAGCCCGCTCGTCGCTGCGCCGTTTGTGTGGACCATCCGCGACGGCAAGGCCAGCGGCCTGCTGCCCTTCGCCGGTGACTACACGCTCGAGGTGCGGGCCCGCACCTCGCTCTTCCACGAGACGATTGCCACTGGCGTTACCACGATCCAACCATGACCCATCACCTGCATTTCCACGACTATCCGCGTGCCCGTCACGCTGCCCCGAGGAGCGATTCATGATGACCATTCCAAACCTGCGCCGCCCGCTGCTGGTTGCCGCGTTTGCACTACTGACGACGACTGGCGTCGCCTACGGTCACGCCGACGTCGAGGACAGCGGCTTCAAGCGCAACTCGGTCGGCACCGTCAAGGTGCACATCGAACACGGGTGCACCGCGGAGGACGCTGCCACCGCGGCGGTCGATCGCGTCGTCGTACTCGTACCGAAGAGCTTTCCGTCGGCGACACCGAAGCGCGTGGCCGGCTGGCATGCCACCACCAAGATGACGTCCGAAGGGCGGCGAGTCGAGTGGCATCGCATGGCGATCAAGAGCGCGGCGAAGGACTTCGGCATCAACGTGCGCTTCCCCGCCAAGGCCGGTGTGTACGGCCTGCCGACCGTGCAGTACTGCGGGACGAGCTCGATTGCATGGATCGAGAAGGCCGTTGGCGGGGAGGAGCCGGAGCATCCGCTGCCGACGGTGACCGTCACGTGACGGTGTGACCATCGCATCGGCAGCCCTGCCTTGGGTACACTCGCGCCGTCGGGCGATTAGCTCAGTCGGTTAGAGCGCCTCTCTGATAAGGAGGAGGTCCCTGGTTCGAATCCAGGATCGCCCATACGTCCGCAGGAACGTCAGCGAACGGCGATGGTCGCGCGACCGGTCCACGCGACCGTGCCCCCGCGCTGGATCTTGAGAGTCAGCATGCAGGTCGCGCGCCGCTTCGGAGCAACCAGCATGCGGTTGTCAATGGCGCACTGTCCGCGCTCGGACCACGTGCGCTTGCCGCGAACGGCGGGCGGCGTGATCAGCTTCGTGAGCGTGGTGCGCGAGCCACGGGCCACCGTGCGGCGGGTGGTTGTCGCTGTCTTGTCGACGATGGAGCCACTCGGGGACGCCGACGGGCTGGACGGACGGCGCTGCGCCGCTGCGGAGAAGGTCAGGGTGTTCGCCTCCGCGACGGAACCGAAGGAGCACGAGAGTGCGCCGGTCGTGCTGCACGCCTGCCCGGTGGACGCGATCGTGGCCGTGTAGCCGGTGATGTCGGCACCACTGGCCGCGGACCAGGTGGCCACGACGGGCGTACCGCGGAACGCCACGGTCTGCCCGACGCCGGCACGCAAGCGCAGCGAGCCAGTCCCGAGTGCCAGCGTGGCTGCATCAAGGTAACTCTGATACCGCTGCGTGGTGACATCTGCAGCGATGGTCGCGGGCCCACTGACAATCAGGCTGTCGAGACAGTCAACAGCGCCTGTTAACTGCAGCGCTCCAATGATGGTGAGCGGACCGGTGTCGCAGGCGGTCGTCTGCACGCCGCCGACGGCAACCTGCTCGGGCATGCCTGCGATCGTGACCGAGGACCCGCTCAGCATTGCGGCGCTCGCTGCAGCAATTGAGAGGCCGCCCGCGTAGGTCTGCGCGCCAGAGGTGGTTGGCGCAAACGTCGAGTCGGCGCCGGTGCCGAGCGCTGTGGTGAGGCCTGTGGCGCGGAGCGTACTGGTTGGGCGCACGCTGCCCCCGACACCCCAGTCGCCGTTGACGACGAGATCGCTGAACCGCGCGGGCGGTGACTGCGAACCGAACCCGCAGCCGGTAATCACTGCGCCGCCGCAGGGCCCGGCGTACGCCTCGATCCCCTTCGGCGTGATGATGTTCGAGCCAGACAGGGTCAGGGTTCCCGACGCGGTCACGTAGACGGCGTCCTGCCATTCCTGGACGCCACTGGTCGTGACGTCGCCGCCCAGCCGCGCCGTGCCTGAGACTTGCACCTCCACGAGATTGCTCCAGGGTGCTTCGGTGATGAGATTGCCGTCGATGGTGAGGCGGCTTGGCGCGGCGGCGCGACAGCCAATCTCCACGCTGAAGCAGCCCGTCGCGCCGACGACGGGGCCGGTGGTCTGCACGTAGCCGGCTGCCAGCGTGATGAAGCCATACGTCGTGACGCGAGCGCCGTTCAGGATGATCGCACCGGTCGGTGCTGCCGTCACATCGGCGTGGATCGACGGGGCTGCCGCTGTTCCGGTGAGGGAGATCGATGACGCGGCGGTGATCTCCTGCCGCACGGCGATGAGTGGGGCTGTCGCCGTCACCGAGCTCGTTCCGAAGCTGATCGGAGCGACTGGGTCTCCGCTATCGAAGGTCAGGGTCGAGTCTGGATCGGTGAGCGTCACGGTCAGCGGGTCGGTCCACGCAACACTCGGGGCCACGCCCAAAATTGAGACTTCGACGGGTCCGTTATCAAGAACGGTGATCGCGGCAAGCACCGTGGTGTCGCCAGCTACAGCGGCGGCGCTCACGTCGAGCGTCTGGGGGGCGATGGCGGTGAAGCCGCTGGTCGCACCGGGACCAGAGCGGGCCCACGTGTCGGAGGCAGCCAGCCGGTAGGTACCTGCGTTCGCCTGCAACGACACGGACTCGCCGGAACTCGGCGTAATCGTCAGGGTTCCGCCGGCAAAGCTCCAACTCGAGGCGGACGCGGGCGCGGCCAGCGCGAGCACTCCAAGGAGGAGCGCAACAACGACGAGTGCCCGACGCGGCATCAACACCCGCAAAGCGTACTGCCGTTCGTCGTGCTCGGCGATGGGGCCTGTAGCGCGGCATCCACCCGCCGCATCCGCCACACTCCCCACAGCATGAGCGCCACCGTCGCTATTACCGGGATCGGCATCGTCGGTCCCACCGGGCTCGGCACCGAGGCGCTGTGGATGTCGCTGATGGAACACCGCTCCGGCATCGTGCGCCTCGAGGGCGAGGAGTACGAGGGCCTGCCGGCACGACACGCCGCCCCGATCGCGGATTTCGATCTCTCGCCGTACATCGAGAAGCGCGCGGCTCGTCGCATGGGTCGCTTCGCCCAGTTCGCACTCGTCGCGGGCGACCTCGCCCTGACCGACGCCGGGCTCACCGACATCTCGGGCCCGCGCACCGCGATCACGATCCACACCGGTGCAGGGGGCATTCCCGAGGGCGATGCCGAGGTGCTCAAGCGGGCGGACGACCCGGGCCGCATGGGGCCGCTCTACGTGCCGCTCGTCTCGGGCAACATGGCCGCTGCCAACGCTGCGATCAAGTGGGGCGTGACCGGACCGGTCACCGCCGGCGTCGGTGCCTGTGCCGCCGGCACGATTGCCGTGGCGGAGGCCTTCCATACGCTGCAGCGCGGCGACGTCGACGTGGTTCTGGCCGGTGCCAGCGACGCTGCGCTGACGCCGTACCTGATGAGCAGCCTCGCGAACGCGGGTGCGCTCTCGACCGCTGAGGGCGACCCGGCCACGCTGTCGCGACCGTTCGACGCCGGCCGCACCGGCTTCATCCCCGCCGAGGGCGCGGCCATGCTCGTGCTGGAGCCGCTGTCCCGCGCGCAGGAGCGCGGCGCGCACGTCTACGCCACGATCGCCTCGGTTGCCGTCTCGTGCGACGCGTACCACGTGACCGCGCCCGATCCGGACGGCGCGGGTGCCGAGCTGGCCCTGCGCGGCGCGCTTGATCGCTCCGGCATGGACGCCACGGAGATCGGCGCCGTCATCGCCCACGGCACGGGCACGCAGCTGAACGACGCCAGCGAGGCGGCAGCCGTCAAGCGCGTCCTCGGTGCGGGCAACCCGCTTGTCACCGCCCCCAAGGCGGTCCTCGGCCACGGCCTCGGTGCCGCCGGCGCCTTTAGCGTCGCCATCGGTGCGCTGGTTGCCGATCGCGGCCTGGTCCCGCCGGTGATGAACCTCGATAACCCCGACCCCGCCTGCGACATCAACCTCGTGCGGGGGAGTGCGGCGACGCTCGAGCAGCCCGGCGTGATCATCGACGCCTTCGGCTTCGGCGGTCAGAACGCCGTGATCGCGTTGCGGCGAGTGTAGCTCGCCGCAACGCGATCACGACGGCCTGGATCTCCCCAGGGGTCCGGACCCAGATCCGGAGGTTCCCGCGGAGACATCAGCGGCGCTGCATCTCCAAAAGGCGGAGGGGTCCGGACCCACCGACTTGGCTCTCGGTGGATCAGGTTCGATGGGTCCGGACCCCTCCGGGGTTGGAGAGACCATCGCCGCTGATGTCTCCACGGATGGCGCTTGATCTGGGTCCGGACCCTTTGCGCATAGACTCCGGTGCATGCAGGAGATGGTTGTCTACGGCGTTTCGTTCGACATGGTCGGCAAGCAGCCGATCGTGCTGCTCAAGACCGTCGAGACGAATCGGTTTCTCCCCATCTGGATTGGTCACCCTGAGGCGTCGGCGATTCTCGCCAAGCTGCAGGACTCCGACACGCCGCGCCCGATGACGCACGACCTTTTCTCGACCGCCCTCGGCGAGCTCGATGCCGAGGTCGTCAAGATCGAGGTCGTCGAGATGAAGGACAGCACGTTCTTCGCCAAGGTCGTGCTTCGCCGCGACGGCGCCGAGGTCTCGCTCGATGCCCGTCCCAGCGATGCGATTGCCCTTGCGCTCCGTGCCAAGGCGCCGATCTTCGCGGCCGACGACGTGATCGAGGCCAGCGCCATTCGCATGGAAGAGGGCGAGGAAGACGTCGCCACGGCGGAGCCCGAGCAGCTCGTTCAGGACTTCAAGCAGTTCCTCGAGGACGTGCGCCCCGAGGACTTCGGCGCCGACGGCTGATCAGGCGTCGCGGAGCCGCGCGACCTCGCGCAGCGTGGCGTCGATGATCGAGCGCCACAGGATGGCGACTTCCTCGTTCGACAGCGGGCCCTTATTGCAGCGCTGGAGATACTGCTGCAGCCACTCCTCGCGCGAAGGGTCGACTGCGTCGTAGCCCTTCTCCGCCTTGTAGGCATGCAACTTGCGGACGGTCGAGATGCGCTTGTTGAGCGCCTCGAGGATCGCGAGGTCCGTATCGGTGATCTGGTTGCGGAACTGCTCGACGATCGGATCGCTGGACTGGTCGCTCACGGTCGCTCCTACGCGGTTGGACGCCGGGAGCATAGGAGAACCCGGGCTAGTTGGCCGCCAGCAGGAGGCCGACGACCGCGATCACGTTGTTCGCGCCGTGGATCGCCATACCCGGCCAGACCGACGAAGAGCGCATCCGCACCAGACCGAGCACGAGCCCGAGGGCGAACAGCGCCGGGAACGCGTTCGGCTCGAAGTGCGCCAAGCCGAAGACGCCGGCCGACCCGACCACGGCCGATGCCACACCGAAGCGGCCATCGAGGCGGCCGTAGAGCAGGCCGCGGAAGTACAGCTCCTCCGTCACCGCCGCGCCGACGATGATCGTGAAGGCGCTGATGCCGAACGCGAGCCCGGTTGTCAGGGAGTTGATGTCACCGACGCTGATGCGCTGGCTCGACGAGCCGTGGAAGATCGGTTCGAGCAGCGCGGCGGCGGCCACACCGACGATCAGACCGCCCACCGCCAGCACCGCGGCACGCACGAGCGGCACGCGGCGCAGCGCCAGCACCTCGCGCGGATCGCCGAACTGGCGCGCGACGAACCAGATCGCCAGGGCGAAGATGACGTAGGCGACGACCAGCAGCACGGCCTGGGGCAGGTTCGTCAGCGTCGTATCGCCGGGGGGCGCAGTCGAGAACGCGTTGATGATCGCAGCGCCCAAGCCGACGAAGCCGAACTGCGCCACGAGCGGCGCGGCCACCAGCAGCCAGAGCCGTAGGCCGCGAGGGCCGGCCGGGGTGCTCATCCGGTCGCGATCGGAGCGGCGTGGAGATCGTCGGCGAGAGCCTGCAGCGCGCCGGGTAGCGCGGCGTCGATCGGGTAGCCGGCCTTCGGGACGGAGATCACCCGACTGTCCTTGATGGCGGGCACCGTGGCGAGCTCGGGGAACTTCTGCAGCGAGGCCAGCGTGCTGCCGCCCGGCTGGAGGGAGACCCAGGCGGTGATGCCGAGGGTTGGCAGCTGCGCGATGTCGAGCGGCTGGTCGGCCTCGAGCACGTTTTTGCCGCCGGCAGCTGCGACGTCCAGCCCGACGGCACTGGCCGGGCCGTACCCGATGAAGCCCGCACCCTCGATCAGCGTCGGCACGGGTGTCTCGGCGGCGAGTCGCTGCGCGAGCGCATCAAGGCCGCTGGTCATGCTGCGCGCAATCGTTGCGGCCTTCGCGCCCTCGCCGACGGCGATGCCGAGCTGCGTCACCGTGGTTGGTGCGGCCGTGAGCGGATCAGCGCCGTAGCGAAAGATCGGCGCGTGCGTGGCCGCCTGCAGCTGCTGCAGCGCGGCGTCGTCCATGGCGAGCGGAACGACGACGAGGCTCGTCGTCGGATCGGAGGCCTCCAGCCCGACGGTCGACTCCTTGGCCTCCACGACCAGCGTGCCAAGGCCAAGGTCGCGCAAGATCGCGGTCGCACCAGGATCGGCCGACACAATCCGCGTCGGCGAGGACTGCAGCGTCACCGTCTGCCCCGCAGCGTCGATCGCCTGCGTCGGAAACGGGTCGACCGCACCCGTCGGCTCGCCCTTCACGCCACAGCCCGCGAGGAGGAGGGCCATCACGGCGATGGCGGCATAGAGGGCCCGGCGCGGCACGTGCCCCATGGTACCGGGGGCAGGACAGGATTCGGGGTCGCCGAAGTCGCAGGGTGGCATGGTTCGCACTCGTCTACGCATCTGGCCAGTGACCCAGCGCGCCGTTGCTGAAACGGGCACCAAACCCGGTGATAGCGTGCGAAACGTGTCCCCGCTGACCCCTCTGCACCCGCGCCAGGCGGACCCCGGTGTCTAAGCCCGCGCCGCGCCGCGCTCCGCGCGAGAAGCGTCCGAAGCGCCCCTTTGCCAGCACGCTCGTGGTGCTCGCCTTCGTCACCGTCATCACCGCCGGCGCGCTCCTCTACGGCGCGTCGCGCTACATCGACCACCTGCCGACGCTCGATGCGATCAAGGCGCGCGAGATCGGCGCCAACAGCGAGGTCTACGACGCGCGCGGCGATTCGCTCGGTGTGCTCGCGAACGACGAAAACCGCCAGCCCGTCACCTCGAAGCAGATCTCGCCGTGGATGAAGAAGGGCACGGTTGCGATCGAGGATCGTCGCTTCTACGAGCACGGCGGCGTGGATCCGCAGGGCATCGCCCGCGCGCTGGTCAAGAACGTGATGGCCGGCCACATCGTCCAGGGTGGCTCGACGCTGACGCAGCAGCTGATCTCGCAGATCTACATCGTCAAGCAGCACACCTTCGACCGGAAGCTCCGCGAGGCGATCCTCGCCGTTCAGCTCGAGGATCGGTTCACCAAGGACGAGATCCTGACGGCGTACCTCAACACCGTCTTCTATGGCAACAACGCCTACGGCGTCGAGGCCGCGGCCCAGACGTACTTCGCCAAGTCGGCCAAGGACCTGACGCTCCCGCAGGCAGCCCTGCTCTCGGGCCTGCCGCAGTTGCCGAGCACCTACGACCCGTACCACAACCCCGAGGCCGCGCTCAAGCGCCGTGCCCAGGTGCTGAAGGCCATGCGCGAGACGGGGGATATCACCGCCGCGCAAGAGCGCAAGGCCAACGCCACCAAGCTCAACCTCAAGCGCGGGCACGTCTACGGCAAGGTCAGTGAATCGTTCTTCGTGCGCTACGTGGCCGACGAGCTGTCGAAGGATCCGGACATCGGCACGGCCGGCGTGCGCGCCGGAGGACTGCAGATCACGACCACGCTCGACCCCAAGCTGCAGGCCAAGGCGCGCGCGGCGATGCACAAGATCCTCAAGACGCCCGGCGACCCGGACGCCGCCATCGTCTCGATCCGACCGAAGACCGGACAGATCGTCGCCATGGCCTCGACGCGCTACTTCCGCAAGGACCAGTTCGACCTCGCCTCGCAGGGGCGTCGCCAGCCCGGCTCGACGTTCAAGACGATCACCCTCGCCACCGCGATCGAGCAGGGCATCGACCCGAGCGGGACGACGTACATGTCGGCGCCGTTCTCGTGGAAGCCGGACGACAATTCGCCGACCTGGAACGTCGCGACCGCCGGTGGCGAGTACGCCGGTCCGGTCTCGCTCGAGAACGCGACGCTCGCGTCTGACAACACGGTCTACGCCCAGCTGGCGATCGACGTCGGACCGGCCAACATCGTTGACATGGCCAAGCGCCTCGGCGTGCGCACGTCCCCGCTCGAGGCGGTGCCGTCGCTCACACTCGGCGCCGACGGCGTCTCGCCGCTCGAGATGGCGACGGTGTACGCCACGCTCGCCAACGGCGGCGTCTACCACCAGCCGACGGCGATCAAGGAGGTCACCGACGCCGACGGCAACGTGCTGTTGAAGGGGCGTTCGACCGGCGTCCGCGTGATCCAGGACGGCGTGGCGGCAGAGGTCACCCGCATCCTCGGCGAGAACATGCACAGCGGTACGGGTACCGGCGCGCTGATGTCCGACGATCGACCCGAGGCGGGCAAGACAGGCACGACCGACAACCACACTGACGCATGGTTCTGCGGCTACACGCCGACGCTCGCCACGTGCGTGTGGATCGGCTACCCCGACGAGACCAAGCCGATGTACGGCGTCGAAGGCGTCGGGGCCGTCTCCGGCCCGACCCTGCCGGCCGACATCTGGCACATCTACATGGACGCGGCGCTCGCGGGCACGCCGCCGGTCAGCTTCGCCGCACCGAAGAAGCCGGTCGATTGGTCGCGTTTCGAGTCGCAGTTCGCCAACCGCGTGGTCTCGACCATCAGCCCGCCGGATCTGACGCTGACGATGCCGCCGCCGCAGACCGTGACCGTGACGCAGCCGCCCGTTGAGACGCAGCCCGCCCCTGCTGCGACCGCCGCGGGCGGTGCCACGACAGCGGTTGTGCCGTAACGACACCGTTCGGCGGGTACACTCGGCCCATGGCCGTGCACGAAGAGCAGGCTGAGGTCGCGACCGTTGAGCTGACCGGCTCGGGCGTCGACATCATCCTTCCGCCGCCCACTGCGCCGGTGCAGCGCGCCGGGCGTGGTCGGCTGCTGGTCGCCGTGCTGCTCGCCGTGGGCGCGCTCGTCGTCGCCGGCACCCAGTTGATCAGCTTTGATGGCACCAGCCTGCTCCCGACGCTCGCACCGGCTACGCGCATCCTGCCGTCGGGCGCACCGCGCCCGCAGACGCTCGCCCGCCAGGATCAGCTTGTCCTGCTCGTGCCGGTCCAGCAGTCGCGCATCACCGCGATCCTGTTCCATCCCGTCGACGGTGCCGACGCGCTGCAGCTCGACCCCGTCGGTGAGCCCGTCAATCAGGGCATCATCTCTCGCATCGTGTCGTCCTTCCAGGGAGAGAATGCGGGTGGCCCGGCCTACGAGCTCGACGGCGATCCGACGTCGGTCGATATCGGCGGCCCGATCGGTACCGACACCTACGCACCGGTAGACGGCAAGGTGCTGTCGATCACGCCGCTGATCGTCAACGGCACGACGTATGGCGACCAGATTGCGATCGAGCCGCTCGCCAATCCCGGCGTCGTCGTGGTGGCGACCGGCATCAAGTCGGATCCTGCGCTCTCGGTCGGCTCGCCCGTCTCCACGCGCCCCGAAGCCTGGACGAAGCTCGGCCGCATCGTCGACGTGACCGGCGCGCTCGATCCGGTGCTCGCGCGCTACACCCAGGACGGCGGCAATCGCATCCACCTCGAGGTCCGACCCGCGACGTCGGTGGCGGCCTCGTGAGGATCCTCTTCCTGGCCGATGTCTACGGCTCGCCCGGGGTCAACGCGATCGAGGGGAATCTGCGCGCACTGCGTGCCGAGCTCGAGCTTGATTGCGTGATCGTCAACGCCGAAAACGCGGCCGACGGGGCGGGCCTGACGCCGAAGCTGGCCGAGCGTCTGCTCGCAGCCGGGGCTGACTGCCTGACGCTTGGCAATCACCTGTGGCGCCGCAAGGAGATTGGCCCGTATCTGATCGAGGCCACGCGCGTGGTACGCCCCGCCAACCTGCTCGACCGCCTACCCGGCCGTGGGCTGGCGGTGATCGAGGTGGGGGGCGTGAAGGTCGCGGTGATCAACCTGCTCGGCTCCTTCACGATGGAGCCTGCGCAGTCGATGTTCTCGGTCGTGGACCAGCTGATCGACGCCGCGCATCGCGAGACGCCCATCGTCGTCGTCGACGTGCATGCCGAGGCGACCAGCGAGAAGGTCGCGATGGGCTGGCATCTGGCCGGCCGCGCCACCGCAGTCCTGGGCACACACACGCACGTGCAGACCTCCGACGCCCGCGTGCTGCCCGGCGGCACCGCCTACATCACCGACGCCGGCATGACCGGCCCGCACGACTCGGTGATCGGCGCGAAGAAGGATCTCTCGCTTCGGCGCTTCATTCTGCAGCAGCCGCAGCGCCTCGAGCCTGCCTCTGAGGACGTGCGCCTCGAGGGCGCGCTGATCACGTGTGGCGAGGACGGCCGAGCGACGGACGTCGAGCTGTTTCGCCGCGGCGTCTGAGCTAGTCGCCGGCGACGAGCTCGCGCTTGCGCGCCGGCAGGGCCGTATCGATTGCGTTGGTCGACGACGTGCGCGGGTAGCCCACGCGCGGTGCGAGCAGTGCCATCGCGAGGAAGACCATCACCCAGGGCAGGTACAGGTACATCCAGTGCGTCAGCACCAGCTGGAAGCCGATCATCAGCGCCCCGGCAAAGGCCATCGCGCGCGTCGCATCGAGGCGGCGGGGGAAGAAGAACAGCGCGACGGCGCCGAGTACGAGCGCGGCCTTCAGCATCTTCTGGACGATCGCCAAGTTCGGGAAGCCCGGGTACTCGCCCCAATCCCAGATCGAGAACGGCGAGGGACGGTCGAGCTGCCAGCCGAAGGTGCGATCCCAGAAGGTGCGCAGTGCACCGGTGCCATCGAGGGCGATCAAGATGCCAGCGAGCACGACCGTGACGAGCACCATGCCGAGCAGCGTGCGGCCCGAGCCGGGGCCAGGACGCACCGCGGCCCACACGCGCTGACCGCGTGATTGCTGCACGGCGGGCTGGCCGTAGAGCCACTCGCCACGGGGGCGGGGCGCGGGTCGGTCCAGGCGGAGCCAGAGCGGAAGCAGGATCAGCGGCGCGAACTTCGCCAGCGCGGCGAGCATCACGAGGGCGCCGCGCCCAATCGGTCGAGCGATCAGAGCCGCGCTCCACGCCAGGTAGGCCGCGACGATGGCGTCGTTGGAGTCGCTCATGAACGTGTACGCCGACCAGGGCACGGCGAGCCAGAACAGCGCCATCGCCGCGGCCAACTTGCGGCCGCCAAATTGCCAACCGAACACGGCGAGCCCGATCGCCGTCAGCAGGTCGAAGAGCCCACTGGTGAAGTGCGCAGCGGGGAGATCGTCCCAGCGTCCGCTCCAGCCAAGCGCCGCCGTGCCGGGCACGTACGCCAGGTACATCGCGGGGCCGTAGGTGTCACCGCGCTCGATCGCCGTCTCGCAGTGGCCGTTGGCCTGCACATAGCCGCTGTAGGTGCCGTCCGCGTAGCGGGTGCCGCAGGGTGTCTGCGTCTTGATCGGGAAGTTGCCGTAGGGCGCACGGCCGTCGAGGATGCGATCGGCACCGACGACACCTGCGTAGCCGACGTCGACGACGTTCGAGGAATACGCGTTGAAGCCCACCCGTCCGGCAGCGAGGATCACGATCAACACGACCATGACCCAGAACGGCAGGCGCGTGGTGAACGCCGGCCGCTCCATCCGGCCAAGCCCGATCATGATCATGCGGAACAGCAGGTAGATCAGCGGCGGGTACTGGAGCGGTACCGCCCAGAAGACGAGGCCGCGGTTGAAGCACCACAGCGAGCCCGCGAGGGAGACGATCGCGAGCACGTCGAGCGTGCGCAGCGAACGCAGCCGCCGCCAGTCGAGCATCACGAGGACGAAGAGGACGATCAGCGTGCCGAGCGCCCACGGCTCGTTGATGAGGCGACCGAAGCCCTGGCCACCACGGGCCATCGACCAGGCGACCTGCGGCCCGACGCGGGTGTAGGTGATGGCGCCGGTCGTGTCGAGCACACCCACCTCGGCGATCTCCGTGGCGCCGGAGTACCACTTGATCTTCCACGTACCGAGGTCGAGCGCACCGTACGAGCGCACCGGCAGCCCATGGTCCCGGTAGCGGGCAATCCAGTCTGCGGCCTTGGGATCCTTGGCCGCGATCGCCGTGGCGCGCTTCTCGTCGTATCGCTGGGCCGGCGCGACGCGGCGCGGAATCGTCACGCTCCACACCCGCCTCTGCGGATCGAACAGCTTCACCACCGCGAGCGACTGCCCGTCGGAGGCGGCATTGAGCGAGCAGTTCCAGAAGGCGCTGTCACTCGCGTAGATGCACGACCACTGGGCGAGCGGATTCTTGGCGACGAGCTCGCGCACGCCCTTGCCGGTTGCCGCGAGATCCTGCGCCTGCAGGCTGGAGAGCTTCGGCTGCGCGGCCGAAGCCATGCCGGGCAGACTCGCCAGGAGCAGCGCGCACGCTGCCGCGATGACGAGCCGCCGCAACGTCATCGCAGGACGCGCAGCCCGCCGAACTTGCTCTGGTCCTCCTTGCGGGACTTGAGCCCGAACCAGATGGCGATGGCAACCAGGATGAAGCCGACGATCGGAATGATCGCGAGGGCGGCAACCACAATGCTCGCCACCGCGACGATCGCGGTCACACCCCAGCGGGTGCCACCGGCGACGACCGCGCGATCGACCATCCGCGTCGTGATCCACGCCGTGCCGGCCCCGATCGCAGCGCCGAGGACCAGTCCGATGAACGGCAGCTTGTCGCCCGCCACAATCTCGAAGGCCGCCGCGGCACCGAGGCCACTCAGCGCTATGCGGATCGGAAACGGGAGCCCGGCACGGGCTGCGGCCTCGAGTACGCCCACCACCCACGTGACGATTGCAAACGTTGACTCCGCGGCGAAGTCGAGTGCTCCCGGAGTCCAGCCGATGATCGCGGCGATGGCAAGGACGCCGAGTGGGAGGATCGCGGCGAGCCCACAGGCGACGGCGAGTCCGGCGCCCTGGCTGACGCTGATGAGAATGTCCATGCGCGAATCCTACGGGTCAGATCAGGTAGCGCGCACCCTCGCGGTCCACATCGATCAGCGCATCGAGCACGTCGCCGAAATCGTCGCCATCCACCTGAGCCGGGAACGGCGTGTCGCAGCGGAGCTCCACGGTGGAGACGTCGTGCCAGTACGCAATGCGAGGGTCGCCGGAGCCACGGGCGTGGCGATGGTCGACGATCAGGCGCTGTGCGAAGCCGAGGACGTCGCGACGGTACATGCGGCGCGGCGCGACGATGTCGAGCCCACCATCGGCCGTTGCGGCAGGGGCGAGGTCGAGCGGCAGGGGCCCAATGTACGACCACGGTGCGAGGTTGACGGCGATCACGTACGCCACGCGCTCGGTCATGTTGCCCGTGTGGAGCGTGATGTGCGGGTGGCTGTACTGTCCGCGCGCGACGAGCTTGGCGAGCTCGCGGGCGTAGACCACGTCGGGTGAGCGCCGCTGCTTGCCGGTGCGCACCTGGCCGTCGACGCGACGCACGACGGCGGCGTCGAGACCGACGCCGCAGTTGAACGCAAAGCGTCGGCCATTGATGCAGCCGACGCGCACGCGGCGCTCCGTGCCGTCGCGCATCGCCACGGCGAGGCGGCGGGCGGCGGCGGGAATCGACGGCGGCAGACCGAGGTTGCGGGGCATCACGCTCGTGCCACCACCCGGCAGCAGCCCGATCGGCACCTCGGCACCGATGCCGTTGAGGACCTCGTTCGATGTGCCATCGCCACCGAGCACGATGATCGCGTCGAAGCCGTTCGCGACACCTTCGCGCGCCAGCTGCGAGGCGTGGCCCGGAAACGTCGTGCGCGCGATCTCGACCGTCGCTGCCTCCTCCAGCTCGCGCTGCGCCGTGCGTTCGACCGCGGAATTGACGCGGGAGGCAACCGGATTGACGATGAGGAGGGCTCGCATGGGGGACTGGACCAGTTGGCGGGATTTCTGCGTCTTCACCGAGACGCTACCCCGTCACAGGGATCGATGGGTAGGATACCGGGAGATGGACACCATTCCCGAGCGATTCTCCCGCGCGGCCGGCCAGGCCCCCCGCGCCACCGTTGCCGCCTATGCGATGGCCGTCTTGACGGCCGCTGTCGCCCTGACCGTCGGCCTGATCGGCGGTACCGCCTACACGATTGCCATCGGCGTCGGTGCTGCGATCGGCAGCGCCGTCACCTGGGCCGTGATCGGCACGATCGTCGCGCTCATCGCGCAGATCGCCGACAACAAGCGATAGCTGCTGACGGCCGCGTTCGCGGTCGGATGCTCCAACGGGTCCGGCGGGGCCGGACCTCAGAAGAGGCCCGGCCCCGCCGGGGGTGATCGTCGGCTGCGGAGGAGTAGCTCAGCCGGCGAGTGCGGTGGGATCCTGCGGCTGGTCGCCGAGGGTCACGCTGATCTGCTTGCTCTGACCGTCGCTGGTCTTGACGGTCAACTCGAGCTTGTCGCCAGGCTTGCTGGCGGAGACGGCCGCCTGGAGATCGGCGGTGTTCTCAATCTTCTTGCCGTTGGCCTCGACGACGACCTCGCCGCCGATGGCGTAGGTCTGACCACCGATCGTGACGTCGCCTGTCGAACCCTTCAGGCCGGCCTTGTCGGCGGGCGAACCCTTCGTCACCTTCGCGATCATGGCGCCGTAGTCGGAGCCGATCTTGACCTGCGAGGCGAGCGTCGGATCAACATCGGTCAGCTGGACGCCGAGCCAGGCGTGCTGTGCCTTGCCGCCGTTCATCAGCTGCGACGCGACCTCCTTGACCAGGTTGATCGGGATCGCGAAGCCGATGCCGACGTTGCCGGAATTGGCCTGGCCACCCGTGTCGATCTGCGAGTTGATGCCGATGACCTTGCCGTTCATGTCGAGCAGCGGGCCACCCGAGTTGCCGTGGTTGATCGCGGCGTCCGTCTGGATCGCGCCGTCGATCGTGAAGCCGTTCGGCGCCTGGATCTGGCGGGCCATCGCGGAGATGATGCCGCTCGTGACCGTGCGGTCCTGACCGAACGGGTTGCCGATGGCGACGACGGGGGCACCAACCTGCAGGTCGCTCGACGAGCCGAGCTGCATGACGGTCAGGGCCGAGGCCGGGACGTCCACCTTCAGCACGGCGACGTCGGTCGCGTTATCGACACCGATGACCTTCGCCTGCACCTTCTCGTTGTTCGAGAAGGAGACCGAGATCGCGCCCTGCGCGCCGTCGACGACGTGCGCGTTGGTGAGGATGTGGCCCTCCTTGTCGATCACGAAGCCTGAGCCGAGGCCGCCGGAGTGCTCGATGCGGACGACGCCCGCGCCCTCCTGCTTGTACATCTGCGCGATGCTCATCTGGCCATCGGTCGAGGCAGGGGCAACGACGGCGTTCGAGCTGCTGGCGTTGCTCGAGGGCTGTGCGACTTCGCGAACCACGGTCGTGGTCGAGCCGCCCTCGTGGTTGACGATCGCGGCCGTACCGCCGGCGGCGAGGCCGGCCGAGAGCAGCGAGGCGATCAGGACCGGCACGACGATGCGCGAGCCACGCGGCTTCTTGTTCTGGTTCGCAGCGGCCGGCGGAGGCGTCGTCGAGTACGGGGTGTAGTGCGAGGGAGTAGGCGTATCGCCCGAGTTGGGAGTCCAGTTGCTGTCCATGGCTCTAGTTGTAGAACCGGGCTGTGAACGCCGGTTGGCGTTTGTGTTGCGCTTGCGTTAAGCGGAAACGCCGGCGATGGCCTGCGAACGGCTAGGGTTCGCCCGTGTCCGCGCTCCGGCTCTACGCCCTCGTGTTCATCGCGGGGCTTTGCTCCCTGGGCGTGGAACTGACCGCCGCGCGCCTGCTGGCACCGTTCTTCGGTACCTCAACGCTGGTCTGGGCGAACGTGATTGGTCTGACGCTCCTGTACCTGTCGGTCGGATACTGGCTCGGTGGTCGTATCGCCGATCGCTGGCCGACACCGCGCCAGCTGGGGTACTGCGTGCTGCTGGCGGCCGCTGCGATCGCGATCCTGCCGTTCATCACGCGCCCGTTCCTCTCGGCAGCGACCGACGCCTTCTCGTCGGTGCAGACCGGTCTGGTGCTCAGCTCGTTCGCCGCGGTGCTGATCATGTTTGCGGTGCCGATCACGGCGCTCGGAGCGGTAGCGCCGTGGGCGATCCGACTCGCGGTGCACTCGGTCGAGGAGGCTGGCCGCGTCTCCGGGCGTCTCTACGCGCTGTCGACCGTCGGCTCGCTGGTCGGCACGTTCCTGAGCGTGCTCGTCCTCGTACCGTGGATCGGGACCCGTCGCACGCTGCTCGTGTTCGCCTTCCTCCTGGCCCTCGCGGCTCTGCCCCTGCTGCCGCGCCGCGCCGCACTCGTCCCGCTGGCCGTGGCCCTCCTCCTGCTCGTGCCGGAGCAGGGCGTCAAGGCGGCTCCCGGTGATCGCGTGGTGTGGGAGGGCGAGACGCCGTACCAGTTTGCGCAGATCGTCGATGACGCCAGCGGCGAGCGCATCCTGCGCCTCAACGAAGGATGGGCAACGCACTCGATCAAGCCGGGACCAACGGGGTTGGTCGGCGGCTACTGGGATCGCCTGCTGTGTTTGCCGCCGGCGATTGGGAAGTCCGAAGACGGCCGCCTCGCGGTGCTCGGGAACGCGGGCGGCACGACCGCAGTGCAGTACGCGCGGTTCTGGCCCACGTGGCAGATCGACGGCGTCGAGATCGATTCGACCGTCTCCGACCTCGGCTACCGCTATCTCGGCATGCGCGAGGCCAACCTCGCGCTGCACACGGCCGACGCGCGGCCGTGGCTCGATCAGTCCGACGATCGCTTCGACGGGATCGTCGTCGATGCCTATCGCCAGCCGTACATCCCGTTTCACCTGATCACGCAGGAGTTCTTCCGCAGCGTGCGTGATCACCTCGCGCCCGGCGGCGCCGTGATGATCAACGTCGGCGCGCCGCCTGGGCATGACCAGGCGCTCGCCGCGATCGCGCAGACGATGGCGACCGTCTTCCCGATCGTCGAGCAGGCGCGCGTCAACGACTTCAACACGATCGTCTGGGGCTATCGCGATGCGGGCACGGCCACGGGGGCGCACGCCCGGCTGGCTGCGGCGCCGCAACCGCTGACGCAGACCTGTGGCAGCCTCGCGCACGACGCGGTGAAGATCGCACCGACGGCAGACCCGCTGACCGACGACCACGCCCCCATCGAGTGGCTCACGGACTCGGCGCTCCTCTCCTATCTGCAGGACGGCGCTCCCGGCGCGGAGCGCTGAGGGCGCCCTTCCGTCATACCCGCGATTTGCGACCTGTTCGGGTACCCTCATTCGGTCGCCCTAACTTCGCTACTGTAGGTAGTCCAACCCGCCCGTACGGGCGAAAGATTCGCTTACCAACGCCTTTTTCGAACCGACCGCGAACGATCCACCAGGAGCCACCGTGCCCGATCTCGTCATCCGCAATCTGCACGCCAACATCGCCGACTCCGATACGGAGATCCTCAAGGGCATCGACCTTGAGCTGTCGAAGGGCGAAATCCACGCGATCATGGGCCCCAACGGCTCGGGTAAGTCGACGCTCAGCCATGTCCTGATGGGCCATCCCGGCTACGAGGTGACCGAGGGCGAGATCATCTTCGAGGGCGAGAACCTCCTCGACATGGCCGCCGACGAGCGCTCGCGCGCCGGGCTGTTCCTGTCGTTCCAGTACCCGTTTGCCGTCCCCGGCGTGACCGTCGCGAACTTCATCCGCATGGCCGTCAACGCGCATCGCAAGGGCGGCCCTGACGGCGCCGACGATCCGATCCGCATCCCCGAGTTCCGCAAGCAGTTGCAGGACGCGATGGAGATGCTCGAGATCGACAAGTCGATGTCGTCGCGCTCCCTCAACGACGGTTTCTCCGGCGGCGAGAAGAAGCGCTTCGAGATCCTGCAGATGGCAATGCTCAAGCCGAAGCTCGCGATCCTCGACGAGACCGACTCCGGCCTCGACATCGACGCGCTCCGCATCGTGTCGGGCGGCATCAACGCACTGATGGGTCCCGACATGGGCACCCTGATCATCACGCACTACCAGCGCATCCTCGACTACGTGGAGCCCGATCGCATCCACGTGCTCGTCGATGGGCGGATCGTCCGTTCCGGTGGCCCCGAGCTGGCCAAGGAACTTGAAACCACCGGCTATGCCGAGCTCGCGAAAGAGACGGTTTCCTGATGAGCGAAGTTGCTGACGTCGATCTCGGCGAATACAAGTACGGGTTCCACGACGAGGAGAACCCCGTCATCAAGATCGAGCGCGGCCTCAACGAGGACGTGATTCGCCAGATCTCCGCCCACAAGGGCGAGCCGGAGTGGATGCTCGACTTCCGCCTCGAGGCCTACAAGATCTTCCTCTCGAAGCCCATGCCGAACTGGGGCTCCGACCTCAGCGGGATCGACTTCGAGAACATCTTCTACTACCTCAAGCCGACCGAGCACAACGCCCGTTCGTGGGACGACGTGCCGGACACGATCAAGAACACGTTCGAGCGCCTGGGCATCCCGGAGGCGGAGCGCAAGTTCCTCGCCGGTGTCGGCGCACAGTACGAGTCCGAGGTCATCTACCACAGCCTCAAGAAGGAGCTCGAGGACCAGGGCATCCTGTTCCTCGACACCGACCAGGCGCTGCTGCAGCACGAGGACATCTTCCGCGAGTACTTCGGCACGATCATCCCGTCTGCGGATAACAAGTTCTCGGCGCTCAACTCGGCCGTGTGGTCGGGTGGCTCGTTCATCTACGTGCCGCCGGGCGTCCGCATCGAGCAGCCGCTGCAGGCCTACTTCCGCATCAACGCAGAGAACATGGGTCAGTTCGAGCGCACGCTGATCATCGTCGACGAGGGTGCCTACGTGCACTACGTCGAGGGCTGCACCGCCCCGACCTACTCGTCCGACTCGCTGCACTCCGCGGTCGTCGAGATCATCGTCAAGAAGGGCGGCCGCTGCCGCTACACGACGATCCAGAACTGGTCGAACAACGTCTACAACCTCGTCACCAAGCGCGCAGTGGCCGAGGAGGACGCGACGATGGAATGGGTCGACGGCAACCTCGGCTCGAAGGTCACGATGAAGTACCCCGCGGTGATCCTCAAGGGCGAGCGCGCCCACGGCGAGATCCTGTCGATCGCCTTCGCCGGCGAGGGCCAGCACCAGGACGCCGGTGGCAAGGTCACGCACGTCGCGCCGAACACGACCTCGGTGATCACCTCGAAGTCGATCTCGAAGGACGGTGGTCGCTCCTCATACCGCGGTCTGCTGCGCGTCAACAAGGAGGCCGAGGGCTCGAAGTCCAAGGTCGTCTGCGACGCGCTGATCATCGACCCCGAGTCGCGCACCGACACGTACCCGTACATCAACATCCTCGCCGACCAGGTCGACATCGGCCACGAGGCGACGGTCTCGAAGCTCGGTGAGGAGCAGATCTACTACCTGATGAGCCGTGGCCTGTCCGAGGCCGAGGCCTCGGCACTGATCGTCGCCGGCTTCGTCGAGCCGATCACGAAGGAACTGCCGCTCGAGTACGCGGTCGAGCTCAATCGTCTGATTCAGTTGCAGATGGAAGGCTCCGTCGGATGAGCACGTGGCTCGAGACGCGGCGCAAGGTCGCAGCCGAGTCGAGCGAGGCGTTGGGCGTTCCGTCGCTCAGCGATGAGCACTGGCGCTTCACATCGCTGCGTGGCATCGACTTCGCTCGCTTCGCCACGTCGGAGCAGGCGACCGCGGGAGAGATCAGCGGCGCGATTCTGGCCGAGGGCGACCACGCTGGGCGCCTGATCATGCGTGACGGTGGCGTTGTCGCCGAGGAGCTGCTTGCCGACGTCTCTGCGCAGGGTGTCGTCTTCGGTAGCCTCGCTCGGCTCGCCGACGAGCACGCCGCGCTGATCGAGCCGATCCTCGGCACGATCGTGGGCTACGACGAGCGGTTCGCCGCCGAGAACGGCGCCCTTTGGACCGACGGCCTGCTGTTGCACGTGCCGGCCGGCGTGAAGGTACAGCTGCCGTTTCACACCGCGTACGAGATCGCCACGCCCGAGTCCGCGCAGCAGTGGCGCGTGATCGTGTCGCTGGGCGAAGGAGCCGAGGCCACGCTCGTCGAGGAGCACCTGCCTGGCCAGCCGGGCTATGCCAACGGCGTTGCCGAGCTCGTGCTCGCGGAGACCGCGCACCTCACCTACGTCGTGGTCCAAGACCGCAACGATGCATCGCTGCACTTCGCCGCGCATCGCGCTGAGATCGCGAAGGACGCCACGCTGGAATGGTCGGCCTGCTCGATGGGCGCCAAGACCGGCAAGACCCGGATGGAGACGCGCCTGATCGGTGAGGGCTCGACCGGCCGCCTCAGCGCCGTCTATGTCGTCAACGGCAAGCGCCATCTCGACCTCGACACGACGCAAGAGCACGACGCCCCCAATGCCGTCTCGGACCTCGCGTTCAAGGGCGTGTTGCTTGATGACGCGCGCTCCGTCTGGCGTGGCGTGATCCGCGTCGCCGAGGGTGCGCACGGCACCGACGCGTATCAGGAGAACCGCAACCTGATGCTGTCGCCGACGGCGCGCGCCGACTCGATTCCCGGTCTCGAGATCGACACGAACGACGTTCGCTGCACTCATGGTGCGACGGCAGGTCCGGTTGACGCGATGCTCAAGTTCTATCTGATGAGCCGCGGCATTCCGCAGGCCGAGGCCGAGCGCATGATCGTCGAGGGCTTCCTCGAGGAGGCGCTCGAGCGCATTCCGGATCTCCGTATCCGCGAGGCGCTCACCACGGCCGTCATGCGCCGCGTGCCCGTCTGAGCTAGCGGCGGCGCGGGACGACCACGGACGGTGTCGCCGAGGCGAGAGGGCCGTTGGTCGGCGAGAACGAGGCGTTCAGGGTGTAGGTCGTTGATCGCTTGCGTGCCAGCGCACGGCCGGCGGCCTTCATCACGCACTTGACGCGGTACGTGCCAGCGGCGGTCACGCGCTTGGACACGTTGCAGTAGCGGTCGCCCTTGTACGTCATTGCCGCCGCGATCACGCCGGCGCTGGTCGTCGTGACGTTGAAGGCCACGCCGACGCCCTTCTTCGTATACGTGACGGTGGCTGGGCCAACCGCCAGAACGCGTGCGCGGTTGTCCTTGCGCGGCGTCACCTTGGTCGAGGCGGTACTGGCCGCACTGGTGCCCGCGACGTTCGTGGCGGTAACGGTGAAGGTGTACGCCGTGCCGTTCTTGAGGCCGGTGAACAGACAGGTGGTGGCACCGGTCGTCGTACACGTTGCGCCACCGGGTGAGGCCGTGGCGGTGTAGCGGGTGATCGGCGCACCGCCGGTGTCGGTCGGGGCGGTCCAGCTGAGGGCGGCGACGGTATCGCCCGGATCAGCAACCGCTGCGGTGGGAGCGCCGGGGACCGCGGCGGGGCAGACGGCGATGCTCGTGACGCCACTGGCGACGGCGCCGCTCACCATCGTGACCGGCGAGCCAGCCGCGTTCGTCACGGTGACCTGGCTGTAATCCGTGGCGTAGACCGTGGAGCTATCCGGGCTCACGGCCACGTCCCTGACAGCAAACGAGGCCCCCGAGCCGATCGACGTGAGCGCGCCCCCGCTGATCGATGCGGTCATGAGCGAATCGCGGCCGACCGCAGCGGTGCCGAGGTAGAGCCTGGTGCCATCGGGAGAGATCGCGATCGCGGTCGGCTGGCCGGCCATGTCGCTGAAAAGCGTGCTCGCCGTCGAGCCCGTCAGGAGCGCGGAAGAAACGGAGAAGGGGGTGTCGTTGGCCGTGTAGGCAGTCGTGGCCGAGCGCGCAATGGCGCTGGCCGTGGCGCCGAGCGGGAACGTCGTCTGCACCGCGCCGGTTGCGGTCGAGCGCGCCGTCAGGTCGGTGCCCGCGGTCACGTACAGCAGCGAGCCGTCAGCGCTCACGACGGCGTCCGTCGGTGACGTGCCGGCCGGGTAGGAGCCAGTCACCGTCAGCGTCGTCGTATCCACGACCGAGAACGTGTTGCTGCCGCTGTTGACGACGTAGGCACGGGTGCCATCCGGTGCGACCGCGATCGCGACCGGCGTGTTCAGCCCGCCGATGCTCGCGCTGATCGTGTTCGTCGAGGTGTCGACGACGCGGACGAGGTTGGCAGCGGTGTCGACGGCGTAGGCGCTGCGTCCATCGGGCGAAATCGCGACATCGGAGAACTGGCTGCCGGCGCCGGTGAGCGTGGCGGTGACGGCGTTGGTGGACGTCGAGAAGCGCTGGATCGTGCCGGTTGACGTCACGAGGTAGCCAGAACCCGCGCACGTGGCAGCAGAGGCAGTGGAGACGAGCCCGAGCACCGCCCCGAGGGCGACGACGAGCATCGCCAGAGAGCGAGCAGCGTGCATGGGCTCAGCATACGACCGTTTTGGCGCGGTTCCTGTCTCCATGAGCGGGAAGCCGTTGCGCATGCACGGGAAAGCGACGATTGCATGTCCCTTTGGCGCCGAACTCCGTGCGTCCAGCGTCTCTCTCCCTCGGCCATGCTTCAGCCATGGCGCAGATCGCACCAGCTCACGTGTATGGCATCATGTATGGCATGCACCGCACGACGATTTATCTGCCCGAGGATATGAAGGCACGGGTCGCGCAAATGGCTCAGATACAGCGGATTACCGAGGCTGAGTTCATTCGCAGTGCGATCGAGAAGGCGCTGGAACGCCCGCGCCCGCGCGGCGGGCTCTTTCATTCCGGCGATCCGACCTGGGCATCGCGTGATGAGGAATTGCTCGCCGAGGGGTTCGGTGAATGGGAGTCCTAATCGATACAAGCGCCTTTCTGCACTTCTTCGACGGTGACGCGGAGTACCACGCAGTGATCAGCGCTCTCGTGGACGCGGAGCGGGACCCCCTCGTGATCAGCCCGTTTGTGCTGGCCGAGCTTGACTACCTGATCGCCCGCCGGTTCACCGCGCACCATGCGCGACAGGCCATGCAGGAACTGGTGGGGGGCGCGTATCACCTCGTGGACTTCGGGTGGGAAGAGGTCCAACGTGCGTTGCGCGTGATCGATCGCTTTTCCGACCGTCGACTGGGTCTCACCGACGCGTCGCTCCTCGAGATCGCTGATCGCCTGCAGATCTCCACGATCTTCACGCTCGACCGCCGCGACTTCGACGGCCTCGTCCGCTCGGACGGGACGCCGCTGACGATCCTGCCCTAGCTCTGTGAGTCGAGCCGCTCGTGGATCACGGCGGCGTGCGCGGGGAAGCCCTCATGGTCGGCCAGCGCGACGATGTCGGGCGCGAGCGCCGCGAGGGCCGACTCCGAGGCACGCGCCAACGAGATCGTCTTGGTGAAGGCGAGCGCGGTGACACCGCTCGTCACGCGCGCGTAGCCCGACGTGGGCAGCGTGGCGGGAATGCCGATCAGGTAGTTGCCGGCACTGAACGGGGTGTGCTGGCCGAGCAGCACCTCGCCCGCGTGCTCGATGCCATCGAGGATGGCCTCGTCGTCGGCCGTGGCCAGCTGCATGTGCTCGGGGGCGTAGAGGTTCGCGACCTCGATCGCCTCGGCGCGATCGCGCACCAGCACCGCCCCGCCGTTGCTGCCGATCGCGGCGGCGGCCATCGTGCGGCGCGGCTCGGGCAACGCCACGAGCTGCCGCTCGAGCTCGGGCTGCACCCGCTCGATCACCTCGGGCTCCCACGTGATGAGCACGCTGGCGGAGTCGGTGCCGTGCTCGGCCTCGTTGAGGAGGTCGGCAGCGAGCAACCGCGAGTCGGCGGTGGCGTCGGCGATGATCAGGCTCTCGGACGCAGCGAGGATCTGCATACCGCCTACCCCGTGGCGCTGGATCTCCAGCTGGGCACTCGCGACGGGCGGGCTGCCAGGGCCCAGCACCTTGCGGCAGGCGGGGATCGACTCGGTGCCAAACGCCAGCGCGGCGACGCCGGCGGGACCATTGGCGCGGAAGACCTCGCGGAGGCCCAGTTCCTCGGCGACGATCAGTACGGCGGGATCGACCTTGCCGTCGGAGCCCGGAATCGGCGGGACGACGACCGCGATGTCCGGCACGCCCGCGACGACGGCGGGAGTGCCGATCTGGACCAGCACGCTTGGGAACGAGCCCTTGCCGCTCGGCACGAAGAGACCGGCACTCGCAATCGCCGTGCGCTTCTCGCCGACCATCAGGCCCGGCTCGATGTCGAAGCGCCAGTCACCATGCTCGAGCGCGCGCTCGTTGAAGCGGCGGGAGTGGTCGATCGCATGGCGGATGGCGACCTGCACGGCCTCGGGGATCTCGCCACGAGCCGCAGCGAACTCGGCGTCGCTCACGCGTAGCTGGTCGGGCGCCACCGTGCAGCCGTCGAAGCGCTCGAGCGCCCGGCAAACCGCCGCATCGCCATCAGCACGCACCTCGGCCACCAGGTCGACGATCGACGCCTGCAGCGTCGGATCGAAGATGTCATCGAGGCCGCGTGCCAGGAAGGCGGCGCGGTCCTCCGAGGTGAGATCGGCCCAGACGCGGACGGCAAGCGGAGCGGTCATGCGCGCAGCCTAGGCGCAACCGCGCTTGCGGTGGCTCAGCGCCGCGCGGCGGCGGACTTCGCCGCCAGATGCGTCTGCGTGCCGGTGATGGTGCGCTGCACGACCGGCGCGGCGACGATGGGGGCGATCGTTGTGTTTGCCGGGGTGTAGAGCAGCGAGAGCGCCGCACCCTTTGGCAATGCCGCCGTGGAGATCGTGAAGGGACCCTTGCGCACCGAGAAGGTCAGCACCGTCGGTGCAGCCGCCCGGCGCGCTGTGGCAGCAGCGCCCTTGGTCGGCCGGGTGAGGGTGACGCGCAGCGTGCCATCGTGGCTCGCCGAGCCGCTGATGATGTACGTGCCACGCGTCGAACTACCGCGGGCCGCGCGGAAGGAGACGGTGAGGCGGTTCAGCGATGCAACCGGCGTCGCGATCGGCGTGCCCGGCGCGGTGATCGGCGAGGTGATCGGGCCCGCCAGCGGGGCCTCGGTGTCGACCGCTGTGCCGATGTACAGCAGACGATTCGGCGAACCATCCCCCGCATCGCCGACGCGGTTGCGCGAAGCGGCCGTGGTGATGGCGGCGCTCGTGACATCGGCCGACGTGCTGCGGCTGGCGGCGAGCTGGAGCGCGACGGCGCCAGCGACGTGCGGCGAGGCCATCGACGTACCCGAGAGGGTCGCCGTCGAGGTGGACGACGCGGCATCCGAGGAGAGGATGTCGACGCCCGGAGCGAAGAGGTCGACGCAACGGCCGTAGTTCGAGAAGTAGGCGCGCTGGTCGTTCTGATCGGTCGCGCCGACGGTGATGGCACCCGGCGTGGAGGCCGGAGAGGCCGAGCACGCGTCGTCGTTGCTGTTGCCGGCGGCGACGACCATGGTCACGCCGTCGTCGATGACGCCTTGCACGGCGGCGTTGATGGCGGCCGAGTAGCCGCCACCGAGGCTCATGTTGGCGACGGCCAGCTGGCCGGCCGCATGGTTCGCCGCAACCCAGTTGAGGCCGGCGATGACATCGGACGTGTAGCCGGAGCCGCCGCAGTTGAGGACGCGGACCGGCACGATGTCGACCTCGGGTGCCACGCCGTAGTCGGCGCCGCCGATCGTGCCCGACACGTGCGTGCCGTGGCCATTGCAGTCCTCGCTGCCATTGCCGTCGTCCTGGCCCTGGTTGACGCTGACGAAGCCCGAGCGCACGCGGCCGCCGAACTGCTCGTGGTCCGAGCGCACGCCCGTGTCGATCACGTAGGCGGTCACACCGGCACCGTTGGCCGCCGACGTGGCAGCGGACGAGGGATCCATCGTGCCGTCGAGCGGCAGGTTGCGCTGGTCGAGGCGATCGAGGCCCCACGAGGCGGCGCGCGGCGAGCGCGTGCGGCCGTTCGGCGTGACGGCCGCCGAAGGAGCAGACGGCACGCTCGTGCCGGTGGCGTTCGTCGCCGTGACGGTGATCGTGTAGGCCGTGCCGTTGGTCAGGCCGGTGATCGTGCAGGCGCGTGTGCCGTTGGTCACGCACTTGGCACTGCCCGGCGTGGCGGTTGCGGTGTAGCGCGTGATCGCGCTGCCGCCATCGCTCGCGGGAGCGGCCCAGCCGATGGCAATGCGGGCGTTGCCGGGCGTGCCGACGACGTTCAGCGGCGCGCTCGGTGCGGCAGGCGGTAGGGCCTCCGTGAACGAGTGGTTGAGCACGGTGTCGCCGCGGGCGCCGTTCCAGCCGTCGATCGCGATCGCGTAGCTGGTGCCCGTCGTGACGGCGAAGGCGACGCTGCTCCAGGTGCCACCGGAGACGTCGTCGTTCTGGGCGATCGTGGTGAGTCCGGCGACGGTGCTGCCGGTGTAGGCGCCGAGCAGCGTGTCGAACGCGCTGCCCTGCGTGGTCAGGGTGAGCGTGCCGTTGGCGGGCGCGGTCCAGCGGTACCAGATCGAGGCGGCACCACCGGCGCCGCCATGGCCGGGCTCGCCGGTCTCATGGGTCGCGTTCGCCGTCGAGCCGGTCTTCGTACCGGCGGTACCGGTCAGCGTGGTGGCGTCGGCGAAGTTGTCGTTGGTCAGCACCGGGGCCGCGGTGAAGGCGGCGTTCAGGGTTGTCGCGCCACGCGCGCCGCCCCAGCCGTCGATCGCGATCGCGTAGCTGGCGCCGCTGGTGACGTTGATCGTGACCTTGCTCCAGAGCGTGCCGCTGGCGACGTCGTCGTTCTGCGCCAACGTGGTGAGGGCATCGACGCTCGTGCCGGTGTAGACGCCGAGCAGCGTGTCGAACGTGCTGCCCTGGGTGGTCAGCACGAGGGTGCCGTTGGCCGGCGCGGTCCAGCGGTACCAGATCGAGGCAGCGCCGCCCGTGCCGCCATGTGCGGGCTCCCCGGTCTGGCGGGTCGCGGTGGCGGTCGAGCCACTTGCGCTTACCGACGTACCCGAGAGCGTGGTCGCATCCTGGAAATCGTCGTTCGACAGGCCCGCGGCTGGCGTCGCGGAGACGCTGCTGCTGTACGGGCTCTGGCCGGCGCTGTTGACGGCGGCGACGCGGAAGCCGTAGACCGTGCCGTTGGTCAGGCCGGTGACCTCGAGTGACGTGAGGCTGGAGACGCCGTCGGCGATGGTGGTCCACGCGCCGCCGGCGACCGACTGCTGGATCACGTAGTCGGTGATCGCCGCGCCACCCGCATCGGCGGGAACGTCGAAGGCGAGCGTGATGCGGGCGTTGGCCGGCGTTGCGGCCAGGTTGCGCGGTGCGGTGGGCAGCGTGACCGGTGTCGGCGTGAGGGCGACAGCGGCGAGCAGCAGGTTCGGCGAGCCGACGCCCGGATCGGTGACGACCGACGGAGTGGCATTGGCGAGCATGCGGCTGGCAATGGTCGCGGGGGAGGCGGTGGGATCGGCGGCCAGCAGCAGCGCGGCGGCGCCCGCCACGTGCGGCGTGGCCATCGACGTGCCGGAAATGGTGTTGGTGGCAGTCGTCGACGACCACCAGGATGACGTGATGCCGAGTCCGGGCGCGAAGAGGTCGACGCAGGCACCGGTGTTGGAGAAGGAGGCACGCGCGTCGGTGCTCCCGGTGGCACCGACGGTGATCGCCTGCGGGGTACGCGCCGGCGAGGTGTTGCACGCGTCGGCGCCGTCGTTGCCGGCGGCAACGGCGAACGTGACGCCGTCGCTGATACCGCGCTGGACGGCGGCGTCGAGGGTTGGCGAGGCGCCGCCACCGAGGCTCATGTTGGCCACCGCGGGCGTGCCGGCGGCGTGGTTCGCGACGACCCAGTCGATGCCGGCGATGACGCCCGTCGTGCTGCCGGAGCCGGCGCAGCTGAGCACGCGCACCGGGACGAGGCTGACGCCCTTGGCAACGCCGTACGTGCTACCGCCGACCGTGCCGGCGACGTGCGTACCGTGGCCGTTGCAGTCAGACGAGCCGTTGCCGTCGCCGATCGCGTCATAGCCGCTCAAGACGCGCCCGCCGAACTGCGTGTGCGTCGCGAGGATGCCGGTGTCGATGATGTACGCCGTGACGCCCGCACCGGTCTGCGTGTACGTGTACAGGCCGTTGAGGGGCAGCTGGCGCTGGTCGATGCGGTCGAGGCCCCAGGTCGCACCGGACTGCGTGGTGGTTGCGGCGACGACGCGATCCGGCTCGATGCGCAGCACGGCGGGATCCTTGGCCAGCTTCGCGACCTGCAGCGAGCTGAGGTCGGCGGTGTAGCCGTTGATCGCATGGGTGAAGATCGCGAGCGGTGTGGTGTTGGCTGCGGCGGCGAAGGCGGCGGGGCGCGTGCCAGGGTCGAGCGTGACGATGAAGCGGCCGGGGATCGCCGAGCCGACCTTCGCGCCGGCGGGCGCGACACCGGCGCTCGTGGCGTCGAAGGCGCTGACCAGACGATCGCGCTCGACGACGAGGACCTGGGGGTCGTTGCGCAGACGGCTGACGTCAGCGGCATCGAGTTCGGCGACGAAGCCATCGACGCTGCTGCGGAAGACGTCGGAGACCGCGTTGTCGCGGTTGCGCTCGGCGGCCACCTTGGCGGTGACGTTCGTGCCGTCTTCGAGGATCACGACGTAGTCCTGCGCCGGCGCGGCCGCGCTGGCGCCCGCGGACGCGCCAAGGCAGGCGGCGCCAATCGCGAGGACGGCGAGGAGGCGGAGCGATTGGGTGACGGGGCGACGACGCACGTGGTGAATCTGGCACAGATGATTTCCGGTCTTCACGGAGATTCCGTGAAGGCCATGTTGTGCGTCTATGAAGACGCACGAGGGGCGTAGTTCTGACGCTCGTCCGGGATAACCCGCAGCGACCGTTTGTACAGCCCGAAGCGTAGCGCCGAAAATCGCATAACCACAGGGTTCGGGTACCCTTATGCCCTGTGAGCGTGACTGGGACTACGACCGACAGCCTCGAGCCGGCACGGATCCGCGCCGATTTCCCGATTTTCGGGCGTCAGGTTCACGGCCAGGAGCTCGCGTACCTCGACTCTGCGTCGACGTCGCAGAAGCCCCAGGCGATGCTCGACGCGATGACCGGCTTCTACTCGACGAGCAACGCCAACGTGCATCGCGGCGTCTACACGCTTGGGATCGAGAGCACCGACGCGTTCGAAGCTGCCCGAGATGCGGTGGCGCAGCTGATCAACGCGCCGTCGCGGCGCGAGGTGATCTTCACGCGCAACACGACCGAGGCGATCAACCTCGTCGCCAAGACCGTCGGCGCCGAGCGCTGCGGCCCGGGCGACGTGATCGTCAGCACCGTGCTCGAGCACCACGCGAACCTCGTCCCGTGGCAGGTGCTCGCGCAGCAGACCGGCGCCACGCTGCGCTTCCTCGACGTCGACGACCACGGCAACCTTCAGCTGGACCAGCTCGATGCGATTGCCGCGTCGGGAAACGTGCGCATCGTCGCGGTGACGCACCAGTCGAACACACTCGGCGTGCGGCCGCCGGTCGAGGCACTGACCCAGTGGGCGCACGGTCAGGGCGCCGTCGTTGTGCTGGACGCGGCGCAGACCGTGCCGAACCGTCCAGTCGACGTACAGGCGCTCGGCGTCGACTTCCTCGCCTTCTCGGGGCACAAGACGCTGGCTCCGACGGGCATCGGCGTGCTGTGGGGGCGCGAGGAGCTGCTCGCCGCGACCCAGCCCTTCCTGACCGGCGGCGAGATGATCCGCTCCGTGGCGCTCGACCGCACCTCCTGGAACACGCTGCCGTGGAAGTTCGAGGCCGGGACGCCCGCCTACGCCGAGGCGGTCGGACTCCACGCCGCGATCGACTACCTGCAGGCCGTCGGCCTCGCGGCGATCGATGCGCACGAGCACGTGATCACCGAGTACGCCCTCGGGCGCCTCGGCGAGGTGCCGGGCCTGCGTGTCGTTGGCCCGCCAGATGCCGCCTCCCGTGGGGGCGTGGTGTCCTTCGTCCTTGATGACGTGCACCCGCACGACATTGCGGAGATCCTGGATCGTCATGCCGTGTGCGTACGTGCCGGGCATCACTGCACGCAGCCGCTGATGCAGCGACTTGGCCACTCGGCCACCGTGCGGGCATCGTTCTACCTGTACACGACGGCCGACGAGATCGACCGACTCGTTGCCGGCCTGCACGACGTTCGCAAGGTGATGGGGGTCTGACATGGACGACGAGCTCTACCGCGAGAACCTGATGGATCATTACCGGCATCCGCGCAACCACGGGACGCTGGAGCACCCCGACTGCGAGGCGGAGGGCAAGAATCCGCTCTGCGGCGACGAGGTCGAGATTGATGTCCAGGTGGCCGATGGGCGCATCGCCGCGATTCGCTTCGCCGGCAATGGCTGCGCGGTCTCGCAGGCGGCGACGTCGATGCTGACCGAGCTTGTCGAGGGGCTGCCCGTCGAGGAGGCCGCGGCATTGCCGTCGCAGGCGATTATCGACGAGCTCGGCATCCCGCTGTCGGCCATGCGGGTCAAGTGCGCCGTGCTCGGCCTCGGCACGCTCAAGGTCGCTCTGCACCGCGGTGCTGGTACGCCGCTGCCCGCCGAGTGGGGCGCGGACGACGACGAGCTCGTCTGGGGCTAGACCGGCGGAGCGTCGCCGAGCAGGCGCGCGCCGCGCACGGCCAGCTCGAGGCGGAAGCGGTCGTCGGCATGCTGGAGATCCAGTGACGTCAACTTGGCGATGCGCGCCAGGCGATAGCGCACCGTGCGCTCGTGGACGTCGAGGACGCGCGCTGTCGCCGCCACGCTGAGGCCCTCCTGCAACCACACAGATGCCGTCTCGATGTACTGCTGGCCACCGTTGCGCGCCGAGCGCAGCGGCGTCAACGTCGCGTCCACCAACTCGCGCAACGTCACCTGATCCTGGCCGATCAGCGCTTCGGGCAGCACATCGCCATACGGAACGATGCCGCGCAGGCTGAGGCGGCGAGCCATATTGAGGGCGCGCTTGGCATCGACGTACGAGGCTCGGATACCCGGGATTCCCAGACCGGGGCGGCCAAGGCCGGCCGTCTCGGGACCGCGTGGTACGCGACCGCTGATGATCGCGACGATGCGACCGCGCTGCGGCACGGCCAGAGCTCCGGCATCGTTGAGGCGCGTGAGAACGGTTTCGCTGACCTCGCCGACGAGGAGCACGCTGCGACGTCCCGTCAACTCGACACCCAGCCGCGTCGCGAGCTCCTGCACCTGTTCGGGCGGCTGCTCGGAGAGCAGTGCCTCGATCAGCAGCGCCCGCTGCCGCTCCTCCTGCCGGATCGACTCGACCTGGCCATCGGCGTAGCCCGCACAGAGGGCGCGCGTGCCGTCCGTGAGCAGACGCAAATGCGCATCCGGTGAGCGGCTCTCTGTGGTGAGGGCAGCGGCACCGACAGCCATCCAAACTTCGACCACCGTGGTCAGCGGCACACCCGCGACACGCGCGCGATTGGCGCTGGTTGCCAATCGTGTGCGCGACGAGCTGGCGATGCGTTCGCCCGAGCGCGCGAGGATCTGCACCCATGCTTCGATATCAAGTCCAGCGGCACGAGGGTCGTCGAGCTGCGCGAGGATCGTCGCGCGTGTGTCCTTGGGGGTCGATTCGGCCACGGCGGAACGTTACCGGTTTCCGGCAAAGAGCGTCAGTAGCCCGGAACCTGCGCGCGCACCGCCGCCGGGTCGAAGTGCCACCGCACGACACCGCCGACCTCCGAGCGCACGCCGCCTGCCTCATGCAGGAACTGCGCCCACGGCCCAGGGAAGCGCGCGTCGACGAGCACCCAACTGGTGCCTGTGAAGGCGAGGTATCGCAGTAACTCCTGCCGAGGGTTCGCGGGCAGTTGGTCGCTGTAGAAGCCGTAGACGACGGGAAACGGCAGGTATTCGGCAGGAAGCACCGCCGCGCTGTACCCCCCGGCCATGCGATAGCGCATCCTCGCGAGCGCCTGCCAGTACATCCCGTCGCCGCGGAAGGAGTACGGCAGGATCAGCACGACGGCGTCATCAGGGATCTCGGCGGTAGCCGCTCCCGAGGCAATCCCCGGCGGCGTTGCCATGTCGGTACGCCAGAGGTCAGACCGCGGCACGGGCAGCAGGCAGATCAACGCGATGCCAACGACGACGAGGCGCAGGGCGACGAGGCCGGGCTCCTCACGCTCGCGCGGCACGATGAACAACGCTACGAGCACACTGATGCCCAGCCAGGCGAAGACCACGACGCGCGTCGGTAGCGCCAGCTTGATCAGCGGCAGGTGCGTGAGCAGTTGCCACGGCATGACCCAGTACGGGTCGCCGCTGATCGTCAGGTGCGCACCGAGCGCTAAGACGATGGAGAGCAGCACACCAAACGTGACGACCCAGACCCACCGCTCTTGACGCCAGCGAAGCACGCCGCCGACCGCGGCGATGATGAGCACCGGGCCGAGGTAGCCGAGCTGCTCGGTGAGATTCCCCACGAACTGGAGCGATGCGTCCTGAAAGCGCTGACCACCCGCCCAGGTTATGGCGGTCGGCATGACCAGATTCTTTAGATCGAGTGGGAAGAGGTCGGGGCGGATGCGCTCGTCGATCGGATTCCGGTGGAGCAGCGCCGCGAGCAGCAGCGGTGACGCAATGGCGATCGCGATGCCATACGCCGCGGCGACCCAAGGGATGGCCTGCAGTATGCGACGACGCAGCTCGGTCGGCCCCAGCGCTAACGCGAAGAGCAGCGTCAGCGTGCCAACGAGCGTCGCCGTCGCAGCGATCTCGGTGAACGTCAAGAACTGCATGGCGATCAGTGCGCCCAGTGCGAGCATCCCCCGCACGGGACGGATCGAGCGCTCGATCAGGCGAATCACCACGAGCACGATCAGCGGCAGCGCCCAGACCAGCGCGAGGTTCACATGGTTGAGCGTCTCGCCGAGCATGTACGACGAGAAGCCGAACACCCAGCCGCCGATGATTGCGGCGAGCGCGCTTCGCGTCAGGTGGCGGCAGAGAAGGTACGCGCCCCAGGCTGCCAACGCGGGTGCCGCAATCGCCAGCGTGCTGTACGAGACGAGCGGCCCGGCCAGCGCAGTCAGCGGCGCCACCAGGATCGCCGGTCCGGGGATCGTCGTCGCCCACGCGAGATTGAAGCCCTGCGGGGCGTCGATGCGGTCGGTCAGAAACGGCGCTTGGTTCCCCGCCAGCGTCTCGACCCAGTGCACCAGAGACCAGGCGAAGAAGCCCTGGTCGCCACCGAAGCTGCCGACGACGGCGTCGTGCGGCGCACGGAGCCAGAAGCGCCCGATCAGCACGACGGAGGCAACCGCGTAGCCGAGCAACACCCAGAGCGGCTCGAGGCGTCGCATGCAGCGGAGTGTAGGAAAAAAGCAGAGAGCCGGGCGGTTTCCCGCCCGGCTCTCCGGGTCGAACGCTGGTATTACGCAAGATGCGCTGCGGCGATATGCCGCGGCCCCAACGCGGGCTAGGCGATTCCCTGTCGGTCCAGGGGCGCGCCCTTACGTGCGTCGACCTCCACTTGCCGTGCAGTCGCTATTCAGAACGGACCACCTCCTCTCCGCGGTGGCCCGAAGGTACCACTCGAAGGCGACCCGCGCCACACGAATTTCCGTTACTGGAAGTTCTTCCAGTACGCGCTCGGCGTGGGGCCGACCTGACCCTGGTACTTCGATCCCAGCGCACCTGACCCGTACGGCTTCTCGGCCGGCTGGTCGAGGTTCATGAACGACATCTGGCCGATCTTCATGTCGGGGTAGAGCGTGATCGGCAGGTTCGCGACGTTGGCCAGCTCGAGCGTGACGTGGCCGTCGAAACCGGGATCGATAAAGCCCGCCGTCGAGTGCACCTGCAGGCCCAGACGTCCGAGGGAGCTCTTGCCCTCGAGGCGCGAGACGATGTCGTCGCCGAGCGTGACGCGCTCCAGCGTGGCGCCGAGCACGAACTCGCCGGGGTGCAGGATGAACGGCCCGCCGTCCGTGATCTCGATCAGCTCGGTCAGTTCGGCCTGCTCCTGCTTGACGTCAATGTGGCCGTAGCGGCTGTTCTTGAACACGCGGAAGCGGCGATCGCAGCGCACGTCGATTGAGGCAGGTTGGATCAGCGCCTCATCGAATGGGTCGAGCGTGATGCGTCCGGCTTCGATTGCCGTGCGGATGCCGCGGTCGGACAGAACCATTGCTGGGCAGCATTGCAGGCGTGGGGGACGTGCGGTGCGGCCCAGGTGCAGGTACGCTGCGGGCGTGAGCACCCGGGTCATCGCGCGGCGCTACACGCTTGAGGTGCCAGAGCCGGCAGCGCCCGGCAGCACCGTCTGGCGCGGGCGCGATTCGACGAACGGTGGTGCCGTCGTGGTCACGCTGCTCGACGAGCATCCGGAGGTTGATTCGACGCTGGCGGCGCTTGTTGCGGTGCGGCACCCGGCGTTGCCGGTGGTGCTCGACCACGGCGTCGACGGTGTCACGCGCTACGTCGTCACTCCCGCGCGCTCGGGACAGTCGGCCCGGGCGCGTCTGCTGGTCGGTGCAAGCGTGGAGCCCGCCGAGGCCGCCGAGGTTGCAGCGGAGCTCGCCGACGCGTTGGCCGCGCTGCACGCCCGTGGTCTCGTGCAGGGGCAGCTGACGCTCGATCGTGTCGTCGCCGACGAGAGCGGTCCACTGCGGCTGGAGGATCTCGCCACCGGCGGGCTCGCCCGGCCCGCCGACCAGCCGGACGACGACCTTCGCCAGCTTGCGGGAGTGCTGCGCGATCTCCTCGGACTGTCGGCCGACGCCACCCCGCTTGAGGCCGAGGGGGTTCCGCCGCGGCTCGCCGGTCTGCTGCAGAGCCTCGCCTCCTTCACGCCCCCGCCGGCCACCGATGCACGTGACGCGCTGCGGCGCATCGCGCGTGAGAGCGCACCCGGGTGGGAGCCCTTTGCCACCCCTGCGGTCAGAGCGGCACCCGCGCCACTGGCCGTCGAGGAGGAGCCGACAGGCTCCCGGAATCGTGGACTCACGGCGCTCGTCGGGGTCTTGGCCGTCGCGGTGGTGATCCTCGCCATCGTGGTGGTGATCGGTGTCGTCGATCGCCGTGATGCCGACCAGCGTGCGGCACAATCCGCGCTCCCCGGTCCGATCAGCACGGTCTCCCCTGGCTCAACGATCGAAGGCGGCCCCTTCGTTGAGACGACAGCACCGATCGACACGATGGCGGCTACCACCGAGGTGCAGCCGGTCGGGCCCAACCGTACGCCGCGCGCTCTGAGGATCACGACCATCACAACGGTCGATCCAGCGGGCGACAACGCGGAGAACAACGATCAGGTGCGCTTCGCCATCGACCGCTCGCCGAAGACTGGCTGGTCAACGGAGATCTACAAGCCGGGCGTGATCGAGAAGAAGCGCGGGGTCGGCCTGCAGCTGCACCTCGCCGTCCCGAGCCGCGTACGGCGGCTCGCGATCACGAGCGCGCCCGCTGGCGCGACGGTTGTTGTTTATGGCGTGCGTGGCACCCCGCCGCCCAAAGCACCACGCGACTGGACGCAGCTGACCGACCCGAAGGAGCTCATGCGCGCCACCGCCGTGGTGCCGATCCGGCGTGTTGCACCGCTGACGGACGTGCTGATCTGGATCACCGGTCTGCCGCCGGTCAAGGGCGGGTACGGGGTGACCTTCAACGACATCCGTCTGACGGGCGTCCCCACCGGCGCCTGACAGTTTGGGGCCGGCCCCAAACTGACCAGAATTCGGCCAATCTGGGGCCGGCCCCAAATTGACCGCGTGCACGTTTGGATCCGGATCCAAATCTGCACGGATGCTGAACCGCTAGCGCAGCAGGCCGGCGTTGCGCGCGTGGCGCTCGACGGCCAGGTCGACCAGGCGTGTCAGCAGCTCGGCGTACGCGATGCCGGTGGCCTCGAACATACGGGCGTAGTAGCTCGTCGCGGTGAAGCCCGGGATCGCATTGATCTCGTTGAGCACGAGACGTCCTTCGGTGGTGTAGAAGAAGTCGACGCGCGCCATGCCGTGGCAGTCACAGACCGCGAAGGCCTGGGCGGCGATTGCGCGCTGACGATCGCTGACCTCGGCCGGGATGTCGGCGGGGACGACGAGGGCCGAGCCACCCGCCGCGTACTTGGCCTCGTAGTCGTACCACTCGGCGTCGAAGGTGATCTCGCCGACGACGGACACGGTCAACGCGGGCGGCAGGCCGAGCACGCTGCACTCGACCTCCTTCCCGACCAGCAACTCCTCGACCAGCACCTTGTCGTCGTGGGCGAGCGCGAGGTCGAGCGCGGCGTCGAGGTCGTTGGCGGTCTCAACGCGCGAGATGCCAACGCTCGAGCCGAGCCGCGCCGGCTTGACGAAGACGGGGAAGCCGAACGCGTCCTCGATGCGCGCGCGCACCGCGCCACGGTCGTCAGCGGGGCCGACCAAGACCTCACGCGCGACGTCGATGCCGGCGTCGCGCAGCGCGGCCTTGCAGCGCTCCTTGTCCATCGTCAGCGCGGCACCGAGCACGCCGGAGCCGACGTACGCCACGTCGAGCATCTCGAGCAGCCCCTGCACCGTGCCGTCCTCGCCGAACGGACCGTGCAACACGGGAAAGACGACGTCGCACCCGAGTGGCCCGCCTTGGCCGGGCGTGACCGAGACGACGGAGCCGTCGGCCGCGGTCCAGACGCCCTCGCGCGAGATCGTGATGCGCTCGACGTCGAAGCGCGCGGGATCGAGTCCCGTGGCGACGCTTTCGGCCGAGCGCAGCGACACGTCGTGCTCCGACGAGCGGCCGCCGCCGAGGACGGCGACGCGCAGGCGCTCGGCCACTAGGTCGTCGACCCCGTGTAGCGACCTACGACGATCGTGACCGTGGAGCCCTGCGGCTTCTGCGAGTTGCCGGCCGGGTTCTGCGAGATGACGATGCCGTCCTGCGCTGGATCGCTGGTGGACTGTTCGGTGACGTTCGGCGTGAAGCCCGCGCTCGAGAGCGCAGCCTCGGCATTGCTGCGCGACTGGTTGATCACGCTCGGCACCGTGGTGGTCGCAGGGCCCTTGGAGACGACGACGTTGACGGAGCTACCGGCGGCCACGCTCGTACCGGCTGCGGGATCCTGGCTGATCACCTGGCCGACCGGAGCGGCGTCGTTGGCCTCTGTCTGCGAGCCGAGCACGAGCCCCGCCGCGATCAAGGTGTTCTGGGCGTTGTTGACATCCATCTTCGTGATGTTCGGCACCGTGCCGGCCTTCTTGCCCGTCGAGACGGTGAGGGTGACGGTCGAGCCCGGCTTCACCTCGACACCGGCCGACGGAGCCTGCGTGATGACGTTGCCCTCGGCGACGGTATCGCTGGAGTCCTCCACGGTGGTGACCAGCAGCCCGAGTGCCTCGAGCTGCGCGGTGGCGTCGCCGAGCGCCGACCCCTGCACGCTTGGTACGGCCACAACGTTCGGACCCGACGAGACCTGTAGTTCGACCGTTGTGCCCGTCGGCACCTTGCCACCCGCGTTCGGACGCGTGGCGATGACCTGCCCCTCGGGCACGTCGGCGGAGGCCTGCTTGGTCACAAGGACAGCGAACCCGAGCGCCTTCAGCTGTGCCGTCGCGTCGGCCTCCGTGCTGCCGACGAGGCTCGGGATCTCCACGAGGGCGCTGGACGTCGAGGTCGTCGCCGACGTGCCGCCGCCACCGTCTGAGCCACCACGGGCGAATGCGAAGACGCCCACGGCGATGGCGAGCAACAGGACGCCGAGCACGACGAGCAGAATCCAGAGGCGCTTGCGATTGGGATTGCCGTTGCGCGCGGGCGCGGTGTCCCGTGGCGGCAACGGCGGTGCGACCATCGTCTCGCTCGCCGGCGGTGCGGACGGCGGCTGCATGGCCTGCGTCATCGCCAGCGTGGCGGCGCCGATCACGGCGGTCTCGTCGCTGATCGGCAGGCCCTGGCGGACACGGTCGAGCTCGATGCCCATCTCGTCGGCGCTCTGATAGCGCTGCCGCGGATCCTTGGCGAGCGCGCGCATGACGACCGATTCGAGCGCGACGGGGACCAGCGGGTTGCGATCGGTCAGCGGCTCGGGCGCCTCCTGTACATGGCGCATGGCGACGTTGACGGCGGTGTCGCCCTCGAACGGCACGCGGCCGGACAGCATCTCGTAGAGCACGATGCCGACGGAGTAGAGATCGGCCGGCGGGCCGACCGTCAGGCCGCGGGCCTGCTCCGGCGCGAGGTACTGGGCCGTGCCGACGATCGAGCCGGCCTCGGTCATCTCGGTATCACCGCCGGCGCTGGCGATGCCGAAGTCGGCCACCTTCAGCTTGCCGTCGGGTTGCATCAGGATGTTCTGCGGCTTGACGTCGCGGTGGACGACACCCTGCTGATGCGCGACGCGGAGCGCGGCCAGGATCTGCAGTGCAATCGTGATCGCGCGGCGCGGCTCGAGCGGCGACTCGCGGCGGATCAGGTCCTTCAGCGTCTCGCCCTCGACGTACTCCTGGACGATGTACGACATGCCACCCTGTGACTGGTCGTAGACCTGCACGATGTTCGGGTGGTTGAGGCGCGCAGCGGCGCGGGCCTCGCGCTGGAAGCGCTCGATGAAATGCGGGTCGTCGCTGTGGCGATCGGCGAGTACCTTGATCGCGACCTCACGATGCAGCGACTCGTCCTGCGCCAGGAAGACGCGCGCCATCCCACCCTGGCCGAGGCGGCGGATGATGCGGTAGCGCCCGGCGAAGAGTGCGCCGTCAGAGGTGTCCATCGGGGTCGTCATGCGGTGTTCCGTGCGGATTGTCTCACGATGCCGGCTCCGTGAGCGCCCGTAGGACGCTCGCTGCGATTGGGGCCGCTATATCGCCGCCGGTTCCGTCGGTGTTCTCGACGAGCACGGCGAATGCGTATCGCGGTGCCTCGGCGGGCGCGAAGCCGATGAACCACGCGTCATTCTTGCCGTCACGCCCGGTCTCGGCGGTCCCCGTCTTGCCGGCCACATCGAGGCCGGCGACGTTCGCTGCGGTGCCCGTGCCGTCGTCGACCACGTCCTTCATCAACTGCCGCAGGGTCGCCGCGGTCTCGGTCGTCATGGCGCGGCCGAGGTAGACGGGCTGCGGTCGACGTACGACCGACCCGTCGGGCGCGCGCACCTCCTGCACCGGCTGCGGCGCGACGATCTGACCGCCGTTGGCGACGGCCACCGCGACCTCTGCCATCTGCAGCGGTGTCGCGAGCAGGCGCTCTTGCCCGATCGCGAGGCGCGCGACATCGACGGGGGTGTCGAACGGCACGAGGTTGCCCCGGCGGTTGAAGATGCCCGACGGCAGCGTCTGCTCGGGCGGATAGTCCCAAGGGAAGCGCTTGAAGAACCCGAAGTCCTTCATCGTCGCCTCCAGCTTCTCCTGGCCGAGCGTCAGGCCGACCTTCGCGAAGGTCGTGTTGATCGAGTGAACGAGCGCATAGCCGAAGTCGTGCGGCCCGTAGGCGTGGTTGCGGAAGTTGCAGAGATCCTGGCCGCCGGTCTGGATGCAGGCCGGGCCGGGGAACTGCTGGTCGACGGTGACGGCCTCGTTGTCGAGCGCACTCGCAGCAGTCACGACCTTGAATGTCGAGCCCGGGGGATAGAGGCCCTGCGTCGCGCGGTTGAGCAGCGGCGAGGCTGGATCCGACAGGGCCTGCTCGAGCCCCGTGTTGGGGTTGTAGGTCGGCGTCGACGCCATCACGAGCAGCCCGCCCGTACTGGGATCCATCACGACGACGCTGCCGCGCGCGTGGAGGCGCTCGAGCTCGTCCATCGCAGCCTGCTGGCCTGCTGCCGACAGCCGCAGGATCACGTCGTCGCCGCGCACCGTGTCGCCCTTCATGCGGTCGAAGGCGTTCTGGATGCCGGCGAGATCGCCGGTACTGCCGGAGAGCTCTGGGTCGAGCGAGCGCTCGAGACCCGAGCGACCGGCGAGCAGGTTGGAGTAGCCGACGAGTTGCGCGGCCAGGCCACCCTCGGGGTAGGTGCGGGTGTAGACCGTGCGCCCATCGAGCTTGCCGGGCTTGGATTCGGCCAGCACGATGCCGTCAGCGGTCGCGATCGAACCACGGTCGATCGCCAGATCGCGGTAGACCATGCGAACGTTCGCCTGCCGCGCCTCGAGCGAGCCGCGGGCCCAGACCTGCCAGTAGGTCGTCATGCCGATCAGAGCCAAGAGGGCGATGGTGGTGACCACGAACAGGTTCGAGATCCGGCGATTCACAGCGGTCGCTCCCGATTGGCGCGCTGCGAGATGCACAGCAGGAGCCCGGCGATCGCGAAGTTGGCCGTCACGCTCGAACCGCCGTAGGAGACGAACGGCAACGTCAGGCCCGTCAGCGGCAACAGGCGGATGACGCCACCGACGATGACGAATACCTGGAAGGCCACGGCGGTCGCGAGGCCAGCCGCCAGCAGTTTCGAGAAGCCATCGTCAGCCGTCGTCGCGATGCGGAAGCCGCGCCAGGCGAGCAGCAGGTAGAGCAGTACGACGGCGATGGCGCCGACCAGGCCCATCTCGTTGGCGATCACCGAGTAGATGAAGTCGGTCTGGGCAAAGGGGATGATCGTGCTGCCGCCGCTGTTGAGAATCAGGCCGCGGCCGAAGCCCGCGCCGAGCACGCCGCCATCGGCGATGGTGTAGATCGACTGCGCGATCTGGTACCCGCTCGTCTGCTCGACGGCCCACGGATCCAGCCAGCCTTCGATGCGCGATTGCACGTGCGAGGTGAGTTGCACGGCACCGAGCGCACCGAGCGCGAAGATGCCGAGCCCAGCGCCGACGTAGAGCAGGCGGCCCGTGGCGATGTAGATCATCGAGAGGGCGATGACGTAGAACAGCAACGACGTCCCGAGGTCGTTCATCGCGACGAGCAGCACCAACGAGATTCCGCACAGGAGCAGCAGCGGCAGCGCGTGGCGCAGAGCGGGAATGCCGACGCCGAGGATGCGGCGGGTTGGCGCGGCCAGCACCTCGCGTCGCTCGCGGAGATAGCCGGCAAGGAAGATGACGAGCAGGATCTTGGCGAACTCACCCGGCTGGATCTGCAGTCCGCCGATGCGGATCCACAGGCGCGCGCCGTTGACCGACGCACCCAGGGTGATCGTCAGGACGAGCAACACCACGGCCAACGCACCGCAGGTGTACTTGAGTTCCTCGAGGCGCCGGATGTCACGAAAGGCGATGACCACCCCGACGAAGAGCGCTAGTCCGAGCAGCATCCAGATGCCCTGGTCGCGGGCCAATTGCGGTGAGATCCGATAGATCTCGATCAATCCGATCGCGGTGAGCACCGCGGTGATCGGGAGGACGTACGGGTCGGCATCGGGCAGCGCCACGCGGACGACGGCGTGTGCCACGAAATAGGCGACGGCGAACAGCAGCGCGGCGACGAGCGGCGAAGAGGAGAACTCCTGGGCGCGGGCGAGCTGCACCGCCGCGAAACCGGCAGTGGTGATCAGCACGGCCAGGCCGATCAGTCCGAGCTCGCGGTTGCGGCTCGGCAGGTCGAGGATGCCGCGCTCGGTGATCACGGCGCGCTCGGCGGCACTCGGAGCCAGGGCGACGTGGTGGTCAGCTGCGTGATGCGCCCCTCCGCGCTGCCGAGCGAGCCAATGCGCTGATCGAGCAGCGTCGCGCGCTGCTGCTCCGACAGGGCCGCGGTCGAGAGGTCGGTGATCTCGACGGCGCGGTACAGCGTGATGTCGGACGTGATCTCGACCGGGAGGCCCTGGTAGATCGCCACCCGGCCCTCGGGCGTGGCACCGATGAAGTGCGCCCACTGCAGGCCGACCGCAACGGCGACGGCGACGAGGATGCCGACAGCAGCGACGGCGCCGATGATCGCAAGCAGGCGACCACGACCGCGGTCGCCCTTGGCGGCGGCGCGATCAACAGCCGAGGCCTGCGGCAGCTCGGAGCCAAGGGCGGTCGCCGGCAGGATCACGATCGGTGGTCGTTCGGGCTCGGTGTCCTCTTCGCGGCGCGAACCGATGCGCAGCAGCACGGCGGTGATGTTGTCCTCGCCGCCGGCCTTGTTGGCAGCCGTCACGAGCTGCTGTGCGAGGTGGTTCAGCTCGCCACCTCCGCGCAGGATGCGTGCGAGCTCGGCATCGCCGACCATGCCGGTCAGGCCGTCCGAGCAGAGCAGGATCAGATCACCGGTCTCGACGGGCACGCGCAGGACATCGACGTCGACGGTGTCGTCGGCGCCGAGGGCACGGGTGATGACCGAACGCTGCGGGTGGCGCTCTGCCTCCTCGGGCGTGAGTGCGCCGCGGCGGATCAGCTCGCCGACCAGCGAGTGGTCGTCGGTCAGCTGGCGCAGCTGGCCCGCGCGCAGCACGTACGCCCGCGAGTCGCCGACGTGCGCGAGCACCAGCGCCTCGCCATCGATCATCGCGGCGGTGATCGTCGTGCCCATGCCGAGCAGCGAGGCATCGTCGCGCGAGGCCGAGTGGATCCGCCGGTTGACGTCTTCGATGGTCTGCGCGAGTTCCTGCTCGCCACCCTCGAAGCCGTGCAGGGCCGCCACGGCCATCGCGCTGGCAACCTCGCCGGCACGGGCGCCGCCCATGCCGTCGGCGACGGCGAACACCGGGTCGGACAGGAGCAGCGCGTCCTCGTTGGACTGGCGCAGCTGGCCGACGTCGCTGCAGGCCCCGGCCTCGCGGATCACGAGTTTCATGTCAGCTGCCCGGCTCGAAGATCATGTGCGTCGAGCCGACGGCGACCTCGTCGCCGGGCGAGAGGCGCGTCTCGATGGCGATGCGGTCGCCGTTGACGTACGTGCCGTTGGTCGAGCCGAGATCGACGATCGACGTGGAGGTGCCGCGCACGCGGACGATCGCGTGGCGCGCAGAGACGAACCCGTCGCCTTCGAGCATGGCGGCGGCATGCGGATCGCGGCCGATCAGAACCTCGTGCTCCTCGAGCATCACCGCCGCACCAACGGGGAGGACGTCGCTGGCTACGACCAGCAGGCGGCCCGGCGGCGTCGGCTCCTCCTGGACGACAGCGGCGGGCTGGTCGCCCAGCGGCAGGGGATCGAACCCCTGCCCCGGCCGGATGATCATGCTCTCCTGGGCACCGCGGACATCGCGAATCGCCGTGCGCGCGATGCGCCAGACGAACAGATAGAGCAGGACCAGGACACCGATCCGCAGGACGAGGAGCGCCTGGTCGACCACGGCTCAGCCGTGCCGTTGCTCGATCCGCAGCGTGCTCGTTCCGAGCATGATCTCGTCGCCTTCACCGACCGTTGCGCTCTTTACGCGGCGGCCATTGACCGTCGTGCCATTGGTCGAATCGAGGTCGCGGAGCATGAACCCATCGGCGCTGCGACCGATTTCGGCATGGCGCCGCGAGACGTTGCCGTCGGCGAGCGGTACGTCGCAGTCCTTGCTGCGACCGATCACCAGCGCGGTGTCACCGAAGGGCACGACGCCGCCAGGCCAGACCAGCACCCACTGCGCGACCGGCGCCGGCGGCGGCGGGGGCGGGGTGACGACGGTCTCGGCAGCGGCGGGTTCCGGCACGGCGGCGACGGGCACGACCGGCGCAACCGGTGCGACCGGCGCGACGGGGGCCTCCTCGATGGCGAACGGATCGACCGTGACCGGCGGCACGGGCACGACCGGTGCCACGGGTGCCACGGGCGGGGCCGGCGGTGCCGGCGGGGCCGGCGGGGCGACGGGCGGCGGGGGCGGCGTCGCGGCAACGGCAGCCGCGGGTGCCGCGGGCTCGCCGGAGAACTCCTCTGGGAGGCGCACGCCCGGCGGCGGTGCATCGGGCGCCATCGGCGGCGGCGTCTCTTCCATCTCTGCGGCAATGCCGAACGTGCCGACATCAAGCTCGTCGGCGGTCTCGATCATCACGCGGGCGCGGTTGGGCAGCGAGTAGCCCTCGCGGCGCGCGTGCTCGGTCAGGTAGCCGGCCAGTTCGGTGCGCAGGCGCGCCTCGTAGGCGACGAACTGCTCACGATCCTCGGGCGCCAGATAGACGGTGTAGGCGTTGGGGACGTAGACGGTCTGCACGGAGATGACCTTGTTGTCGTCCATCTCCTTGGCCAGTTTGCGGGCCAGTTCGACGGGCTGGACGTTGGACTTGAAGGTACGGCCAATGCCGCCTTCGAAGACCCCTTCCAGCTTGCTCTCGATCCGTCGAAGAAACCCCATTGCACTTCCCTCAGTTGGCATTCACAGCCGCAGCGGAAGCCGCTTCAGGCCGCCGCGCGCGGATGAGAATCACTATACCCGCCGCCCCTGCGCCCATCACGGTCGCGAGCGGGGCGACGAGGGTGCCACTGAGGGCAATGCCGATCGCGAAGGTGGCCAGCGTGCCGATGCCCAGCCACAGCCCGGCCGCCGTCAGCAGCGCGCGGCCGCGTGCCGCGAGGACGGCGGGGGCGGTCACTGCGAGGGTGGCCCACAGCACGGCAAGGAGCAGCGGACCGAAGCCGATCGCGGCGGCAACCGTGCCTGCGGTGACGATCACGTCGTCCGACGCCGCAATGCGGGTTCCGAGCGTGGCCAGATCGAGCGCGGGCGTGAGCGGCGAGCCGAACCCGCTCAGACCCAGCACGACCGTCATCGTGAGGGCGCCGGCCGCACCCAGCGCGCCGCGCACCCACACGCGTGGCGAGGCGCCACACAGCAGCGGATAGAGCGCCCACGCGAAACAGACGGTGACAAGCGGTGCGAGCAAGGGCAGGAGCGCGCGCCGGCCATCGCGCAGCATCAGGATCATCCAAATGCCCAGCAGGATGGCGGCAGGAGGCACCAGGCCGAACGCGAGATTGCCGAGCAGCGGCAGCGCGGCGGCAAGCACGAGTCCGGCACCGAGCCACGGCAGGCGCAGCGCCACGATCGCGGCGAGAATGCCAATGGCGACGGGCCAGCCGGTCGGATAGAACGGCAGCGACCCGAGCAGCACGGTTCCGGCGACGCCGGTCAGGGCAGACGGCGTGTAGGGCTGTGCACGCTCGAGCAGCGTGGTCAGCTGCTGCTCGACGGCCATGCGCTGATCCGTGGAGCGACCGTGCGACCGGGCGTGGCTCTCGCTCTGGCTGGCATGGTCGTGCCGGTCCGGCACGGCGCGCAGCCAGCGCTTGCGGAGGTTGACGCGGGGATCGGGGCGGGGAACCTCGATCGACGGATCCATGTCGGCCTGACCGCGCTCCATGGCAATCGCGCCGCGGAGCAGGGCATCGCGCAACTGGCCTGGCAGCGGGCGGCGCTGGTTATCCGGATCGAGCGCGCGGTCGATCATCTTGGTCGCGACGCTCGGCAGGTCGGGCCGGTCGTTCTGCAGCGAGAGGCGCAGCTTCTTGTGCTTCTCCGCGAGCTCGACCGGATTCTTCGAGCGGTAGGGATTGCGACGCGTCAGCGCCTCGTAGGCGACGAGTGCGGACGACCACACGTCGGTCGAGCCGGTCGTCATGTCGCCACGCACCTGCTCGGGCGACATGTAGGAGAGCGTGCCGAGCAGGCTCTCGTCGACGGTCGCGTCAGGGTGATCGATCTGGGCGATGCCGAAGTCGGTCAGCTTGAGGATCCCGTCCTCGCGCAGCAGGATGTTGCCCGGCTTGACGTCGCGGTGGATGACGGACTTGCTGTGCGCGTGCTCGAGGGCATCGCAGACCGCCGCGACGGCGCGCAGGATCTCGGACTCCTCGAGGCGCTTCTCCTTGAGGACGTCGGACAGGTCGTTGCCGCGCACGAGCTCGAAGGCCACGTAGATGTAGTCATCGTCTTCGGCACTGCCGCGCATCTTCACGATCGCGCCGTGATCGAGCGTGCCGGCGCACTGCATCTCGCGGCGCGCGCGCTTGCGGAGCTTCTCCTGGGCAGGGATCGCCTTGAGGGCAATCAGCTCGCCGGTCTGCAGATCCTCGGCCTCGAAAACGGTCGCACTCCCGCCGACACCGATGGTTTCGATGATCCGAAAACGATCGGCGACGATGCCTTCGGGGTACAGCGGCGGGACTGCGCGCGTGCGCGACGTGCTCCTCAGCGGATGGACGCTCACCGTGTCTGACCGTCGTTCCCAGCAGGAACGGGTGATAATGTGGCGAAATGCGGAGGCTGCACGGCTCTCCGTACGCCATCTATGCCAGCTTTCCTTTCCTTCTTCGACGACGACTACGAACTCGACGAGGCTCCGCCGTCGCGCAGCGCGCGCAAGCGGCCCTCGATGCCGAGCGCACCCAAGGGCAAGGGTCCCCAGCGCCTCCTCGTCCTCGTCATCGGCATCCTGATCGTTCTCGTTGCCGGCTACTTCCTCGTGCAGCGCTGTCAGCGCGACCGTGAAGTCTCGGCGTACCAGAGCTACGTCTCCCAGTCGAACGAGGTCGCGAAGGCCTCGGGCACGGTCGGGTCCGAGTTCTCCGCGGCGATCCTGACCGCCGGCCAGACGCCGGATGGCCTCGACAAGTCGCTCACGCGCGAGATCCAGTCGCAGCAGCAGATTGCGAAGAACGCCGCCGACCTGAGCGCGCCCGACGGCGTCAGCGCATACAAGCCGTTCCTCGTGCAGTCGATGCAGTACCGCGTGAGCGGCCTGCAGGGACTGCAGAAGGCATTGCGCGACGCCTTCAATTCGGCGGGCACGACCGGCCAGGTGCCGCTCGAGCAGTCTGCCGCGGTGGCCGCCACGTTCCAGCGCCTGATCGCCTCCGACGTCGTCTACTCCGACTCGTACCAGGAGCCGGTCAAGCAGGTGCTCGCGCAGAAGTCGATCAACGCGACGGTCGAGGACTCCCAGTTCGTCGATCCCAAGCTGATCGAATTCGCCGCACCGCAGCGCATGCAGTCGATCCTGAACGCGCTGCTCGGCGGCGTCCCGGTCGACGGCGGCGGTACGGCGGTGACGACGACCGACGCCAACGGCAACGTCGTCACGAGCACCGAGAGCGCGGCGACCGACACCACGGGTGCGCTGCACGGCACGACGCTGATCAGCACGCTGTTCAACCCGGGTGGCACGCAGCTCGATCCGGCTTCGGTCAACGAGGTCGACAGCGCAAACGACATGTCACTCGCCATCACCGTGCAGAACTCCGGTGACGCCACCGAGGTCTCCGTCAAGGTCAACGTCGTCCTGCGCGCCAAGGGCATGGACGACCGCACGCTGCCGACGGGTGAGATCACGACGCTGGATCCGGGTGCCCAGGGCACCGTCGAGATTCCGTTCGGCCTGTCCGACATCGTCTTCGACAGCGTGGTCACCGCCAAGGTGACGGTCGAGAAGGTGCCGGGCGAGCAGAACATCGACAACAACATCGGCGTCTACCAGATCCAGTTCCGCCTGAAGCCCGCGTAGGGACGAGCCGGCCGTGACCACGGAGCTGCAGGGCACGGTGGCGCTCGTCGTCGCGATCGGTGGTGTAGTGCTCGCGGTCATCGCCATGGTGCTCGCGCTCCGGATGCTGCAATGGTCGAACCGTCTGCGACGGGCCGAGCAGGCGCTGCTGGACGGCGAGCCCGTCGATCTCGTCGAGTTCGCGGTCGGCATGCAGGCCCGCATGGAACGCCTCGAGCATGACGAGGCGCGGCTGCGCGACGAGGTCGTGTCGGCGCTTGGCGCACTCGACGTGCTCTTGCGCCGCCGCTCGATCGTGCGCTTCGACGCCAACGAGGATGAGGAGGGTCGGCGCTCGACCTCGCTCGCCTTGCTTGATCGGCATGGCTCGGGCATCGTGATCAGCGCGGTACACGCGGGCAGCTCGACGAGCGTGTTCGTCAAGGACGTGCTGCGGGGCGGGGCGGGCTCGCTCGAGCTGACGCCCGAAGAGCTGCGTGCCGTCCAGCACGCCCTTCGCTGAGCGTCGATCGCGGCGATCCGGTGAACAGCGGGGGATCAGGGAGTACCCTCGGCGCATGGCCGGATCGGTGCTCGTGCTGAACGCGACGTATGAACCCCTCAACGTGACGAGTCTGTGGCGAGCCTGCAGCTTGATTCTTTCTCGTAAAGCCGAGGTGCTGGAGGCGGACCCCGAGCGCGAGATCCGCTCACCGTCGACCACCCTGCCGCACCCGATTGTGATCCGTCTCGTGGCGTACGTCCGCGTGCCGCACTTCACGTCGCGGCGCATCACCCGGCGCGCCCTCTTCGCCCGCGATACGCACGCGTGCCAGTACTGCGGCAGTCGCACCCGTCTGACGCTCGATCACGTGGTGCCACGTTCGCGCGGTGGTGGGTCGAGCTGGGACAACGTCGTGACGGCCTGCGCGCCCTGCAACCTGCGCAAGAGCGACCGCTTGCCGCACGAGGCCGGGATGCCGCTGCGCCGACTGCCCCGCGCACCCCATCCCGATCTGTACCTAACCCTCGGCACGCGCTCGATTCCCGCCGGCTGGTACCCGTATCTCCCGGCTCGCGCACTGGCGTTCGCCGAGGACACCGCCGAGTTGCCCTTCGCTGCTTGAGCGCAGGGACGGTCCGCGCACAGGTGCTACCGTCGCCACCGGTCGGCATGAGCGAACCTGAGACCCCATCCACCTCCCGTGCAGCCCGGCATCTCGGCCTGCTGTCGGAGACCGTCGAGGCCGTCACGAGCTCGTTGGATCTCGCCGAGGTGACGGATGCCGTGGCCGTTGCCGTGGCGCGGGCCTTTGGGACCGATGCCTGCTTCGTGTACGCCTACGACGAGACGACGAATGATCTCGTGCTGCAGGCGGTCCACGGGACCCACGTGGAGGCAACGGCCGGGCCGCCACGCATGCAGGTCGGTGAGGGATTGACGGGCTGGGCGGCGGAGACCCGCGAGCCCGTCTCGATCGCGGCCGAGGCCCATCTCGATGCGCGTTTCAAGGAGTTTCCGAATCTGCCGGAGCGGCGCTTCCAGTCACTGCTCGCCGTGCCGATCCTCGATCGCCGCGAGCGTCTGGCCGGCGCGATGAACGTCCGTACCGTTGAGCCGCGCGAGTACCACCCTGACGAGATCGAGCTGCTCGAGACAATCGCACGGCAGGTCGCGCAGGCCATCGAGAACGCGCGACTCTACGAGCGCTCGCAGCGTCGCGTGGCAGAGCTCGAGGCGCTCGGCAGCATCTCGCAGGCGGTGGCCGAGTCGCTCTACCTCGAGGAAGCGCTCGCGCATATCGCGGAGGCTGCTGCGAAGGCCGCGCATGCCGAGGTCTGCGCGCTGATCGTCGACGGTCCGGAGGGCACCGCCCTGGCGAGCCGCTCCACGACGGACGGTCCGACCGATGATGAGTTGGTCGCCCTTTCGGAGATGGCACCGCTCGATGCCGATGGCGTCTTCGCGCTGCCGCTGCTGTGGAAGGCGCGCCGTGTCGGTGCGCTCGTGGTGATCACGCCCGGCCGGCGGCCGTTCACGAACGAGGAGCGAATCCTGTTGCGCTCGGTCGCCAACCAGGCGGCCACCGCGGTCGAGTCGAGCCGCGGCGTGATGCGCGGCATCGTCGCCCAGGAGATCCACCACCGCGTCAAGAACAACCTGCAGACCGTCGCCTCGCTCCTGCGGCTGCGTGCCAGCGGCGCCGATCCCCAGCGCGCACTCGCGGACTCCGTCGATCGCATCCTCTCGATCGCCGAGGTGCACGACCTGCTGACCGCGAGCCGTGAGGGCGATGTCGATCTGAGCGATCTGATCCGTCGCGTCTCGGCGATGCTCGGGCATGGCCTGGGCACGCCGGCAGCCGCCGAGGAGATCGCGCACGTCGAGGTACCGGGCGATACCGCGACCGCCGTAGCGTTGATCTTCTCCGAGCTATACGCCAATGCGCATGAGCATGGCGGTGGCGACGTGCATGTCTCTCTGCAGGAGTCCGCGGGGACGATCGAACTCGTCGTTGCCGATGCGGGCCCGGGTCTGCCGGCGGGCTTCACGCCGGAGCAATCACTGGGGCTCAAGATCGCACGGGCCCTTGCAGCCGACCAACTGCGGGGTGAGCTGGTGCTCGAGGAGGGCTCGCCGGGTGTGCGTGCGCGGCTGACGTGGAGTCGGGCATGAGGATCCTGATCGCCGAGGACGAGACGATCATCCGCCTCGACGTGCGCACGCTGCTCGAGAAGGCGGGCCATGAGGTCGTCGCCGAGGCCCGCGATGGCCAGGAGGCCGTGGCACTGGCGGAGGAGCACGACCCCGAGTTGATCGTGATGGACGTGCGTATGCCGCACATGGATGGCATCGAGGCGGCACGGCAGATCACCGATCGCAAGCCCGTCCCGATCGTGATGCTGACGGCCTACGCCGAACAAGATCTTGTGACGCGCGCCTCCGAAGCCGGCGCCTTCGCCTATCTGGTCAAGCCGTTTCGTGAGGTCGACCTCTTGCCGGCGCTCGACACGGCGCGCGCCCGCTTCGAGGAGCTGTCGGCGCTGCGCGATGAGGCGGCCGACCTCGCCGAGGCCCTCGCCTCCCGCAAGGCCGTCGAGCGCGCCAAGGGGATCCTGATGCAGAAGGACGGCATCGACGAGGCCGAGGCCTTCCGCCGCATCCGCGCTGCGAGCCAGAAGACGGGCCGCACGATGCGTGTCGTCGCCGAGGCGCTGATCGCCACCTTTGACGAGTCGCCGCAGTGAGCGTCTCGCCCGACGTTGTCGAGCGCAAGGGCACGGGGAGTGACACCAACCTCGGGCCGCCGTGGCGCGTGATCGTCCTGAACGACGACCACAACACGTTCGAGGGTGTGGCGCGCTCGCTCGCTGCGGTCCTCCCCGGCGTGGACTACGCCAAGGGCATGGCCTTCGCCAACCGCATCCACAAGTCGGGCCAGGCGATCGTCTGGACGGGGCATCAGGAGCTGGCCGAGCTGTATCACGAGCAGCTGGGCGAGCGCGGCCTGACGATGGCCCCGCTCGAGCAGGCCTAGCCCCGCCCGGAGAGGGTCGGTAGAAATAACGGCCCTGTGGCGGTACATTAGACAGGTGCGTCGTCGTCTGATCGTCCCCGTTCTCGTCCTTCTTGCCGCGTTCGTCCTGGTCGTCCCGGCCGGTGCCGCGCAGCAACCGACGGCACGCGATGTGACCAAGCCCTTCTTCGGGCACGCCATCCCCGCTCCAGGTGTCGAGCTGTCGAACATCCCGCTGTTCAACGACGCGACCGGGACACCGAAGGCGATCGCTGAGTCGATCAAGGTGACCGGCAATGCCAATGGTGTGGTGACCGCCGAGGTGGTGCTGAAGGCGAGCACGGGTAGCACGCTGAACGCGACGATGACGTGGGAGAGTCAGGGTCACTGGCAGATTTATGTGGCCGCCAACTCGGCGCCGGGCGCGCCGTCCGCGAACGCGACGGCGGTGAATCTCGATCATGTGAGCGGCTCGATCAAGAACATCGGCGGCTCGCCGCACGTCAACTTGACCCTGAGCGGCTACACGCTCGGTAACGCGACGTTCGACGTCTTGCTCTATGCGAACAAGGGTGGCTTTGAGGGCTCGGCCGAGGTGAAGGACCTCGTACTCGGTGGAACGACGTACCGAAACGCGAAGATCACCCTGTCGACGCTGTCCCCGCAGATCCGCCTCGAGGGAACGATGCAGTCGAGCATCGGCACCTTCACCACCGACTCATGGGTGAGCGCCCCCGGCGGTGCGTACGAGATTCAGCTGCATGTCACTGGAGCGGACCTGGTGTTCAAGACGGCGACCTTCCAGATCACCGCGTTCCACTTCACCCTGAAGACCGCGATCCCGGCGAGTGGCAATGCGTCGTACGTCGTGTCCTCCGCCACGGCAGGCGGTACGCTCGTCATGAAGAAGACGACCTACACCCTGCACGACATCTCACTGAAGATGGCCGGCGGCAGCGTCACCGAGTTCGGCTTCAAGATCCACATTCGTCATGAGAAGTCGCCCTCGGAGATCTACGACGGAATGCTCGAAATGCGCCTCGACGGCGACGGCGGCACCTTCGAGGAGATGACGCAGGGCAGAAACGACAACGGTTGGCAGCTCGCCTCGGCGGAGAAGACCTATTCCAAGGCGCTGCTCGGGCAGGTGGTCCTGGCCAAGACACGGAAGTTCTCCAAGAAGTACAGTGGCAAGCGCTTCGAGAGGAGCGTCACGATCGGCCTGACGTTCGGCGTATCGGTGTACAAGACTTCCTCGTCGTCGGCGTACAACGCGTACATCGGCGCCGGCGGAGGGTTCAAGGCCGACCGCGTCTCGGGCGGCTTCGGCTGCACCTTCGCCACTGAGAGCACGAACTTCTCGTGCCTCGGCACGATCCGCATCAACCCGAGGTGGGCAGGCATCTATCGCTATACCTGGGAGGTCTAGGAGCTGTCGCGCGCGGTGCTGCGGCGGTCCTCAGACGACGGGAGCTCAGGTGTAGATGCGGCGCACGAGTTCGAGTGGCGTGGTCAGCCACGCCCCAAGCCCGCGGAGGCGCGACAACACCTCGTCGTAGATGATGGCCTCTGCCTCGGCATGCTCGCCGGCGAATCGCTCGACGGGGATGCTCAGGGCGGCGGCACCACCGGCGTCGAGGAGCGTGCTGAGTCCCGGATCGGGTGTATCGCCGAGGAGGGGTACCTCAATCCACTCGGCGGCGCGCTCGGCCGCTGCGTCGTAGCCACGCGTCGGAAAGGCGGTGCCCCGGCGAAAACCAGGGCGGGCGGCGAGCTGGATGCCGGCCGGCGTGTCCAGCGCGAACCCGAGCGCGCGAACCTGTGCCTGCTCTGCCGGCTCCAGGAGATCGATGGAGCGCAGCGCTGACTGCACCTGATGCGCCCGCTCGATGGTGGCGAGACGCTCGTACGGCGCCAGCGACGGCTCCTTCGGACCGCGCGACAGTCGCCCGCGCAGGCCGCCGCGCTCCTGCTCGAAGGGGCGCGCCTCGTGCGCGAGCGCGATCGCGCACGTCGTGCCCTCGGGCCACGGCGGGGAGATGCGCAGGCGCTCGGCGCGAATCCAGTCGGCGACCTGCGCGCGGACGGCATCGACGGGCGTCGCCCAGGGATCCTGCGACGCGGTGCTCGTCAGATGCCGAAAGGCGAAGGCGAGCGGATCGGTATCGGCGGGGAGCGCGGCCTCCCAGGCGGCCGGGGCGCCAGGCAGTGCCGCATTCGGCCACTCGAGGACGACACTGCCGGTGCGCACGACCTGTACCCCGCTCGAGGCGAGCAGGTCGGTCAGGGTCGCTGAGGCGCGGGCTCCGATCGCTGGTGCGCCGCCGATCGCGAGCTGTACCGCCTCCTTCACCGATGCACTCCGTGCGCAGCATTCCACTCGTCGGCGCTCTCGCGCAGACCCGGGCCGGTGGGGCCGTGCAGGGCGTTCTGCACGTGAAGGTCGAGCTCGGCACGCGGCAGACTCGGCGAGAGACGACGCAGCGGACCCGGCAGCTTGGGCAGACGCGATAGGCCACTCAGCGCCGAGTACTGGCCAGCCAGGGCGAGGCGTGCAGCGTCGCCGCCGGTGCCGGGGTGGTGCTTGGCCCAGTAGCGGCGGCGGCTGCGCCAGAACTCGACGATCCGGCGCGAAGGATCGGCCGACGTGGAGGCACGCACGTGGTGGCGCACGGTGGCCTGAGGCACGACGTGCGTCTGGAACCAGCGATCGGCGAGCCGCTTCTGCAGGTCGGTCTCCTCCGAGAACATGTAGAAGCCCTCGTCGAACGGCCCCGTCAGCTCGATCGCGGACCGCCGCAGTACGAGTGCACAGCCGCTGGCCCAGTCGACCGCAGCCGGGGCGCCGGTGACGCGCTGCTCGATGCCAGCCTGACCGAGCGTGGCGAGACTCCGCAGGCAGGTGGCCGGATCGGGAAAGCGAAAGGCCGAGGGCTGGTGCCGGCCGTCGGGATAGACGATGCGCGGCGCCGCGACGGCAACCTCGGGATGCGCATCGAGGTACCCCACGAGCGCGTCGATTGCACCCGGCTCGGCCGTGGCGTCATCGTTGAGGAGGAAGTGATACGGCGCGTCACTCCGCGCGAGCAAACGGTTGTGGTTGGCGCCGAACCCGTCCCGGAAGTCCTGGGCGACGAGGTCGACGTCGGGAAAACGCTCGCGTACCGCGTCGCACGTGCCGTCCTCAGAGGCGTTGTCGAGCACGTGGAGCGTGTGCTCGACGGTGGGGCGCCCCGGCCCGGTCAGTGCAGCCAGTGCCTCCATCAGGAGGTCGCGGTTGCTGTGGGCGACGATGGCGACGGCGAGCTTCGCGCTCACCGCTCGAGACCCCGCTGACGCAGCTCGTCCATGGCCTGGTCGACGCGGTCGTCGGCCTCCTGGCCCGCAAGCCACTCGGCAAGCTGGCCGAGCCCGGTGCCGACCTCCATCGCCGCGCGGAAGTCGAGCAGCTCCGCGGCGCGGGTGGGGTCACCGATGCAGTGGCGGATGTCACCGGCGCGGTACTTGCCGACGATCTCCGGCTCGATCGCGAGGTCGAGGCCCTTGGCGAGGCCGTGCGCCACATCGACGACGCTGGAGGGCTGGCCCGTGCAGACGTTGAGCGCGGCGCCATCCGCATCGGACTCGACCGCGAGGTGAAACGCGCGCGCGACGTCGGTGACGTGGACGAAGTCGCGGGTCTGTGCGCCGTCTTCGAAGGCGACGGGTGCATGGCCGTTGAGCAGGCGGCTCGCGAAGATCGCGGCAACCCCCGTGTACGGATTGCCGAGCGCCTGCCGCGGCCCGTAGACGTTGAACAGGCGGAGCGCGAGCGTGGGCACGCCATAGGCGGCACCAACGGAGAGGCAGAGCTCCTCATGGTCGCGTTTCGTGACGGCGTAGACACTGGTCGGCAGCAACGGCTTGGTCTCGGCGGTGCGCTCGGGCAGGAGGAGATCGCCGTCGGCGGACTCAACCTCCCAGCGGCGCTCGGCCAGCTGGGTCTCGGGGCGCAGGCCCGGGGCGAGGCCGTGTTGACCCGTGCGTTCGTTGCGGTACTGGCCCTCGCCGTAGATCGACATCGACGATGCGACGACGAGTCGGCGCACGCGATCGCGACGCTCCACGAGCTGCTCGAGCATCGCGGCACAGCCGACCGAATTGACCTCGACGTAGCGGCGGATCTCGTACATCGACTGGCCGACGCCAACGGCGGCTGCGAGGTGCACGACCGCATCGGCATCGTCCATTGCCTTGCCGAGCGCTTCCTCGTCACGGACGTCGCCGACGATCAGCTCGACGTTGGGGTCGAGGTAGTCCGGCGGTCCGCTCGGGTGGACCTGCGGATCGAGGCAGTCAAAGGCCCGCACCTCATGACCGGCCGCGAGTAGCCGATCCGCGAGATGCGATCCGATGAATCCGGCTCCGCCTGTGACCAGCACGCGCATACCCGCATGGTACGGGGAGGATGCGCGGTGTGCGCCTCTGGGCTAGCGGCCGCGGCGCGCGAACACGGTTGCAGCGCCGCTGACCGTCCAGATCGGATCGAGCGCCTGGACGTCGGCGTGCTCCTGGCCGATGATCGTGATCGCCTCGCCGGTCCGGATCGCCTTGCGGGTCATGCTGACGGCATCGAGCACCACGACGGTGCCGCCGCGGGCCTGGAAGCGCTTGATCGCGGTGTAGAGGGATTCCGTCCAGACCGGCGCGTTGCCGATGATCAGCACCTTCGTCCGGGCTGGCACGCCACCTTCCTCGATCGCCATGTCGGTGATCGCGCCGACCTTTCGACGCGTTGCCGCGCGCGCGTCGGCGCTAACGCGGCCGAGAGCGGCGAGGTCGGCCGCGCTCCCGGTCGGCAGCGGGCGATCGAGCGCGAGTGGTGCCGGCGGAACGTCGGGGAAGCCCGACAGGTCGGCATCGGTAGGATTGGCAGCCTGCCAGGAGTAGAGCGGCTCCATCACGAGTACCGGTGCGCCGCCCGGGATGGCGTTCGGCGTCCACGCCTTCCAGCCGCCACCCTTGATCTGAATCGCGTAGAAGCCGGCCGGCGCGGGCGGCAGCTTGGCGGCACCGGGAGCACCCTTGGCGCGAGCGATCACCTCACCTGGGAACGAGCGGCCGGGGCGCTGGCGGATCAGGGTCACCTCGGCGAGCAGCGTCTGGGGCTTGAGCGATTGCGTCAGCGCGACGGTCTCCACCCCAACGACCTGCGCGGGCGCGAGTTCGTTCGGCTTGACGACGCTCGGTGCGATGACGAGGTTGCCGCCACGATCCTCGGCGGTCCACCCGACGATGTACGAGCCAGGGCCGACGAATTGCCCGACCTTGTCGAGCGGCAGGTTGCCGACATCGGCCGACCAGTGCAACGTCTTGCGGAGCTGGAACTGCAGTGCCGTCTCGCGCCGCAGCAGACGTGCTGCACCGGAGGGTTGGATCTGGTTGACCATCAGGCGGAACTTGACGGGCTCGTCCGCGTCGAGGGTGAAGCTGTACGAGCCGGACGAGCCCTCGAGCCCAGGAGCGATGCGCTGGCCGGGTTTCGCGTCGGACTCGATCGTGGGGGCGGTGGCGTCGAGGATGATCGCGTCGGGGATGCGGATCGTCCGCTGCTGCCGGGCGAGGCGGATGGCGAAGCGGTACGGGCCGTCAGGTGCAAGCTTGCCGCTCGCGAGGCGCCCGTCCCACGTGGCCCGGATGCGGCGTCCCTTCTGCGTGGTGTCGGCCTGGGCGATCGTCTGGTCGTCCGTATTGAAGATCACGACGGTGGCGCGGTCCGCCTTGCGCAGGCCAACGTTCAGTGTCGCCTGGCGCCGGCTGGCTTTGAAGGCGTTCGGCGAGAACGTCGGGCTGATGATCGTCGGCGCGATGATCGGCGACGGCGCGCTCTTCAGCACCTGCGACCGGAAGAAGACGACAGCCGCCCCTGCCACCAGCAGCAGCATGAGGAGAGCAGCCAGGATCCGCAGGGGTCGCTCCACGGCGCCAATCCTAGAGGGGATCGTCGTCGTCGGGCGTGGCGTCGGCCGACTGCTCGAGCAGTTTGCGCGCCGCGTCGCGCAGTCCGCGTAGCACCGCGAGGGCCTCGGGCCAGGCGGCATCGGGCACGATCAGGTGATCGCGCGAAGCCGTACCGACGAGGACGATCGGCACGTTCCGCTCCGCCAGCGCACCGCTGATGGTCGAGGCGAACCCGACGAGCTCCGACGGCAGCTCGGCGACGAGCAGGATGACCCGCAGCCCGTCTTGGCGCGTGTCGGCGGGTGGCAGCTCGTTGGCGAGCGAGGTCCGCAGGACGAACGTGGTTTCCAGTGGGTCGTCGATGCGCGCGCCAAAGCCCTCAGCGAGCAGCGCCTCGGGTGACGGCGGTGCCGAGCCGCGGCCGTACCCGAGCAGCGAGAACTCATGCTCGAGGATCATCGGGTCGAGCGCCGCGAGAGCGTCGACGAGGAGCGACGAATCGTGCTGCACGGGCGGAGCCTACCGCCTAGGGCAGAGTGGGCAGTGCCTCAGGCCGCAGCACGTCGAGATAGCGCAGGCTACGGAACGAGACCTCGCCCTCGCCACGTGTCGGCTGGCCGACGCCGCGGGTCACGAGGCGGCGCAGGAGTGGTTCGGGCAGATAGCGGTAGAGCCGCTGGATGCGGTTGAGCTTGGTGTAGCCACCGAGATGCTCCTCGTGGAGAGCGCGGTAGCGACGTCGCGTCTCGTCGGCCGTCAGCGTTCCGGTCAGGGCGGCGTTGACGAGACGGCCGGCACCCGCGCCGAAGAACACGGCGGGACGGATGCCCTCGAGGGTGATCGGCAGTGCGTGGCCGGCGGCATCGCCGGCGAACAGCACGTTGCCGTCGACGGGCGTGCGTGGCACGCAGGCGATCGCGCCGCCGTGGTGTTCGCGACCGGGCCCGAGGTCGTCGCGCGCCCGGAGCTTCGTCATGGCCGGTTGCAGCGGCTCCTTGATGAACGAGCCGACGCCGGCGCGCACGTGATCGCCCGCGGCGAACGACCAGCCGTAGCCCGAGCGCAGAAGCGATTTCTCCAGGTAGAACTCGAAGCCGTCGGCCTGAGGCGCCAGTTCGGTCGGCACGTGATCCTCGGTCCCGATCACGAGCCGCGCCTCACGGCCCTCGGTCGCGCCGGCGGCGTCGAGCACGCGGCGCCAACCGGAGGCGTCAATCAGCCATTCGGCCGTCAGCCGCTGACCGTCGGCGCCCACCACCGTCGAGCCCTCGCGGCCCGTCACGCGCACGCGCTCCACGCGGGCGTCGCTCTGCGCGGCGAGCAGCAGACAGGCGCGCTCGTAGTCGATCACGCCGAAGGCCTCGGGCAGGCGCACGTCCCAGCGCTCACGTCCGACGCTGATGTGCATCAGCGAGTCCTCGTAGAGGATCGCGTCCTCGATGCCGAGCCACGCTGCGATGCGCACCGGCAGGGCGCAGGCCGAGGTCTGGTGTGCACCAATCGGCGACCGGTCCACGATCAGCACGTCGCGACCGCGCAGCTCGCGTGCTGCGGTGAGCCCCGCAAACGACCCGCCGACAATCAGAACTTCGGTCATCTACGCAACGGTACGTGCTGCCGCTGCACCGGCGCGTCGCCCGAAGACGCAGATGTCGAGCAGCGAATTGCCCATCATGCGGTTGCGGCCGTGCACGCCCCCCGTGATCTCCCCGGCCGCCCAGATGCCCGGCACCGTCGTGGCGCCGTCGCCATCGATCACGAGCCCGCCGTTTTGGTAATGCAGGACGGGGTAGACCGGAAGCAGTTCGGTGAGCGGGTCGAGGCCGGCCTTGCGGTAGCGGCGCAGGGTGTAGGGAAACGACGTCTCGGCGTCGGCCGGATCGACGGGCGAGCAGTCGAGATGCACGGCGGGGCGACCATCAGGCGTCGTGATGCCCCGGCCCTCGGCACACTCGCGGATGATCGCCTCGGCGACGACATCGCGCGGAGAGAGCTCGTCGATGAATTGCTGGCCGTTGGCATTCAGCAGGCGCGCACCGTACGCACGTGTCGTCTCCGGCACGGCGTAGCCGGCCAGCGACTCGGGCCAGGCGGCGCCGGTCGGATGGCGCTGGAGCGAGTCGTGATCGCGCTCGGCACACCCGGCAGCGACAGCGAGCTCGGCAACTTCTCCGGTGGCGCCATCGCCGTTCGTGGAGAGCTCACCCGTCTCGGCGGCGACGCGCTTGCAACGACCGCCGGCGGCGAGGATGATCGCCTGCGGGGCAAGCTCGATGCGCTCGCCGCGGTGGTCCAACACCGCATGGCCGGGGGCGAGCTCGACGAGCGCAGCGTGATCCAGCACCTCGATGTCGCGTTCGCCGACCGCCTGGCGCAGCGCGGTGGCAATCGCCAGGCCCGTCTGATCGCCGACCTGCAGCAGGCGCTTGCGGGTCGCGCCGCCGCAGCGTGCGACACGGAGCGTGCCGTCGGCTTCGCGGGTGAAGCCCACGCCAAGGTCCTCGAGCCACGCCACGGTGGCGGGACCCTCCTCGGCGAGCACGCGCGCGAGCTCGGGGTCGGCGGTGTCGTGCGACGAGCGCATGAGGTCTTCGAAGTGCGTCTCGACCGAGTCGTCGGGACCGACCGCGGCCTGAATGCCGCCCTGGGCCTTGGCCGTGTTGCACGAGGCGACACCGAGCTTGGTCGCGATCGTCACGGACGCACCTGCGTCATACGCGGAGATCGCGGCGGCCAGCCCGGCCCCACCGGAGCCGATCACGAGGATGTCGGACATCGCGTCCAGACTAGCCGTCGAGGCCGAGGATCAGCGACAGCGTGTCGCTCCTCAGGCCGCGGCGCAGTGTCTCGAGCGGGATGACCTCGTCCGGCGGGATGTTGCCGAGGTTGACGTCGGGACCGAGGTGCTTGATGAACCACGCCTGCTGCGACTTCTGCGGCGCCTCGAATAGGAGGTTGGAGACATCGAGCTCGTGGGCGATCTCGTCGATCAGACCACTGCGTACCTCACCGGTGGTGCGGAAGATGCCGGCGGTACCCGACTCGCGGGCCTCGGTGATCACCTTCCAGGAGCCCGCGGCGAGCTCCTCCCTGATCCATTCGACCCACTGGTAGGGGGCGAAGATCTCCTCGGCGTCCTTGGAGCCAACCTCGCTGAGAACGCGGAAGTCCTTCGCGAACAATTCGATCAGCTCGAGCTTGCGCTCGCGCGACATGTCGATCGTGCCGTCGGAGACCTCGACGCTGGTGAAGCCCTGGTCGGAGAGCCACTGGCGATAGCCGTCGATGCGGCCACGTGCCTCGGCGACCTCGAGTAGCGTGCCGCCGCAGACGACCGGAATGTCGAGTTCCTTGTAGAGATCGAGCTTCTCGCGCAGCTTGCCGGTCACGTACGACGTGCCCCACCCGAGCTTGACGATGTCGATGTAGTCACCGCTCATCTCGATCATCGAACGGACGGCGTCGAGGCCAAGTCCCTTGTCCATCACGTGCGTGATACCGACGGTGCGGGGCTTTGCCACCCGCGGGGGAAGGCCGAGGAACTCAGCGGAATCCATAAGGGAACCCTATCAGCAGTATTTGCTCAGTCGATTCAGGCGGACGGCAGGCGCACGATTACGCGACAGCCGCCGGAGGGGGACTCCGTAATCTCCACCGTTCCCCCATGGGCGGCAATGTCCTGCCTGACGATCGCGAGCCCGAGGCCGGATCCAGGGCGATCCTGATGTCCCGTGCCGCGGCGGAAGCGCTCGAACATCGCCTCGCGCTGATCCGCCGGAATGCCCGTGCCGGCGTCGTCGACCACGACCTCGCCCGGCTTGACGCGCACCGTGACCGGCGAGGCGCCGTGCAGAAGCCCGTTCTCGACGAGGTTGCCGATCGCCCGTTCGAGACGCTGGGGGTCGCCGACCATCGGCGCCTCCTGCGTATCGAGCTCGATCTCGGCCTCGGGACGGCGTGAGCGCGCCCGCGCCACGACGTCGGCTACGAGGTCATCGAGGCGGAGCGCCTCAGACTGTTCGACCGGTCGGGCGCCGCGCGCGAGGTCGACGATGCTCGTGATCATGCGAGAGACCTCATCGATCTCGCGATCGAGAGCCTGAGCGATCTGTCGACGGTCGTCGTCGGACAGGTCGGCAGTGGGGTCACCAAGCGTCTCGACGTCGGTCCGCAGAGCGGTCAGTGGCGTGCGCAACTCGTGCGCGGCGTCGGCGACCAGCTGATCCTGGGCGGCGCGTGACTCCTCGAGACCGGCCAGAAGCTGATTCACGGCGCCGGCCACTGCCACCGACTCGGAGCCGCCCTCCTCCGGGATGCGGCTCGAGAGGTCGCGGTCGTGCGCGGCGGCCTCGACGTTGCGTGCGAGGCGGCGGAACGGCACGAGGCCGCGGTCGGCGACGATCACGCCGAGCAGGATCGCGAGCAGCATGCCGCCGGCCCCGGCCGCCAGGAGGATGTCTCGCAATTCGGACAGCGATCGCTGCACGTCTTCGACCGAGCGGCCGACCTGCAGCGCGAGCCCAGGCCGGAGCCCGACGGTGAGCGTACGAACGGGCGTGCGCTCAGCAGCGATGGTGTCGAAATGGCTGCCGCCATTCGCCGCAATCTCGGCAGCGTGGTCGGAAGGCGGCAGCGGCGTTTCACCGGTGGGCAGGCGGACGATGTCGCCCTGGGCGTTGATCAGCTCGGTGAAGATGCCCGGGCCACCAAAGCGCCCGTTGCTGTTGCCGCCAAACGTGTCGCGGTCCGGCTCGCCGTCAGGACTCAGCGCGGCGCGGGCCTCGCGGATCGCCGCCGTACGCAACTGGTCATCAACCTGGTTGTAGAGCGAGCGTGAGACGGCCTGGTACGTGACGACGCCGCCGATGCCGAAGGCGACGATCACAGCGAGCGCCGAGGCGAGCGCGATGCGGACGCGAAGGCTCACGCGGGGACTCGGAGGACGTATCCGACACCGCGGACCGTCTCCAGCACGCGCGGGCGCTCGTCGGCCTCGAGCTTGCGGCGGAGGTAGCCGACGTAGACCTCGACGCCATTCGACGAGGTCTGGGCATCCATGCCCCAGACGCGGTCGAGAATGACCTCGCGCGTGAGGACGCGTTCGGGGTTGCGCAGGAAGAGCTCGAGCAGCAGGCGCTCGGTGCGCGTCAGATCGATGGCCTCGCCGTCGCGGCTGACGGTGTGGGAGGCGAGGTCGAAACGGATGCCGGCGACGTCGAGGATCTCGTCCTGGACGCCAGGGTCGGCCAGCGAGCGGCGCGAGATCGCACGGAGGCGCGCGTCGAGCTCGACGGTGGCAAACGGCTTCACGAGGTAATCGTCGGCGCCCGCATCAAGCCCTTCGACGCGGTCGGCGACGGCATCGCGGGCGGTCAGCATCAGGATCGGGGTGCGCACGCCGTTCTCACGAAGCGTGCGGCACACGTCGAAGCCCGAGCCATCGGGCAGGTTCACGTCGAGGACGATCGCGTCGATCGCGTCGGTTGCACCCACGCGCCCCGCCGCAGCGGTCGCCGCCTCGACGATCTCGTGGCCGCGTGCCGTCAGGGCTCGGCGGATCGCGGAGCGGACGGCTTCGTTGTCTTCGACGATGAGGATGCGCATGGTGGTGAGCTGATCGGCTCCGCACGAGTATGCCGTGCGGAGCCGATCCGTGTCATCAGGCGTTGCTGTTCTCGAAGCTCTGGGGCTGGAACTGGCCGCTCTGGGAGCCGCCGCCCTGGCCCTGCTGGCCATCCATCGGCGGCGGGCCGTCAAAGCCGTGGTCGCCGTCCATGCCGCCGCCCATGCCGTGGTCGCCGTCCATGTCGGGGCCGTGGTGGCTGCCGGGACCGCCCATGCCCGGGCCGCCGATACCGATCGGCACACCGGCCTGCTGCAGGGCGGTGATCTGGTCGGCCTGCGCCTGCGTGATGGTGCCGTCCTTGACGAGCTGGGTGAGCAGGCCGCTGTCCATCGCGGCGTGGATTGCCGTCTCGGCCTCGGCCGTCTTGTTGGCGGCAATCAGGTCGTTGATCGTCTTCGCCTGGTCTGCAGTGATGATGCCGGCTGCCTGAAGGCGCTGCACCTGCTCCTGCTGGTGCGCGGCGGACTCAACGTGCTGCGGCTGCTCCTGGCCGCCGGCGGCACCCGGAGGCGGGACGCGCAGACCGACGGGGACGCCGGCCTTGACGAGTGCGGTGACCTGATCGGCCTGCTCCTGCGTGATCGTGCCCTTCTTGATCAGCGCATCGAGCTGCGTCGTCATCATCGCGGAGCGGAATTCCTTCATCGCGCCCTGCACGTCGCCGCTCGTGATCTTCGCCTTGATCGCCGCGGCCTGATCGGCGGTGATGACGCCGGACTGCTGCAGCTGGTCGAGACGCTGGCTCAGGCGGTCGCTCTTCATCGCCTTCAGCGCGCCGTCGACCTTCGACTGCGGGACGCCCAGCTTCTGCGCCAGGTCCTTCTCGAACTGCTCCTGCCGGTTGTCGCGGTCGTTTTCGTGGCCCTTGATCGTGTTGGCCACAACCGGCGCGGCGATCGCGCCGAGGCCGATCACGGCGGCAGCACCGCCGATGAGGGCGAGCTTCTGGTTGCGATTGAGGCGCTTGCGGCCGGTGGGTGCTGCGGCGTCGCTATCGACGGCCGGCTGCACTGCAGTGGGCTCCCAGGGCTCAGGGTTGTTGTTGCTGGTGTCAGTCATGAGAATGCTCCGTAGGTCGAACGTACCGTGCACTGACACTGTTGCGCGCGATGATGAATAGAACCTGAGAAGCGGCATCCGTGCTGCCGATTCGTCACACTATGGGCATGCGCCGCGTGGTCATCACCGGTCTCGGGATCGTGTCCGGCTTCGGGAACGACGTCGACGGTTTCTGGGACGCGATCTTGGCGGGACGGAGTGCCGTACGCGAGCTGCAGCTGCCCGAGCTGCCCCCGCTTCCTGCCGTGACGGTCCCGGCGTTTGCTGCCGAGGACGTCGTCGGCCGTCGCGAGGTCAAGCGCATGGATCGCGTCGGCACGTTCGCTGCTGTCGCAGCCGCTGCCGCCCTTGCCGATGCGGGCGATCTCGGGCTCGATGGGACGCGTATCGGCGCGAGTATCGCCTGCGCCCACGGTGGCGCAGCCACCCTGATGGAGGCCCACGACGCCTTTCGCGAGCGCGGCGCGGACCGCGTCAGCCCCTTCACGATTCCGCTGGCACTGTCGAACTCTCCGGTGGCGGCCGTCACGCGTCTCAACGGCCTGCACGGCCCCAGCTCCGCGCCGGCCACGGCATGCGCCGCTGCTTCTGATGCGATTGGCTGGGCCTACGAGCGCATTTGCCTTGGGCGTGCCGATGCGATGGTCGCGGGCGGCGCTGAGGCCGCGGTGGTCCCGACGATCCTCGCGGGCTACCTCAAGCTCGGTGCGGTTGCCTCGCTTGCGCATGGTGCGGAGGGAGCTTCGCGTCCGTTCGACAGCGCGCGCGATGGCTTCGTGATGGCGGAGGGTGCCGGCGTCTTGGTGCTGGAGGAACTCGAGCATGCCCGGGCGCGTGGCGCGCGCATCTACGCCGAGGTGGTCGGCTACGGCCAGGCCTGCGATGCCGGCCATCTGACGAGCCCCGACGAGACCGGTACGGGTCCGGCGCGAGCGATCACGGCTGCGCTGGTCGACGCGGGCGTGGCACCGTCGGCCATCGGCTACATCAACGCCCACGCCACTTCCACACCGGTTGGCGATGCCGCCGAGGCGCTGGCGTTCGGGCTGGCCGGCGTCGGCGACGCACCGGTATCGTCGACCAAGGGCCAGCATGGCCACACGCTTGGCGCGGCGGGAGCGATCGAGGCGATCGCCACGCTGGCGTGCTTCGCGCGCAACCAGCTCCCGCCCAACGCCAATCTCGTCGAGCCGGATGTCGAGCTCAACCTCGTGTACGCCGCGCAGCCGACCACTGCCGAGCACGTCATGTCGACGGGCTTCGGCTTCGGCGGCCACGACAGCGCGCTGATCTTCAGGCGCTAGTAGCCGCGGTCGAGGTAGCGCACGGCGAGGCCGCCGAGGCCGACGAGCATCAGCAGGGCGGCGAGTCCGCCGAGCACGATCACGGGCAGCGGCACACTCGGCTGCGACGACGAGGTATCGACGACTGCTTGCGTCTGGATCGGGCCGGTGCGCGGCTCGGCCGTAATGGTGGGCTCCACCGTCTCGGTCGGTAGGGGCGCGGTCGTCACGGGCAGCGTGTCGATCGGCGTCGTCGGCACAACGTCGGCAGTCGTGTCGACCGGCGTCACGTCGGGCTGGTTGGCCTTCTCGTCGGCGGCCTTGTCACGCGCACGCGCCGCGCGGATGGCGCCCATGATCCCCGAGTACATGCGGGCATCGGGATCGACCTGCTTGAGCGCGGAGGCGTAGCACGCCTGCGTGTGGTACTTGAGGTGCCCGCTGAAGAAGTACTCGTTGATCAGCTGCTTGCCGCAATTGGCAGCGCCGGCCGACGGTACGGCAGCCAGCAATGCAGCCAGCAGGACTGCGACGATGGCAAGGCGGCGGAGGTGGGAAGCGCACTGCGACACAGCACCTCACTCTAGACGCGCGGCGAAACACATGTGTGACTCAGTGAGCCGGCACAGGCAGCGTGTCGAGCACCACGTGCACCGACACGTCGTCGCCCGAGAGCTTGGCGGCCCACATCAGTGCCGAGCGCCCCGCGTTCTCGTCGCCCCAGGAAAACGCGAGATACGTGCCGTAGAGGAGCCAGGCCTCGTAGTTCTTCGGCTCGAGGCGAATTGCCTCCTCCAGTGCCGCGCGTGCGCCGGCGTGGTCGCCGAGCGCTTCGTACGCATCGGCTTCGGCCAGCAGCGGCGGAACGGACAGCGGGTTGTAGCGATGCGCGCTCGCGGCCTGCTGCAGCGCGGCGGTGGGGTTGTCAACGATGCGGTTCTGGCTCTCAACCGTCTGCCGCGCGCTTAGCCAGAACGGAATGGCGAAGAGCCCGGCGGTAACGAGGCCGACACAGAGCACGCCGCTGATCGCGCGCCACGGCAGAGTGATCCGCGTCTGCTGCTGGTCGGCCGGGGCGATGGCCGCGATCGCGGCGTAGACGATGATGCCCTCCGCGGCCAGGCTCCAGTCGACGTCGATGAACCCCTGCGTGAGGAAGCCGATCGCGGCCATCGCCATGACCGCAGCGCCGATCGCATCGTCCGGGCGCGGGCGGCGGATACCCGCCACGGCCATGACGACGAGGGCGATGCCGCCGACGATGAAGGGGATGCCGCCGAGCAGGCCAACGCCGGCGAGCACCTCGAGGATCGTGTTGTGCGCCGAGTCGGTCACCTGGGTCGGGTTCTGCGTGATCTGCTCCAGCAGCCGGAACGTGCCGGCACCCCAGCCGTGCCACGGCTCCGCCTTGAAGCCATCCCACGCCGTCGCCCACCAATGGTCGCGGTAGTTCGAGCCGATGCCGACGCGTACGCCGGCCTGCCCGACTGGACTGGTGAAGCCCGAGCGGATCGCATCGATCGTGCCGTGGATGCCGCCCGAGCGGATGATCACGGCGAGGACCATCACGACGACGCCAGCGGCGGCAATCAGGAGCGTGCGGCGGGTGGCGCGGCGCGGTGTTCCGTTCGGATCGTTGCCAGGCATTACGCGGTGGAAGACCGCGGCGATTGCGGCGCCGAGAACCGCGGCGATGATGGTGGACACGACGAGCTGCCACCCGGCCGGTTGCACGCTCTGCTCGGGCGCGGTGAAGGCGGTCCAGCGCGCCGCCTGAAAGCCGAGAGCGATCGCGGGGATGAGCGCGACGAGGCCGGCAAGGCGCATGCGGGGTGGCGTCGGCAGGACGAGCAGGAGGATCACGATGCCGATCGCCGTCAGCCCGAGGCCCGAGCGGGACGAGGTGAGCACGAGTGCGAGGGCATTGACGGCGGCGACGGCGCCACCGACCGCGCGTAACCGCGCATCGCGATGCGCCGCGAGCGCGAGGCCGCCAAAGACACCCGCCAACGCGAGCACCGCCAGGGCATTGGGCAGCGTCAGCGTGCCCGACAGACGCGGGCTCAGCTGGACACCTGTCGTCGCCGAGAAGGAACGCGCGATCAGTGCCCACGCGGAGGCGGTGGTGGCAACGGCCGTCAGGCCCGTTGCGAAGACCACGCCGGGGCGCCGGAGTGCGGGGCCAAGAAGAAGTCCCAGCGCGAGCGCACCGAGATAGCCCGAGGCGAGAATCGCGGTCGAGACCGACTGCGACGCCGACAGCGACCAGAAGCCCGACAGCGCGGCGACGATCGCGAACAGCGCAAGACCCGCGGCCGCGACGAGCGTGGCGCGGTTGGGCAGTGCGAATGGCCAGCGGCCCACGGCCATCAATCCGAGCACGACGGCGGCCGGTAGCGCCGTGCTGGCCGAGATCAACTCAGCGGCACCCGGGGCGATGCCACCCGCTCCGAAGAACACGCCCCACAGCGCGAGGACCACAGCGGGTGCCGCCAGCAGCGCAGCGGCGGTCGGGCTCAGGCGGGGAAGCGGACGCACTCCTTGATGGTACGTGCCGAAGCGCCGAGGGCGGTCAGTGGCTGGTGAGCGGGTCCGCGACGATCATCAGCAGACGCGCACCGGCGAGCTGGTCCTTGCGGACGCCGTCCATCGGCTGGGCGACGGCGTTATCGAGGTGCATCCGCTTGATCAGGTCGTTGGCGGCCGACTTGCCGGCCGGGTCGTTGCCCTTGTACATGACGTACGTGCGCATGTAGCTGTGGTCGGGCGCATCGCCGACGCTGACGATCGGGTACTTCTTGAGCATCAGCTGGCGGGCGGCCTCAGCAGCGGTGCCGTCGGCGCCCACGCCATTCCAGACCACCAGGGGCGTCTGCGTCACGGGCGGTGCGGGCACAGCGACCTCGGCCTTGGCCTCAGGTGCCGCCGCCGAGCCGTGCGTGAGCTTGCCGACGAGCGAGAACCCGAGCCACACCACAACGGCCGCCAGGATCAGGCCGCCGGCGACCATGCCCCAGAGGGCAAAGCGCTCGGCAAAGCGCCGTCGGCGGACGGCAACCCACGCGCCGGTATCGAGGAGGAAGGGATTCTCTGCTGCAGCCATATCGGGGGGTGCCTTCTCCGCTCTCCCCGGCGTTCCTGCCGACGTACGCCCGAAAGGGCCCTCCGGACTACTCTTGTTACATGTTCGTGAGCCTCGAGGGCCCCGACGGGGTCGGCAAGACCACTCAGGCGGCCCTGCTGGCCGAGCGCCTGCGGGCTGCCGGACTCGAGGTCGTGCAATGTCGCGAGCCGGGCGGGACCGAGCTCGGCGAGCGCGTGCGGTCTGTTCTGCTTGATCCGCAGGTCACGATGGGCGACCGCGCTGAGGCCCTGTTGTTTGCCGCGGCGCGCGCGGAGATCACCCAGGAGGTGATCGCTCCGGCGCTCGAGCGCGGCGCATGGGTCGTGTGCGATCGCTTCATCGATAGCTCGCTGGTCTATCAGGGCATCGCGCGCGGTCTCGGCGTCGAGCCGATCCGCGAGGTCTCGTTGTTCGCCACCGGGGGTGTCCTGCCGGCCCGCACGCTCGTCATGCACGGCGTCGATCGTCGTGACGATGAACCCGACCGCATGGAGGCTGCAGGTGCGGACTTCCACGCGCGCGTCGCCGCAGGTTTCCTCGAGCTCGCCGCGCTGGAGCCCGATCGCATCCGGCTGATCGACGCTCGCGGCGCACAGGACGAGGTCGCCGGCCGCATCTGGGACGCGCTTGAGGGGCTGCACCCATGACGCTTTCGCTGCCCGGCCAACCGCGCGCCGAGGTGTTGCTCAACGCGGGGCTGAAGGAGCCGGCACACGCGTATCTGCTGCACGGCCCCGCCGGTACGGGCAAGCGCGACGCAGCGCGCGCCTTCGCGGCCGAGCTCCTCGGCTGCGACGTGCGCCGCATCGTCCCCGGCAGCCATCCGGATCTCGCGATGATCGAGCCCGAGGGCGAGTCGCTGCTCGTCGATCAGGTGCACGAGCTGTCGGGTGCCCTGCGCTACCGCCCGCAAGAGGCAGCCCGCCGCGTCGGCATCGTCGACGAGGCAGACCGCCTCAACCGCGATGCGGCCAACGCGTTCCTGAAGACGCTTGAAGAGCCGCCGGGCGATGTCGTGCTGATTCTGATCGCCGACGACGTCCAGCGCGTGCTGCCGACGGTGCGCTCGCGCTGCCAGCCGATTGCCTTCCCGCCGCTCGCGGCCGGAGCGATCGCCGAGCGTCTGACCACAACGGGTGTCGATGCGGCACTCGCACAGCGGATCGGTGTGCGCTCGCGGGGCGACCTGGCGTTTGCCAATCGCCTTGCCGCCGACGCGGCGGTCGGTGCATGGATCGACGGCGTCGAGCGCGATGTCGTTGCGCTTCTGACCGACGGCCTCGCCGAGGACGCTGCGGTGCAGCGCACCTACGCCGGCATCAAGGCCGTCGGCGATGCCGCCGAGGCCGAAGCCGAGGTGATCACCGCCGCGCAGCTCGAGCGACTCGACAAGCTGCCGTCCTCGCGCGAGCTCGATCGCGAGCGCAAGCGCATCGAGACGGGCGGCAAGACGACAGCCGGCCGGCGCCGTCGTCGCGCCGAGACCGACATGATGCGAGCCGTGATCGCCACCGTGCAGCTTGTCATTCGCGATGTTCTCGTCGTCCAGGCCGATGCGCCAGACCGCACTGGCTCGGGCATTCCCACCGACGCATTGTCTGCGGTTGCCGACCGGATTCCTCGCGCCCGCCTCGAGGAGGCCCTGACCGGCGTGGACGCTGTCCGTCGTGCTCTGAGCCAGCCGATCAACGGGCCGCTGGCCTTGGCCGCGGTGTACGCACGCGTCGGGGCGGCCCGTCGGCGCGATGCGGTGACGGCATGATCGTCGTCGGCGTCGTCTTCCAGTCCGGCGGCACCGTCGAGGTGCTCGACCCCAACGGGCACGAGCTCGTGTGGAACGACCGCGTGATCTGCGAGACGCCGCGCGGTGAGGAGTACGGCCGCGTCGTGCAGCCGGCGCACGAGCTCGAGGGCAAGGCACCTGAGCGGGTCTTCCGGGTGCTGCGCAAGGGCACGCCCGAAGACGACGTGTTGCGTCGCGAGCAGCGCGAGCGCGCGGCCGAGGTGCGGCGTGTGTTCCGTCGCGAGGTCGTCAAGCGTCACCAGGGCATCAAGGTGCACGGCGCCGAGATGCCGTTCGATGGTCGTCGCGTCGTGATCGGGTACACGAGCGAGGAGCGCGTCGACCTGCGCCCGATCGCGCAAGACGTCGGTCGTCAATTGAACCTCCGCATCGAGGCGCGGCAGGTTGGCCCGCGCGACGGAGCGCGCGTCACCGGCGGCTACGGCCTCTGCGGTGACGTCCTCTGCTGCACCCGCTTCCCCGCGCACGAGACGCGCATCACGCTGCGGATGGCCAAGGATCAGGATCTGCCCGTCAACCCCGGTCGCGTCACCGGTCTCTGCGGGCGCCTGCGTTGCTGCCTCGCCTTCGAGCATCCGGTCTACAAGTCGTTCCGCGATCGCGCCCCGGCGGTTGGTCGCACCGTCGAGACCCCAGAGGGTCGCGGTGTCGTGCGTGGCATCAACGTGCCGTCCGACTCGGTGATCGTACGCTTCGACGACGACCGCGAACTGCCGGTACGCCTCGACGACGTGCGCGAAGTCGCGCGCTGAGCCCGAATCCGGGAGAACCCGCAGCGTCATCTGTCGTACAGTTCAGGTGCATTCCCAAGGAGGCCTGACATGGGCGTTGTCGCGGTTGGCGTAGATGGTTCGGATCGTTCGGTTCCCGCCCTCGAGTGGGCTGGCAAAGAGGCAGCTGCGCATGGCCACACGCTGCGCGTCGTGACCGCCTGGTCGATTCCCGTCACGGCCCTCAGCCCGGGCGGCCTGCCCGCGCCGTATCCGATCGACGAGCTCGAGGGCGATGCGCGCGCGGCCCAGGATGCCGTCATCGCGAAGGCCAACATCCCCGCCGGCGTGGAGATCGAGCATCACGTCGTCGAGGGCGGCCCTGGCGCTGTCCTGCTCGCCGCAGCCGAGTCGGCCGATCTCGTCGTGGTTGGCTCGCGCGGACATGGTGGTTTCACCGGCCTGCTGCTCGGCTCGGTCAGCCAGCAGGTCACGGGCCACGCGGCCTGCCCGGTCGTCGTGGTGCCGACCGCGCACCACTGATCGAGCGCCGAGGGCTTCGTGCGAGCTGCGGAGGTGACGCGTGTCTGAGGTCCGCCTCGGTCTGCGTGAGAACGCGCTGCAGTTCTCGCTGCTCGTTGCGCTAAACGCTCTCGTTGGCTCGATGGTCGGGCTCGAGCGCAGCGTGATGCCGCTGATTGGCGAGCGCGAGTTCGGCATCACCTCCAAGGTCGCGATCCTCGCCTTCGTGCTGGCGTTCGGTCTCAGCAAGGCGATCACGAACCTGTTCTCCGGCAGCCTCGCCGAGCGGCACTCGCGGCGGCGCATGCTGATCATCGGGTGGGCGTTCGCGCTGCCGGTGCCGCTGCTGATCGGGCTCGCGCCGTCGTGGCAGTGGATCGTCGTCGCCAATCTCTTCCTCGGCATCAACCAGGGGCTCGCCTGGTCGATGACGGTGGTGATGAAGATCGATCTCGTCGGGCCGGCGCGGCGTGGGCTTGCGCTCGGGCTCAACGAGGCGGCCGGCTACCTGGGAGTCGCGCTGATGGCGCTCGCGTCCGGCGCGCTCGCCGCGACGTACGCGCCGCGTGAGGTCGTCTGGGTCGGTGCGCTGATCGTCGCGGTCGCCGGCCTGACCATCTCGCTCGTGCTCGTCAGCGATACCGGGGCGCACGTGCGCCTCGAGCAACGGGCGCATGGCACGGCCGGTACGGCGCTCGGCCTCGGCGGCGCGCTCGTCGAGGCCACGCTGCGCAACGGCCCGCTGCGGGCGTCGTGTCAGGCGGGCCTCGTCAACAACCTCAACGATGCGCTCGCGTGGGGACTGGTGCCGCTGTACCTCGCTGCGGCGGGTGCATCGCTGCGCGAGATCGCGATCGTGGCGGCGGCCTACCCGCTCGTCTGGGGTGTGGGGCAGCTGGTGACCGGCTGGCTCAGCGATAGCGTCGGCCGCAAGCCGCTGATCGTGCTCGGCATGCTGCTGCAGGCCGTCGCCCTCGTTGTCCTCGCGCTCAGTGACGGCGCCTTCTCACTCGCCCTGACGGCCGCTGCGCTGCTGGGTGCCGGTACAGCCATGGTCTACCCGACGCTCATCGCTGCGGTTTCCGACAACAGCCAGCCGCGTGATCGCGCGCGCATCGTCAGCGTGTACCGCTTCTGGCGTGACTTCGGGTTCGCCCTCGGCGCGCTGCTCGCCGGCGTACTCGCGGACCTGGTCTCGGCGCAGGCTGCGATCGTGGCAGTGGCGATCCTGACGGCGGCGAGTGGCCTGTTCGTGTTGGCCACACGCTGGCGCTGACGCGGCACGGTCGCCTACGGTTTTGTCCATGACGCAGTCGACAGCAGGGAGCGGCGCGCACGCGCGTGCCACCGCGCTCGGGATCCTCGATGTGGATCTTGCGGCGATGTACGGCAACGACGATCCGTCGGGCGCGATGTTCGTGTCGCACGTGGCCCACGGCGATCTGCTGCACCTGTCGGGCACCGTCGCCACGCGGGACGGCGAGGCGTACCTGCCGGGCATTGTCGGTCAAGACGTGTCGATCGACGAGGCGCGCGACGCCGCGCGGGTGGCCTGCATCGAGAGCCTCCGCGTGATGGCCTTCGCGCTCGGCTCGCTCGACCGGGTCCAGCGCATGATCACCCTGACGGGCTACGTCAACTCCGCGCCGGACTTCGAGGAGCAGCCTCGTGTTATCAACGGGGCGACCGAGCTGCTCGTCGAGGTGTTCGGCCAGGCGGGGCTCTGCGCTCGCGCCGCGATCGGCTGCCAGGGGTTGGCGATGAACTCCTCGGTCGAGCTGGTGATGACCTGCCAGTTCGACGGAGGCGAGGTCGTCTCGGCGCTGCCGACGCCGGCCGCCGCCCCGCTGGGGTAGAGCAGCGAGGCGGTAGAGTCGGCCGGCTCCCCGTTGAGGAGAGCCGGCCGTACTCGCCTGCATCGGTCAGACCCGCGCCGTGCCGAGCTGACGGGCGTGGCGGATGCGCTGGGCCTTGTTGACGGCCCGAGCGTGGGTCGCCTTTCCGCTGCGCGCGGCCGCGACGGCCGGGGTGGTCGAGGCGATCTCGGTGACGCTGATCGCCGTGGGCTCGCCCGTGCCGGTGGCGCAGAAGCCGAACGCAGCCACGCTGGTGCGCGGTGCGACGGAGGCTGCCCAGCTTGGCGCCGTCACGGTGACGACGTTGCCGCTCCGGGTAACCGTGCCATTCCAGCTGTCAGAGAGCTTGACGCTGCTCGGCAGCGTGAAGACCAGCTTCCAGTTGGTCGACGACCGGGTGCCCGTGTTCGCGATGGTGAAGCTGCGGCAGAAGCCGCCGTTCCACGTCGAATCCTTCATCACGGTTGCCGTCAGCGTTGCCGTGCCGGGGGCCGGCGTCGGTGTCGGCGTGGGCGTGGGTGCCGGCGTGGGCGTGGGTGCCGGCGTGGGCGTGGGTGCCGGCGTGGGCGTGGGTGCC